>PFJE01000128.1 GCA_002783865.1 Sphingomonadales bacterium CG_4_10_14_3_um_filter_58_15
ATCAGATCATTTTGAATTATTGTTGCCAAAAATTGGCGTCAGTCCGACCGACTTCGAGTTTTTCAACAGAATAAGCGCAATTGCAGACACTAATCAGCAGTTGTTAGTTTAGTGATCCAAATCCCAAATATTATCTCTACAATACCTACTGCAAGCGGAACCAAAGCCAATTCTGTATTTTGGGTTGTAGCTACGATAGCGATAATGATGAGCGTAGCGCCCAGAGTAACAAAGCTTCCAATCCCATATATCTTTTGAAACACGAGATATCGAATACCGATGGCTGCCGCCATGATTGGGAAGAACAAAGCTTCTTGCTGCTGTGACATCACATAAGCCAGATATAGCCCACCAAATAATATAGGTAGGGTGAACACGGCTAAGCGCGTCAACTGCTTGTCTGGAATGACTTCTTCCCTTTTTATTTTGCTCGAAATTAAAAGTGACACTGGGTGGATGAGCATTCCACCAACAAAAAAGACCAGGATACCTGTAGAGAAACTGTCCATGTAGGTGGTGGCGGCCGCCAAAATCCAGACAATTCCTGAAATAACAACCCCCGGCCCGCCGTTCTTATGGCTGAGGCGCATAGTTGATTGAGCTGATACTGACATAGGGTTCGATTATAATAAGCAGACTGTTGAAACAATACTTTTTAATGACTGCTTTCAGGAAATGGGAGGCGTTTTCAACCGCATAAATTAACGGCAGCTTCCCACCCAGTTGCTGCCGTTAAAACAACCGAAGCCAATGTCCGCTGTCGAGATGTAGCGGACGCGAGGGGCTCTACAAATTCACCGTCACAAACAGATAGAGCACCCACAGCGCCATGGCGACAATCGCAATCGTCGTGCCCATCACCCCGGCCTGGCGGAAGCGCACCGAGCCATTGCCGTGATGCTGGTACATGCCGTAGATATGCAGCACCCGTGCGATCAGGAACAGCGCCGCCAGTCCGGTCAGCGTCCAGTGGTGGGCGCTGGTCATTTCCAGCAGCGCCATCAGGATCAGCGCAATCGGCGCGTTCTCGGCGAGATTGGCATGGGTGCCGCGGACCATTTTCATTTTCGCGTCTTCACCGGCACCGAACATGGTCTCGGTCCGGACGCGCTGGCCGATCACCTTGAACTTCATGAAGATCAGCAGCAGCGCGCAGATCGCGGCGGCTAATGCGGTTACCGGTAATGTCATGATGGTCCTCCCCGAGTTTCTTGTATCTTAGGCAAGTTCGGGCAAAGCGCAATCAAGTTGGGCCAGACTTGAGTTGCCAGAATTAAGTTGCCAGATTCAAGTTGCTACTGTGCCGCAACTCTTGCAATGCGGGTCCTTGGGCAGGTTGATGCTGCGCATCGAGGGCGCCAACCCGTCGAAAAGCTGGAGTTTTCCAGCCGGGTCCTGGCCAAAGCCGGTGACCACCCGGATCGCCTCCATCGCCGCGAAACTGCCCATCAGACCGACCATCGCGCCGAGAACGCCAACTTCGCTGCAATTGTCGCAATCGTCGGGGTCGAGCGCGTCGCCGACAAAGCAGCGATAGCAGGGCTTGTCATCCTCCCAGCCGCGGAACGTACCCAGCTGCCCCTGAAACTGCCCGATCGCCGCGGAAACCAGCGGTACGCGGTGAGCGAGCGAGAGATCGGAGACCAAAAGGCGGGTCTGGTAATTATCGGTGCCGTCGATAATCGCGTCAAACGGGGCAAAAAATGCTGCGGCGTCCTCTACCAATTGCTGCGCGGTAAGTCTTTGATTTATTGTAGTTATTGCAACATCCGGATTGATACGATTGGCGGCAACTTTGGCAACTTCAACTTTCGCTTTGCCAATGTCATTTTCGGAAAATAAAACCTGCCGCTGCAAATTCGAAAGCGACACCACATCATCATCAATGATGGTCAACGCCCCGATTCCCGCCGCCGCGAGATATTGAATGGCGGGACAGCCAATCCCGCCCGCACCGATGACCAATATATGCGCGTCCAGTATCTTCTTCTGCCCGCTGCCGCCAATATCCTTGAGCACGATATGGCGGGCATAGCGGTCCAGCTGTTCGTCAGTGAGTGGACTCATTCAGGCCAGCGGAAGGTGATCGCCTGACGGTACCATTTCTGGTCGCCGGTGCGCTTGATCGCGCCGTCGTGTCCGGCATATTTCGTCAGATGCGCGATCACATAAGTTTCCAGCGGCCGGCAGCCTGTTTCGACCGGAACGACCTTCGTCACACGGCCTTCGGGGGAGACTTCCAGCGCTACATCGACCCGGGCGTGGACCCAGCCAATATCAGTGGTCAACTGGCAATCGGCCTTTTTGGCAATGCGTTCCGCTTCTCTTTCATGCCGTTCGAGAACGGGCAGTCTTTTCGTGAACTGAGCGAGTTCAAGATTGTAAAAATCGGCCGAAAGCTCGTTAATTTCAATGTCGTCGGCGGCAGCGAAGGCGCCTGAAAGTGCAATGGCAGCTACAATATTAATCATCACATCACCTCTTCAAAAACGATTCCAAAGCCTATTTATACTCCGGTTGAGCCAAAACCGCCAGACCCCCGCTGCGTTTCGTCCAGATCTGCCACTTCGACGAGAATGCCGCGCTGAACTGGGGCGACGACGATCTGCGCAATCCGGTCACCACGCTCGACGACAAAATCCTCATCGCCGTGATTGATCAGGATGACCTTCAACTCGCCGCGATAATCGCTGTCTATGGTGCCGGGCGAATTGGGCAGGCTGATCCCTTGTTTAAGGGCCAGCCCGGAACGGGGGCGTACCTGGATCTCGTAACCAGCCGGGATGGCAAATGCGAACCCTGTTCCGACCAGTTCGCGCTTGCCGGGCGCGATTGTCAGCGCGTCGGCGGCGCGCACATCCATGCCAGCGGAACCATCCGTCTCATAAGAAGGAAGCGGCAGATCGCCAGCGCGATCCAGCCGTTTGACGGCAATATCGATGGGTTCAAACATCAGGCAAGTTCCTCACCGATTTTCGCAATCAGCCGGCGCGCGACTTCCATCTTCGGCAGCCGTTCCCAGATTTCCGTGCCGGTGCCAGTGACAATATGGACGCTATTGTCGGTTCCGCCCATCACGCTTTCACCAATCGGACCGGACACATCATTGGCGACGATCCAATCGCAGGATTTTTTCTCGAGTTTCGCTTTCGCATGTTCGGCAATTTTCTCCGTTTCGGCAGCAAAGCCGATCAGCAACGCGGGCCGTTGTTCGTGCCGGGCCAAGCCAGCCAATATGTCGGGGTTCTCGGTCAGCTTGAGCGTTGCGGGTGCCGCGCCGTCTTTCTTGATCTTCTGCCCGGACTGGCTGTCCGCGCGCCAGTCGGCGACTGCAGCGACCATGATCGCTACATCCGCGGGCAGCGCGTCGTGCACGGCCTGTTCCATCTCGACCGCGGTTTCGACATCGATACGCATGACACCCGCCGGTGTCGGCAAGTGTACGGGTCCCGCCACCAGAGTCACCCGCGCCCCGGCATCGGCAGCCGCGGCGGCAATGGCAAAGCCCTGGCGTCCGGAGGAGCGGTTGGCGATATAGCGCACTGGATCGATCGGTTCATGCGTCGGGCCAGCTGTGACCAGGACATGCTTGCCGCGCAGCGGACGATGCTGGTTGGGCGCGAAGGCGGGCTGTCCGTCAAGCGGGTTGGGCCCAAGTTCATTCTGTCCATGAACACCTGTCTCGCCGCTGAGGCAATTTACGATTTCCCGCATCACCGACTCTGGCTCTGGCAGCCGACCTGGCCCATATTCGCCGCATGCCATATCGCCCTCATCGGGGTGCATCACCATGATGCCGTCTGACCTGAGCTGAGCGATATTGCGCTGCGTCGCCGCATGCTGCCACATGCGGACATTCATCGCAGGGACGGCCAGCACGGGCGCATCGGTGGCAAGCAGCAGAGTCGTGGCCAGATCGTCAGCGATACCGCCCACCATCTTGGCCAGCAGATTGGCGGTTGCGGGACATATAACGATCAGGTCGGCTTCGCGGGACAATTGGATGTGGCCCATCTCTGTCTCGTCCTTGAGCGACCAGAGAGTTGTGTGCACTTCGTTTTCAGACAGCGCCGCCAGCGTCATCGGGGTGACAAATTGCGCTCCCGATTCGGTTAGCACACAGCGCACCGTCATGCCGGATTTCTTGATCAGGCGGATGAGTTCTGCTGCCTTGTAGGCGGCAATTCCGCCACCGATGATCAGAAGAATATGTTTGGATACAGCCATGTCTATCAAGGTTTCCGTACGAAGCTGGCCCTGTTAAACTCTCGCCAGCCCTCTTTGGTCAATAACCAGTCGGTGACCTGGATTTGCCCGTCATCCATCAGCCGATATTCCGTTCGCCCCAATTTCCCGCCGGCGACGCCCCAGATCGAAATGATAGCCGCTTGTTCGATTGTCACGCTGAGCGGATGGAGGTCGCCACTGTTATCAGCCCAATAGCCGACAGTAGCATTGGAATCCGTGTCCAGATAGTGACCGATACCGGTGAATGTCTTGTCGGTCGCCGGGTCCATAATAATGATGCGATAGTCAATTTTATAAAATTGGCCGTCCAGCGTTTTCGACCAGATCATTTCCGATTTCACATCTGGACCAAAGCTATTGCCCGAAGCGGTCCATGCCCCTTCTACCAGATCGAATATATTCTGCTGATCATTCGCGTGAGCCGGGAATGCGGGAAGAGTTGCAGCGGCAAATGCGACGGTAAGAACCCAATATAGGAATGAAAACTTCATCGGCTTATCCCCAAATGAACATGGTGCCTGCGCCAATGGCCCCAGCGACGATGGCTGTTACCATATAACGCCAGAACCCGCCACCATCGCCCTTCTTCCGCTTCTCCCAGATCAGCTCGACGTCGGCAACCGGCGGTGGCGGTGGCGCGCCGCCTTGGCGGGGGAGCTGGGCGTCAAGACGCCGGACAATATCGGGGAGCAGCAGGAGCGTGTCGAGGTCGTCATTGATCCGATCGGCAATCGCCGCTTCCGGTCCCAGTTCCCCACGAATCCATTGTTTCACATAAGGACCGCTGGTATCCCACATATTGATTTGCGGGTTGAGATCGGTGGCAATCCCCTCGACCATCACCATCGTCTTTTGCAGCAGCAGCAGATGCGGCTGGGTTTCCATGTCGAAATCGCGGGTGATGGCGAACAGCCCGTCGAGCATGTCGCCGACCGACAATTCGCTGACCGGCTTGCCCCGCATTGGCTCACCGACCGCGCGCAAGGCGGTGGCGAAATCTTCCATGCTGTGATGATCCGGAACATATTGCGCTTCGAAATGGATTTCCGCGACCCGCCGGTAGTTACCGGTGGTCAGCCCGTAGAGGATCTCTGCGAGCCAGACGCGCGCTTTCTTGTTGATCCGACCCATGATGCCAAAATCGATCGCGACAATCGTGCCATCGGCTTTCACGAACAGATTGCCCTGGTGCATATCGGCGTGGAAATAGCCGGCCTCGATCGCCTGTTTGAGGAAAGTGTGGACCAGCCGGTTGGCAATGGCATCCAGATCGTGGCCTGCTGCGACCAGCGCATCGCGATTCGAGATTTTAACGCCGTCTACCCAGTCGAGCGTCAGCACGCGGCCTGAAGTCCGGTCCCAGTCAATCGCCGGAATCTCATATTGATCGACTTGAGCCATATGCTCGGCCAGCTCGGAGGCGCTCGCGGCTTCTCTGCGAAGGTCGAGTTCGCGCATCGTCCAGCGGCGGAAATTGGCGATGACCAGTTGTGGACGGAGGCGTTTGGCCTCGCCGCCGAGAGCCTCCAAATGAGCGGCAGCCCATTCGTAGGTTTCGATATCCTGATTGAATTTCTTGATGATACCGGGACGCAGCACCTTGACGGCAACATCCTTGCCTTCCAGCGTGGTCGCGCGATGCACTTGGGCGATCGAAGCGGCACCCACCGGGTCAGGGTCTATATAGCTGTATAGCTCGTCCAGAGACTTGCCGAGGCTGAGTTCGATCTCGTCGCGAATCTGGTCGAAGGGCACGGGTGGCAGGCTGTCTTGCAATTGCAGTAAGTCGCGGGCGGCTGCCTCACCAATCACGTCTGGCCGGGTAGCCAGTGTCTGGCCCAGCTTGATCGCAGCGGGGCCGATAGCTTGCAACGCAGCCGAGTAATTCGGCTCCTTCGGCTGGAACGTACCGATCCGGGCGATGCGGAACAGGCGGCGGACTTGCGGTGGTGTGGCCTTGTGCCTCTCCAGATCGCGCAGCGCGCCATGTTTGGCGAGCGTACGGCCCCATTTGAGCAGGCGGAATATATGAGTGCGGGCGCTGGTCATGCGTTGTAGGCGCTCAAGCTTTCCAGCCGCTATGAATCGCGACCAGTCCGCCCATCATCGGCTCCACCTTGGTCTGGCTGAATCCGGCCGCCTCAATCATCGCGCGGAATTTTTCCATCGGCGGGAATTTCGCAATCGATTCGGCAAGATAGCGATAGCTCGCTTCGTCATTCGCGACAGCCTTGCCGACCTTGGGCAGGATCTTGTGGGAATAGGTTTCGTAGATCTTGTCAAAGCCGGGCCAGTTGGTCTGGGAAAATTCCATGCAATAGAAACGCCCGCCATATTTCAGCACGCGGTGCGCTTCGGCCAGCGCCTTGTCGATATGAGTGACGTTCCGGATGCCAAAGACGATCGTGTAGGCGTCGAAATGGGCGTCGGGGAAATTCAGCTCCTCGGCGTTTTGCTGGCTCCAGACCAGCCGCGTTTCGTCTTTCTGAAGCGCCCGTTCGACGCCTTCTGCCAGCATTTCGGCATTAATATCGGCAACCGTGATATTCGCATCGCTGTCGACCATACGAAAGGCGATGTCGCCAGTGCCGCCAGCCATATCAAGAATATTCTCGCCGGCGCGCGGCTTGACGCGGCGCACGAAGCGATCTTTCCACAGGCGATGGGTTCCGGCGCTCATCGCGTCGTTCATCACATCATATTTGGAGGCAACGCTGGAGAAGACCGCGCCGACCTTGCCGGTCTTTTCGCTTTCGTCGACCTCTTCATAGCCGAAGGAGACGGTTTTGCTTTCGATAGCCATTTCTTGCCTGTGCTGATTTTTCTTTAAAATCCCGAGTAGACGAGCCTTGGCAGCACTGCAATCACTCTGTAGCTGCCCATTGGACCGTAACGGATGAGAATTGCAATGCCCGAGCTGCCAGAAGTGGAAACCACCGTCGCCGGATTGCGGCCGGTGCTCGAAGGGCAGCGGCTCACCCTGGTTGAACCACGCCGCGCGGATCTGCGCTGGCCGATTCCGGTTGATCTGCGGCAGCGGATGACCGGGGCGGTGGTGACTTCGCTGGGCAGACGGGCGAAATATGGATTGATCGAGACCGATCGGGGCGATGTGATGATCTTCCATCTCGGGATGTCGGGTCGCTGGCGGATCGACCCCGAGGATATCGGCAAGCATGATCATCTGCTGATCGAGACGGCAGCGGGTCACCGGCTGGCTCTCAATGATCCGCGGCGATTCGGCTCGCTGGATATAGTGCGCTCAGAGGAACTTGGTAGCTACAAGCCGTTCGTGCTGATGGGCCCCGAGCCGCTGGGTGACGATTTTACCGGTGGCTATCTGAAAGTGGCTACCAGGGACCGCAAAGCGCCGATCAAGCAGCTGCTTCTCGACCAGCGGACGGTTGCGGGACTCGGCAATATTTACGTGTGCGAAGCACTGCACATGGCGGGCATATCGCCAAGCTTGAGAGGCGGTGCGATTTCAAAACCGCGCTATGAACGGCTTGTTGCCTCGATCAAGCAGGTATTGATCGCGGCGATCGCAGCCGGCGGTTCTTCTTTGCGCGATTTCGTGCAGCCGGACGGTGAACTGGGCTATTTTGCCAAGGACTGGCGGGTCTACGGGCGAGAAGGGGAGGCCTGTAACTGCGGCGCTCTGGTGCGGCGGCGAGTCGATAGTGGCCGGTCGACCTTTTACTGTTCGCAATGCCAGAAATAAGCGGTTCACTAAGCTATTGACGGGAATCGGCTGTCACGCTATTGGCCGCCGTCTTGAGCCGGAAGCGCTACGCAACGTCCCGGCATTTAATTTCAGATTTTGAGGGTTTTTCATGGCTAATACGCCGCAAGCAAAAAAACGTATCCGTCGCAACACGCGCCGCACCGCGATCAATAAAAATCGCCTGAGCCAGATCCGCACCAAGATCAAGGCCGTGGACGCGGCAGTTGAGTCCGGCGATAAAGACGTCGCAGCAGCAGCGCTGAAGGCCGTACAGCCTGAATTGGCGCGCGGTGTGAGCAAAGGTCTGTATCACAAGAATACGGCTTCGCGGAAATTCAGCCGTCTGACAAAGCGGGTTGCCGCGCTGCAAACAGCTTAAGCAACCTTTCTAATCTACACAGAAAAACCCGCCCGGTTGTGGCGGGTTTTCTTTTGTCCAATTGCCGCCTGATCGGCATCCGGTTGGAACGTTTCGGTCGCCAAATAGTCGGTACTTGATGCCAGAATCCCGCTGTCGGCCTTGTTTTTTCTTGTGCAAGTTGCTCCGAAAGGGTCCAAGCTGACCCCAGAGCGTCATTCTGCGGTCGTTCAAAGTTGGTTCAGCCCGGTTTTTCTATCATATAGGAAATGATTCTGGGTAATCTGAAGGAAGAAACATGACTCTTTTCGCTAAAAATGGCTTTGCACGCAAAGGGCTGTCGTTGCTTGCTCCGCTTGCCGTCCTGACTCTGGGAGCTTGTGCAACGCCGTTTCGTGCAGATGTCCAGCGGTTTGTCGCCCTTCCAGACACCACTGGCCAAAGCTTTGCGGTGGTTGCCGCTGATCCGGAACTATCCGGCGGCTTGGAATTTGGTCAATATGCAGCCTTGGTCGAACAGCGCATGATCGATCTAGGCTACCGGCGCAGTGCCGATCCGGCAGCGGCAGAACTGATCGTCAGCATGGACTATGACATCGACAAGGGACGGGACAAAGTTGTCGCCGATTATGACCCATTTTATCCCCCCAGTCGATTCGGCGGCTATTACGGGCGTCACCGCTATCTCTATGGCTTCAATGATCCGTTCCTATATGGAGGCTATGGCTTTTCCGGTTATAACGGTGTCCGCAGCTTTACCGTGTACACCACGGAACTGGATATGAAGATTGACCGGGCGGTCGACGGTGAACGCCTGTTCGAGGGCAAGGCTGAGGCGCTGTCGCGCTCGAAGAACCTGACCTATCTCGTTCCCAATCTGGTGGAAGCCATGTTCACCGATTTTCCTGGAAACAGCGGCGAACGCGTCCGGATTTCGGTTGCTCCCGAGAAGGAATAAACAGACCCTTCTCAACTTTCAAGCTGGCGAAGCAGCATGCGGACATCATTGTCCATTTCGCTATCTTCGCCGCGCAGATGCTCGACCAGCTTGACGGCGTGGATAACCGTACTGTGATCGCGACCGCCAAATTTGCGTCCGATTTCCGGGTAGCTGCGGGGGGTCATCACCTTGGCCAGATACATGGCGACCTGCCGCGGCCTCGCGACGGCACGGGCACGGCGCTTGGATGACATCTCGTTCCGGTCGAGTCGATAATATTCGCAAACCGTGCGCTGGATTTCGTCGATCGTGATCCGGCGACGACAGGCGCTCAATATGTCGGACAATTGTTCTTCCGCCAGCTCACGGCTGATTTCGCGCCCCGTCAGTTGCGCATAAGCGAGCAGCTTGTTGAGGCCGCCCTCCAGTTCGCGCAAATTGCGGCTGATCGTGCGGGCCAGGAATTCGACAACCTCTTCCGAAACCTGCTGGTGTGGCATGGTGGCGAGACGGTGCTTGAGAATGTCGCGGCGCAGTTCAAGGCCAGCGGACTGGATGTCGGCAACCAGTCCCATTGACAGGCGCGACAGCAGGCGTTGATCGACACCATCCAGCGCTTGCGGCGGACGATCGGCTGCCACGACAACGCGTTTGCCGCGGCTGATCAACGAATCGACCGTGTGGAGAAACTCCTCCTGGGTAGAATTTTTGCCCACGATAAACTGAATATCATCAACCATCAGCAGATCTGCTTCACGCAGCGATGCCTTGAACTCCATCCCCTCGTTGCGCCGCATCGCGGAAACGAATTCAATCATGAACCGTTCGGCCGACATATAGATGATCGTTGCCGAAGGAAATTCTTCGCGAAAGGCATGGCCGATGGCATGCATCAAATGCGTCTTGCCCTGTCCGGTCGAAGACTGGAGATAGAGCGGGCTGAAAAGGGGCTTCTCCGCTGCCGCCGTGCGTTGTGCTGCATTGAGCGCGAGAACATTCGAATGACCGGCGATAAACTGGCCGAAGGTCATGCGCGGATCCAGATCCAGGCGAAATTTGTTTTCAGGGACGGCGGCATGTTTGGTCTGTGCTGCTAGGCCGTTGGCAGGTGAAAACTGGGCAATTTTAGCAGCGCCTGACTGGGCTTGAAACACCAGATCGCGGACAACCGGGTGATGGGCTTTCCACGCAAGCAGCAAACGATCGGCATAGCGATCGCGAACCCAGGTCGCGGCGAATTCAGAAGGGAGCTCCAGCTCCAATACACCCGCAGCTGAATCAAAACACGAGAGCTTGATCGGTTTGATCCACTGGCCGAAAATTTGCGCACCCAAGTCGCGGCGCAGTCCGGCACAGATTTTGAGCCAAATGGTCTCCAGATCAGATGAAATAATATTTCCCCCGACAACAGGAGTGGTTGCGGACAGCCCACCATCCTGATTTTGTACATACTCGTTCACTAGCATCCCCCGACATCTTCCCCGATCGGCGTGCGCCATCGCATCGCCGTATGTTTGACCGTCGACTTTGAATCATGCTTCCATCAATACCCCCAGCCATGGGAATGAATCAGACGCAGCGGATCCGATGCTGAAAACACGTTTTCAACGATCATTCATATTTTCAAATTAGGCCGGATATTGCAATCGTAGCCATCAGCCGAGCCTCCTTAGTAAGCCCCTCGGAGTGAGTCGAGCAAGAGCCGTGCTGTAAAAAAAATGAAATATTTCGATTGACAGCGGCAAGCCTCGGATTTTGCTAAATATCTTTTTAAGTCATTGAATTACATCATATATATGCTGTGGATAATAAGGTATAACTGGCGAATCGCGGAGTCAGCTAGAGTTCTGGTTAATCCGGAAATGATCATGTCTGATCGATGTGGAAAATCTGTCGCTGATCGCCTTGTCCATAAATCGGCGCAAATAGGCTTGCCAAAGGCGCCGTGATTTGGCAATGGCGCTCGCCTGACCTCAAGGATGCAAGGATGCATCTTGTCATGGGGCGATTAGCTCAGTTGGTAGAGCGCTTCGTTTACACCGAAGATGTCGGCGGTTCGAGCCCGTCATCGCCCACCACCTTACCGGTCCCGATCGGTGATGGTGTTTTCAGAAATTCATTTCACCCGAAATTTAATACCGCGAGTACGCAGGCCAGCGACAGGACCGCGGCGCCGAGCATGGCCAGGGGACGCGTCCCATTTTCAGGCAATGGCGAATCGGAAAAGGCAGCGCGGGCCCGACGACCCGTGATCATCGGTCCGACAAGTTTCTCTTTCAGCACAAAATGGTAGAAGGCGATCGCCGTGATATGGAGCCCGATCAGCAAAGCCAGCAAGTTGAAGTTCAATTCGTGGATGTCAGCGAACTGTCGGCCTGCCTCGAACGATACCAGCACCGCGAGTGGGCCGGATTCCAGGCCATCGACATCGACCGAAAATAGTCCCGTCGTCACCTGGGTTGCCAGCACAAGCAGCAAGGCGAACACGCTGAGAGACGCCAGGGGACTGTGGCCAAAGCTCGCGCCATGTTCTCGACTGCGCAATTCACCGACATAGGCCTTCAGCGACCCGATACGGCGTACCATGGGAGCAAAGCGGGCTGTCCATGTTCCGATCAATCCCCAGATCAACCGAAAGAGGACCAGTCCGAACATGGTCAGACCAAAGCTCCTGTGCCAGTCCATATGGCCCTCTTCTGCGGTCCACCAGAGCAGGGGGACAAGAACCACCATCAGCCAGTGGACCAGCCGGACCGCTCCGTCCCAGACCAGAATTCGCGATGCTTCGCTTGTCACGATCGGCTAGTCGTCCTCGCGAAATTTGTCGTGGCAGGCTTTGCAGGTGCCGCCGGTGGTCTTGAAGGCAGCACCAATCGCCGCGACATCGCCTCCCTGCGCAACCGTGTCGAGTTTCACGGCCGCCTCTTGCATGGCCGCTACCTTGTCTTCGAAATCTGCCTTTTCTTCCCAAATGATCGGCAGTGCATCGGTTTTTACCCCCGATTCAGGTCCGGTACCTTCCGGAAACCAGCCGGCCATGCCCGTCGCTTCTTTCGGTACACTTGCCGCAGCAGCCTGGATCTGTGCCAGATCGGGCGAGCTGGCTTTCAACTGGTCGCTGATTGTCTTGAATGCTTTGCCGATCTTTTTGAGATGGCTCTGACGTGCCTCGATCTGTTCTTTCACGGTCATTCCGTTGGCCAGCTCGACGCTGGCTGCTCCGGACACACCATCCGTTTCAGCATTTTGTCCGCAGGCGGAAAGCAGAGTTAGTCCGGCAACAACCGGCAATATGATTTGTAATTTGCAGCGGCGCATCGCATTCTCCATTTTTGACCAGGTTGGTGGAGAATAGCCGAATCCGGTTTGAAGGCAATGGTTTCTGGTGTCAGAAAAGCTTGTTTCGAGCCAGTCACGGCGCAAATTTTGTGACGTGAAAATCAGATTTCAATTGTTGGCCAGTGTTTCTTCCAACAGGGCGGCAGCTTTGGCCCCGTCCCAATCCATGGCTCCGATCACCCGCCAGACTTCTTTGCCCTGCGCATCGTAAAGCACCGTTGTGGGCATCAGCCCGGAGCCGAAGCCGAAACTCAAACCATTTTCGGGGTCGACATAGGGTTCCAGTTCCTGAAAATTGCCGCGTTCGAAAAACGGCACGACTTTTTCTGCGCCCTGAATATCCTGCGACACAACCAGCACCTTCATCCGGCTTTTTTCGCGCGCGGCCAGTTTGTCGAGCATCGGCATTTCGACGATGCACGGCGCGCACCAGGTTGCCCATATATTGACCAGCAAGGGTTTGCCGGCGAAGTCTTTCAATCGCACGGTGCTGCCGTCAGGTGCCAGGAATGGCGTATCCACCATCGCCGTGCCGCGCTGGGAAATGTCCAGCTTGCCGACCATGCCCTGGCCGCTCTCAATCGTCTCGCCATTTTCCTCTGTTTTGTCGCCAGCAAATTCTTGCTCCGCTTCGCTGGAGCCTCTATCGCAAGCCGCGACGCTCAAAAATATGGCCATGGACAGGACGGTACGCATCACAAAAGACACAAAGAATTCCAATATCATGTGGGGTGGCAGATTTGCCGATGGCCCTTCATCAATCATGCGCGAGATAAACGCCTCGATCCCGTTCGACAAGAAATTATGGCGGCATGATATTCGCGCGAGCCTGGCGCATGTCGCGATGCTGGCGCAGCGGGACATTGTCGATGCGGAAGACGCGACGCAGATCATCAACGGCTTGAACCAGATCGCGCAGGAATTTGAAGCCGACGGGGTGACTGAAAATCTCGACCTTGAAGATATTCACATGCACGTCGAAGCACGTCTTTCGGAGATTGTCGGGCCGGTGGCGGGGCGCCTGCACACCGCGCGCTCGCGCAATGATCAGGTCGCGACCGATTTCCGGCTCTGGGTGCGCGATGCCATGGATATGGCAGATGGGGCGCTGGCGGCTTTGCAAAAGGCGCTGGTGGGCCGGGCTGAAGAACATGCTGATACGATCATGCCGGGCTTCACCCATTTGCAGTCGGCCCAGCCGGTCAGCCTCGGCCACCATCTGATGGCATATTATGAAATGATCCGGCGGGACCGTTCGCGGTTTGCCGACGCGCGTCGGCGGATGAATGAATCGCCGCTGGGCGCGGCTGCTCTTGCGGGCACGGGATTTCCGATCGATCGGGATAAAACGGCGTCGGCTCTGGGTTTTGATGGCCCTACCGGCAATAGCCTTGATTCGGTATCTGACCGGGATTTTGCGCTCGACTATCTGATGGCGGCGACCCAGTGCAGCTTGCATCTCTCCCGGCTTGCGGAAGAATTTGTGATCTGGGCCAGCCAACCTTTTGGCTTTATCAAGCTGCCCGACAGTTTTTCAACCGGTTCCTCGATCATGCCGCAGAAACGCAATCCCGATGCCGCCGAACTGGTGCGCGGCCACGCGGGCCGGATTGCCGGTGCCATGACTGCTTTGGTGATTACGATGAAGGGGCTGCCACTCGCTTATTCGAAAGACATGCAGGACGACAAGCCTCCGGTGTTCGAAGCGCATGATTTGCTCGGCCTGTCGATCGCTGCGATGACCGGTATGATCGCCGAAGTGGAATTCAGCGGCAGTCGGATGCGCGCTCTGGCCGAATCCGGTTTTTCGACCGCCACCGATTTTGCCGACTGGCTGGTGCGCGAAGCAAAGCTGCCGTTCCGCGAGGCGCATCATGTCACCGGTGAAGTGGTGGCATTAGCCGAAGAGCAGGGCTGTGGTTTGGCCGATCTCACGCTTGAACAGTTTCAGGCGATCGACAGCCGCATTGATTCCGACGTGTTCAGTGTATTGAGCGTCGAAGCTTCGGTGGCCAGCCGATCCAGCTATGGCGGCACCGCTCCGGATCAAGTAAGGGTTCAGATCGCAAAGGCCAAGACGGCGCTGGGGCTGGAGAATTGAAATGAAGAAAATCTATTCTGTCGTGCTGCTGGTGGGAGCTACCGTTGTTCTGGCCGCGTGCGGCAATCGTGGCGCTCTGCAACCGGCAAAAGGCGAGGCCCTGCCTCCCCCGGTATATGGGGAGATGAAAACGCCGAGCGGCGAAGATCTGCTTGTCCCGTCCAGTCAGGCGATGCCGGAGCGCAGCGACGAACTGCTCCGCCGGTCGGAAAAACGGCAGGATGATGAATTCGACCTGCCGCCACCCGGCTAATCCCCTTCCATCCGTTTGAAAGTACAAGATTGTGGACCATTTCCAGCTGAAGAATGGGATATTGCACGCGGAAGATATTCCGCTCTCCCGGATTGCGAAAGAAGTGGGGACTCCGGTGTATGTCTATTCGCGGGCGACGCTCGAGCGCCATGCGCGAGTCTTTCGCGAAGGTCTGAAGGATGCGGGGAAAATTCACCTCGCTTTCGCGGTAAAAGCGAACCCCAATCTGGCGGTTCTCCGGATTTTGGCTAATCAGGGCTATGGCGCAGATGTGGTATCCGGTGGTGAATTGCAGCGCGCACTGGCCGCGGGTATGAAGGCGCAAGACATTGTTTTTTCCGGTGTTGGCAAAAGCCGCGAGGAACTGACGCTCGGCCTCGACAAAGGCATCGGGCAGTTCAATCTGGAATCGGAAGAAGAGGGTGAAATGCTGGCGGAGATCGCGGCTGCCCGCGGCGAGCAAGCATCGGCGACTCTCCGCGTGAATCCCGATGTCGATGCGGGTACCCATGCCAAGATTTCGACTGGCAAGAAGGAAAACAAATTCGGGGTAGCGATTGATGTCGCACCGGACATTTATGCGCGGCTTGCCAAGCTGGAAGGGCTCAACCTGCGCGGTGTTGCCGTGCATATCGGCAGTCAGCTGCAGCGGCTCGAACCGCTCGAAAATTGCTATGCGAGAATGGGCGAACTGGTCTCGCAGCTGCGGAGTGTGGGGCATAAAATCACCCATGTTGATCTGGGCGGCGGCCTGGGCGTGCCCTACAAGCCGGAAGACAATCCGCCGAGCCCGGCAGAATATGGGGCAATGGTAGCACGGGTGACTCGGGATTGGGATGTCACGCTGATGTTCGAGCCCGGTCGGGTCATCGCGGGGAATAGCGGCGTCATGATTACCAAGGTGATTCGGATCAAGCCGGGCTTGAACAGCGATTTTGTGATCGTTGACGCGGCGATGAACGATCTGATGCGGCCAGCCATTTATGACGCATGGCATGATTTTGAGGCAGTGGAACCGACCGGCGAAACCATGGTGGCTTCAATCGTCGGCCCGATCTGTGAAAGCAGCGACATTTTTGCCAAGGAACGGTTGGTCGATCGCGTCCACACCGATGACCTTGGGATCTTCCGCACAGCCGGCGCCTATGGCGCGACCATGGCCAACACCTACAACAGCCGACCTCTGGTGCCCGAGGTGCTGGTCGATGGCGATCGCTATGCGGTGGTCGCGGAACGGATCGAGCCAGCAACGATCATGGCTGCCGAACATGTGCCCGACTGGCTGACATGAACCAGCTGCCGATCTTTGTGAATCTTTCCGGACGAAAGGTCATATTGCTGGGTACAGGAGAAATGGCCGACGCTAAAAGACGGCTCTATGAACGGGCGGGCGCGTTGATAGTCGATGATGAAGCCGCTCACGATGTTGCCCTCGCCGTAGTCGCCCTTGAGGATGATGAAGCAGCAATAGCGGCGGTAAAGCGTCTCAAGGCGAGAGGCCTTCTGGTCAATGCGGTCGATCGATCAGAGTTGTGCGATTACACGACACCGGCGATTATCGACCGCGATCCCGTGCTGATTGCAATCGGTACGGGCGGGGCGTCGGCGGGCCTGGCCAAATCCCTTCGGCAGAGACTGGAGCGTTTGATCCCCGCAAATCTTGGTGGTCTGGCCAGCGGGCTGTTTGCTGTGCGGGAGAGGATCAAACAGATTTGGCCTGATGGTCCGCAGCGGCGCAAAGCCATTGACGCCGCCCTGGATCCTGGCGGCGCGCTGGATGTCTTGGCTGAGGGTTCCGAGGCCAATCTGGAAACATGGTTGTCGATGCCATTCGCCAATGACCTTTCCGAGGTCGAGGATATGCTCCTGACAAGTACCGATCCCGATGACCTCTCCCTTCGACAGGCCCGATTGCTCGGCCGCGCTGACCAGATTTTTGCCAGCGATGACGTGCCGGAAAGCGTCCTCGCCCGCGCCAGAGCGGATGCGGAACGGTTCGGCCTTGCGCTGTGGGACGAGAAACCGCCAAAAGGCCTGACCATCAGAATCAGGATGAAGACATGATCTCCGTGCTGCCGGAACTGGTCAAGACCGATATTGTCACCGTGCTGCAAACCGCCTTGGCACCGGCCTTCCTTCTGGTTGCGCTGGGAAGCATGCTCAATATTTTTACCGGACGATTGGCAAGGGTCATTGATCGATCCCGTCTCGTGCAAGGCCGCTATCTCGAAACCGAGGGAGAAGAGCATATATTATGCGTCAGCGAACTTCGGGATCTGCAACTGCGCATTAAATATGTGAACAGCGCAATCTACTTCAGCGTGCTGAGCGCCATTGTTGTTTGCATTTTGATTGGATTATTGTTTCTTATGGGGCTGACCAACAATCCGGCTTTGGCGCAAATCGTTGCTGGAGCATTCACAGTAGCGGTAATCTTTCTATCCGTAGCACTTATTCAATTTTCGCGCGAAGTGCGCACCGGCATTCGCGATTTCATGATCCGTGAGGAATATCTGGAGCGGTCGGATCGGGATAAATGAAAAGAGGCTGCCGGCCCCGAAGGGCCAACAGCCTCTGAACATGGGTCAGCGGTAGGAAGTGCCGCTGCCGGGTTGCCTGATCTTCAGATCAGATAAGCCCCCCGAACGGATTTTTCCGACCCCTGTGCTGAACCATGAGACATCGGACCACCTCCTTTCGCTTGTGAATGAAATACGAACTGTTGCATTGAATTCTTCTCCGCTGTTCGACGATCTAGATTTGAATCAAATTCGATTCGCGAACAAGTCTTGAATTTTTTTATTTTGCTGTCACTATTGCGCGTTCCGGTCTGATAACCAGCAGATCAGCGTCGGCAATCTTCCACAACGCGACTGAATTCGGGCCACGCAGGGATCGCGAGCGATTGCAGACCGGTGGTTTCGACGGCAAAGCGGCCGCGGCTATAGGCAATGCGGTCCATCATGATGTCGTTCGGCGATACCGAAATTGCGGTGTAAGCCGGTGTTCCGCCATTATTTGCAGCAGGGTAAGCTGCGGCGCCAGCGCTTGCGCGCAGATCCATTTTAGCACCTTCATCAACCGACCCGATCCGAGACAGAAATAATTGTCGGCGCGATTGATCGCAGCGAATGATGAAAATTGCATCCCGGCCAGCTTCGCCGAATAGCGCCAGTGAGCCGCGTCCATCTTTTCGATAAGCCCAAGTCCCCGGGGTGATCGGCCAGTCAATCCAGTCTCCCTTGGGTTGCACAGGTGCGGGGGCTGGCATTGCGACAGGTTGCGGGGCAGGGGTCGGCGGTTCTGGTGGTGCAGTCGAGCAAGCCGCAAGAGCAAGCAATGACAGAGGAACGAACAGTGGGGCAGCATTGATTCTCATAATAAAGGAATATGGCCAAAAGCGCGGCGCTAGGCTAGTCTTCATTTCCAATGCCCCAGCCCGAGCCCAAAGTCGCAAAACAGCGCGTTGACCAGATACTGGCGGATCGCGGCCTCGCCGAGAGTCGGGCGAAGGCGCAAGCCTATATCATGGCGGGTCTGGTGACCGTCGCGGGCAAGAAAATCGACAAACCGGGTCAAAAGATAGCGAGCGATGCGCCGATTGAGCTTAAGGGTAAAGACCATCCCTGGGTCTCGCGCGGTGGCATCAAGCTTGATCATGCGCTGCGACATTTTCAAATTGATGTTACCGGTATGATCGCCATGGATGTCGGCAGCAGCACGGGCGGCTTTACCGATGTCCTGCTCATGGGCGGGGCAGCAAAGGTTTACGCCGTGGACAGCGGCACCAACCAGCTTGCGTGGAAGCTACGGCAGGACGAGCGGGTCATGGTGCACGAGCAAACCAGTGCCAGGATTCTTACCAGTCAGCATATTCCTGAAAAGGTTGATATCATCGTCTGTGATGCCAGCTTCATTTCCCTGGTCAAGGTGCTGGAACGACCGCTCGAATTTGCCAAAGAAAAAGCGCTGCTGGTTGCGCTGGTTAAACCGCAATTTGAAGCGGAGCGCAGCGATGTTGGCAAAGGGGGTGTTGTTCGAGACGAAGCAGTCCGCCAAGCGACTTGCGAAAAAGTGAGGGCTTGGCTGATTGCATCGGGCTGGCATATTCTGGGTATCACGGAAAGCCCGATTACCGGCCCCAAGGGCAATGTGGAATTTCTTATCGGAGCGGAAAAATCTGGCGATGTTAGCCCCGATTGAATGGTGTGTCGCCGAGCGGCTTGTTATTATCGGCACTTCTCCCTAGCTGGAGGTTTATGATCAAGACAACAAATACACCCGTAGGTTCAACCATGCCGGATATCGGCGCTTCCATCCAGCGCTTGACCGTCGATGGCTCGCAATGGCTGACCACCCACTACGTGGAACTGATTTTCGCTGCGGTGATCGGCACAGCAATATTTTTTGCGCTCGGAGCGATCAAACGGCTCGGTGCACGCTATGTCCGTAACAACCACGGACTGACCGGATATCGCACCATCATCGGCACTGCAATTGCCCGCACCAGCAAATTCTTCATGTTGATGGTGTCGGCCGAACTGGTCGTAAACTTCGCCAGTGCGCCATCCAGTTTCGATCGCGTAGTGCATGTCCTGTTCACGATCTCGGTGGTCATTCAGGTTGCCATCTGGCTGCGAGAGGTCATTCTCGGTCTGATTGTTCGCCGCACATCGCGGGACCCCGATCAGCATGAAACGCTGGAAAATGCGATGACTTTGATCCGCTTGCTGGTCACCTTCGTTCTGTTCGCAATCGCGGCGATCATGATTCTGGATAATCTGGGCGTAGATGTCACCGGCCTGATCGCCGGCCTGGGGGTTGGTGGTATCGCCATTGGCCTCGCTGCTCAGGGCATTTTCTCCGATCTTTTTGCGGCGCTGTCGATCATTTTCGACAAGCCTTTCCGTCGGGGAGAAACGATCAGCTACGACAACACGGTCGGAACGATAGAGAAAATTGGTCTGAAAAGTACACGGCTAAGGGCTATCACCGGCGAAGAAATCATCATTTCCAATACCAATTTGCTGGACAAGGAAATCGTCAATATGACTCGCCTTGCGAGGCGGCGGACGCGGTTTGGCATCGGGGTGATTTATCAGACACAGCCGGGGGAGGCGCGCCGGATACCGGCGCTTCTGAAGAAAATTGTCGAAGACAATGATGCTGTTTTCGTTCGTTGCGGCTTCGTCGGCTTTGGTGACAGTTCGATCAACTTCGAACTGGATTTCGACATTATGAGCAGCGATTATGATGTGGTCTATCAAGGACGCCATATAATCGGGCTGGCAATTTTGCAGGCGTTCAATGAAGAAGGTCTTGAATTTGCGTATCCCACACAAACAACGTTCACCGCGGCTCCCGATGGCGAGATGATCCTGCCCTATCCGGAAGGTGGTTTTGGCACGGTGGTGAGCAAGGACTAGCGTTCCGTAGCGGCAGCACCTTCTTTAAAAAATGCCTTGTTAATTGGCCGATTAACGGGGACAATAGCGCCAAAATTCGACTCTGAAATCAATCATAAAGGAATTTCATCATGCGTGATGCAGTCATCGTTTCCACCGCTCGTACACCGATTGGCCGAGCCTATAAGGGTGCGTTCAACACCACGACCGGCGCGACGCTCGGTCATTATTCAGCAAAGGCTGCCGTAGAACGGGCCGGCATCGATCCCGGCACGATTGACGATGTTGTATGGGGCAGCGCGTTGCAACAGGGATCACAGGCTGGCAATCTCGCTCGTCAGGTTGCACTGCGGGCAGGCTTCCCGATTGAAGTGCCCGGGATGACGATTGACCGGCAATGTTCGTCAGGCCTGATGGCGATTGCGACGGCTTCCAAGCAAGTCACGCTCGACATGATGGACGTGGTTGTCGGCGGCGGGCAGGAGTCGATCTCGACCGTGCAGACAGCGGAAATGCGGGTGCAGCCGGATCGCGAACTGATGAAGATGCACGATGATATCTACATGCCGATGCTTCAGACAGCCGAAGTGGTCGGTAAACGCTACGGCATCAGCCGTGAGGCATGTGACGAATATGCCCTGCAGTCGCAGATGCGCACGGCAGCGGCTCAGGAAGCGGGTCATTTTGATGCCGAAATCGTCGAAGTGACGACCAGCATGGGTGTTCAGGACAAAGAAACCAAAGAGATTTCCCATGTCGAGGTCACGATCAGCAAGGATGAAGGCAACCGCCCCTCGACCACGTTGGAAGGCCTGCAGTCTCTGAAACCAGTGCTCGGACCAGACAATATCGTCACTGCGGGCAACGCCTCGCAGCTGTCCGATGGTTCTTCTGCCAGCGTTATCATGGAAGCCAAGGCAGCAGAAAAGGCCGGGCTTAACCCATTGGGCCGCTATGTTGGCATGGCTGTTGCCGGCACCAAGCCTGATGAAATGGGCATTGGTCCGGTCTTTGCGATTCCCAAATTGCTCGAACGATTTGACCTGAAGATGGACGATATAGGCCTGTGGGAACTGAACGAAGCCTTTGCCGTCCAGGTCCTCTATTGCCAGCAGAAGCTGGGCATTCCGGGCGAACTGCTGAACGTCAACGGCGGCGCGATTTCGATCGGCCATCCTTATGGCATGACCGGAGCCCGCTGCACCGGCCACGCGCTGATCGAAGGCAAAAGACGCGGCGCCAAATATGCCGTGGTCACCATGTGCATCGGCGGCGGCCAGGGCGCAGCCGGGTTGTTCGAGATTTTCTAATATCGCAACGTTACAGGGCCGGCAGAAAACTGCCGGCCCTTTTTTATGAGGGAGAGTTATCATGGCAGCAGTAGGCGTTATCGCGACCTTAACCGTGGCCGAAGGCAAGAACGCCGATTTTGAAGCGGTGTTCAGCGAGTTGATGGCAGCCGTTCGTACCAACGAACCGGGCAATGAATTTTATTCGGTGTTCCAGAGCAAGGACAATCCGCAGCAATATAAGGTGCTTGAGCGCTACGTCGATCAGGCGGCGCTGGATGCGCATGGCAAATCGGAGCATTTCCGGGCAAGTGGTCCAAAACTGGCGCCGTGCATGGCAGCGGCACCTGCGATCGAATATCTGGACGGAATCTAGTCCACGCCTTTGCTCGTCAGCATTGACGCGTCTTCATACTGGAAGCCATAGACTTGGTCTTTGGCGAGGAGCGGTGGTCCGTCAGGATCGACGTAGCGGACTCGTCGAGCGTCAGCGCACAATCCAGCGGATGCGGGCGGCACCTCACCGCATGTGGCAGCTTCTACTGTACACTACTGAAAGCGTCACTTAATTTGTGAACGGCCTGCCGTATTGCGATAACGTCTTCGGTCTGGCTGCACCGGTCAATTGTTTGGCAAGCGGCTGTCGCTTGGCTTCTGCTGATCGGCGCGACATATAGGTATCTAGACCGATTTGGAGTGCGACCAGCATATAGACAAAGGGCTGATAAGCGATACCAACGAAAAGGGCGCCGACCAGATAGATCACGTGGCCGTGCTGCAAGGCGATGGCCAGGGGTGCCACCCATTGTTCGCCTGCTTTCTCCGATTTCGCATATCTTCGGCGTACGACCTCCATCCGCCACAGCCCGCCGACATGGATGATCAGCCACAGGATCAGGCCGGGATAACCTTGCTCACCGAGCATTTCAAAATAGCTGCTGTGAAAAGCGCGTGACTCATCCTCGACCAGGCGGGCGTCGACATCATCTGGATCAATACCCCATTCCTCATATTGCGTGATGTCGACTTCCGACAATTCATAGGTCAGCTTGTTGATCCGGTAGACGTCAAAACCGCCACCGAAGGGATGTTTTTTCACATAATCCAATGTCCAGCGCCAGACTGCGAGCCGAGTCGATGCGGATTGGTCGGCCTGGTAGTTTTCGATCGTGGCCATCCGTTCGGTAAAGCTTTGCGGCAGGAATGGAATTGACATCAGGCCGATTGCCACGGCAGCGCTGCCGTACAGCAATCGATAGCGAACGAAGCGCAGTTGCAGTACCGCCCAGACAGCGATGCATACCAGTCCGGTTCGTGCCTGGGTGCCGATAGGGATGAGCAGGGCGGAGAAGATCAATGCATAAGCGAATAGCTTTACCCGCCAATCGGGCGGAAAAATCGTGCCGTGATGGGCGAGCCAAAGAATTAGCGGTATGATACATATGGCGACGGTCGAGATTATTGAGCCCTCGTAGAGGCCGGCATTATTATCTACCAGCAGCACCAGCACGCCATAACCACCACCGGAGGCCAGTGTCTTGATCCCGCCGGTAATGATCAATGTCGCAGCGCATAGCACCATGAATAATGCCAGCGCTTCGAGCCGCAATTTGGTTTTGAGAGTCAGCGGCAGGAATATGGCGAAGACCAACGCCTTCCATATCCAGTCCCATTTTTCCAGAGCCGCGTCCGGCACCTCGGCCTGTACCGTGGTATAGCCGCAATAGGCAAGCAACAGGATCATCATTCCCTGCCGGATGGAAAAACGGCTGTCCTGCTTGTTCTCTCCCAACATATAGCCGAGCAAGGCAAGAGCGAAGACGATTAGCGACAATGGCACCGAGTTGAGCATGAAATAGCTCAGCCGCTGCGGGGCCACGATGTCGACATAGGCATAGACGAGCGTGAATATAAACGGCCGCTTGAAAGCGATGAACAGCAGTGCGACGAGATATCCGACAAAGAAGAGATCACGCATCGTGCGACGATCCGTTGGGGTGAGAACGGTTCAAAAAACCGTTTGCTTGCGGGTCCGGCTCCGGGGGCTCTTCGACGTCAAGGTCGTCCCGATTCATCAGGCGCCAGGCGGCGATCAGCAGCAGGCCATGCGTTAAAGCGATAGAAAAATTGTCTATCATCTACCCAATTCATCCCGGCACGAGCGGCAAATACACGCTCTTCTGATATCGCGCGATACAGGCTTTGGGTTGACGGGACGTTAATCCTTTTTTGGCAAGGCTTTGCGCCATGACGCGGATACTGCACATATTGGACCACAGCTTGCCGCTGCACAGCGGTTATTGCTTTCGCACGCGGGCGATCATGAAGGCGCAAATTGCGGCCGGCCTGACAGTGGCGGGTGTAACCGGTGTCCGTCAAAATCAGCCAGGCTATGTAGCGGAGCAGCCACTGGAAGAGTTTGATGAACTCCAGTTTTTTCGCACCCTAGCGCAGGTACAGGGGCCATCACCGATACGCGAATGGCGAGAAGTTGCGGTTCTGGCAGATCGCATCGAACAAGTCGTGCGCGACTGGCGGCCAGACATTATGCACGCTCATTCGCCCGCCCTCAACGGCTTGGCTGCCTTGCGGGTGGCCGAGAAAACCGGGCTGCCGCTGGTCTATGAAATCAGGGCGTTCTGGGAAGATGCAGCGGTCGGCAACGGCACCGGCAAGGAAAACAGCCCGCGCTACTGGCTGACGCGGCGGTTGGAAAATCATGTGGTCAACGGTGCCGATGCGGTTGCGGTGATTTGCGAAGGCTTGCGATCCGACTTGATGGCACGGGGGGTGAAATCGGAGAAAATAACGATCTCCCCGAATGGCGTGGACCTTGAACTGTTCGGGCAACCACCGGCGCGGGATGAGGATCTTTTGTCCGAACTGGGTTTGTCCGGGAAATCGGTGCTGGGATTTATCGGCAGCTTTTATGACTATGAAGGTCTTGATGATTTGATCGAGGCGTTGCCCCGCCTGCTAACATCCAACGCGCAAACGCATCTGCTGCTGGTCGGCGGCGGTCCGATGGAAGAGTCGCTGAGAAGGCAGGTTGAGCGGCTGGGCTTGGCGGCGGCGGTCACTTTTACCGGTCGGGTGCCGCACGGCGAAGTCGAACGCTATTATGGTTTGATGGATATCATGGTCTATCCCCGCAAGTCGATGCGCCTTACCGATCTTGTGACGCCGCTCAAGCCGCTTGAGGCCATGGCGCAAGGCCGGTTGGTGGCAGCCTCGGATGTCGGCGGCCATCGCGAGTTGATCGAGGACGGCATCACCGGCACGCTATTTCCGGCCGGAAACCCGGAAAAAATTGCGGAAAAACTAGCCAGTCTGCTCAACAATCGGGACACATGGAGCCAAACTATTGAAACGGCTAAGAAATTTGTTGAAGCGGATCGTAACTGGTCGTCAAACATTTTGCGTTACAGTCCTGTTTACCAAAGGCTGATTGCGCGCAAATCGTTCGAGCGAGCGGCATGAGATGGCGGAGAATAACGTGGATCAAATAGAGCAGGATTTTGCACGGTTCAAACAACCTGCGGTAGCCCTTGCAGGCGGAATTGCGGCAGCACTGGTGATCGCAACCCTGCCACATGTCTATCTCGAAAATATTGTGGGGGCCACTGGACTATCCGAAATCATACCAGCGGCGGCGCCGCCCTTGGGCAATACCGCGCGCGCTTTGATCGCCGTGGTAGCGGGTCTGATATCCGCATCGGCGCTATATCTATTCTTGAATCATAAAACGAAATCACATGAGGGAGGCTCCGATATGAGCTTGGCAATGCGCAAAAACTTGACGACGGATTCGATGGATCATGAGCGAGAGGGGAGATCGCGTTTTGCAGTGCCGAAACTGAGTCTTTCGGCAAAATCCCTGACAAAATTTCTAAAGAAGCCGAAAAAATCACCGGGTCAGGTCACCGAGTTGAAAGATCTGCCCGACATAAGATCGGCGGACCGTCACCCAGACGCACCGGCCCGCCAACCGATTTTTGCATCCTCTGATCTGGGTGCGCCGCTTGCCGAGAAAATCAAGCGATTTGAACCGTCGGCGGAACAGAAAGACTTGGCCAAGAACGAAGAGCCAGCAAAACAGTCGGCAGTGATACCCGAGCAGTTGCCGTCCGAGAAAGAGCCGGAATCGCTGTCTGTTGATCTTCCAGTACAAAATCAATCTCAACCTGTTGTTCACCCAGTAGAATCGTTCGCGCCCAAGGCGGACTTGTCTGCCTTGTCGCTCGATCAGCTGGCCGACCGGCTGGAAGCTGGGCTCGAACGTCTGGAAGCTTTGCAAATGCGCAGCCGAACAGCCGGATCTCCCGCGAATATGGCGGCTACACCTGATGCCGACGATCAGACAGCTTCGCCCGTGATTTCCGAAGCAGATGCGCCGGTGGCGATGCCACCATTGCGGTCTGTCGATTCGGTTAAAGCGGATCGCAAAGACGATCAGCGCGCCGATATGGACGCGGCGTTAAAGGCCGCGCTTGGTACCTTGGAGCGTATGACTGTCCAGCGCTGATCGCTAATGGTTGCGGTCACCTTTGGCGGGATCGACGATAGATAGGGCCTCGACCAGTAAATAATCCTCTGACTGTTCTTTGACCAATAGATCCGCGACAAAATAGCCGGGGACCGTAAATTCGTGGTCGGGTAATATCTGGCAAAGCTTTGACGGAAAACTCGAATCGTCCGTGGCCGTCCAATCGACGCGGAAGCTATACCGCTTCCCGGCGAAGGTGATGCTCGCCCAAGGGCGCTCATCTGCCAAGGTGACGTGGGCCCAATGTCCAGCGAGCGCTGCTATCTGGCTGGCAATTACCGCTCCGGGATCCATGCGACCGGACTTCGGGCGCGTTTGCTCAACCGGCATGATCCGCCCGCCACATATTCATGAAATTTTCCACCTTTTGCGAAACGGTCTTGCCAGGCTGCCGACCATTGCGCAGATCTTGAACAAAGCGCGGATCGCGGACCGCTAGCCGCCCGAACTTTGTCCAGGGCATGTCAGTTTCACGCATGAATATCTCGATTTTTCGCAACAGTGGCACCGGCAGTCTCCTTCTGTGTCTGGCCGCCCGATCGGCGACTCCTTGAATAGGGAAAATCCTATTTGAGATGATATTTCCTACATGTCTAGGAAAAATCCTATTGCCAATTCCGGCCAGGGCGGCTATGGAGGTGGCACTGTGACCGATGATCCGCGCGCCAATCTGGAGAAACTAATCCGTGAAAACGGACATGATTTTGCTGCGCTCTCGAAAATGCTCGGCAAGAATCCTGCCTATATCCAGCAATATATCCGGCGCGGCTCGCCGAAGAAGCTGGATGAGGATGACCGGCGCCGACTGGCAGAATTTTACGGAGTCGACGAAGGTCTGCTGGGTGCACCCGCAGCGCGCGAGTCTTCCAGCCAGGGTCGCAAAACTTCCGATGGGCTGCTTCGAATCAAGCAATTGCAGGTCGGTGCTTCGGCAGGTCCCGGATCATTGGCGGATGACGAATATGCCGAATCCATGGGTTTCGCGCCCAAATGGCTCCGGCGGCTTGGCACCGATCCCGCCAATCTTTCGCTGATTGTGGTTGACGGCGATTCGATGGATCCGACTTTGGGCGACGGCGATGACATCATGGTGGATCACAGCGCTTCCGCACGGCCACTGCGGGACGGTATCTATGTGCTGCGGATGGATGATGTGCTGCTGGTCAAGCGGATTGCCATGGGGCCTTCGGGAAAGCTGACCATCCGCAGCGACAATCCGCAATATCCCGATTGGGACGATGTAAGGCCGGAAAGCGTAAACATCATTGGTCGGGTGGTGTGGACGGGGAGGCGGCTCTGACCGGGCTGTTAATAGGCGGGTTGCAACTTGTCAGCGTTGACGCCACATAACGTGTCATGACAGATGCACCCCTCAAGGCCGTGATAATTCCGGTCACTCCGCTCCAGCAAAATTGCACGCTTCTCTGGTGCACCAAAACCAACAAGGCCGCGCTCAGCGATCCCGGGGGCGATTTGTCGCGGCTCAAGGCGGCGGTCGAAGAGCATGGCGTGGACCTCGAGAAGATCATCATCACCCACGGCCATCTCGATCATTGCGGGCAGGCTGGTATGCTCGCCGAGGAGCTGGGGATCCCGATCGAGGGGCCGCATGAAGATGACCGGTTCTGGATCGACCAGCTCGACGGCGACGGCGCGCGCTATGGCATGGTCGCAAAAAGTTTCGAGCCGGATCGCTGGCTGAAGGATGGCGATCAGGTGACTGTGGGCGATCTGGTGCTGGATGTTATTCACTGTCCTGGTCATACGCCGGGCCATGTCATTTTCTATCACCAGCCTTCAAAGCTGGCGGTGGTTGGCGACGTCCTATTCCAAGGCTCGATCGGCCGTACTGACTTCCCGCGCGGCAATCATCAGGATTTGATCGACGCCATCACCCAGAAGCTCTGGCCCTTGGGTGATGATGTCACCTTCATTCCCGGTCATGGCCCAACCAGCCAGTTTGGTTATGAACGCAAGACCAATGCCTTTGTCGCGGACGACGTACTGGCAGCGCGTTAGGCACCGCAGTCTACAACGGTCCGAACGCCAAGCTACTCTGCCTCGCGCTATAGTATAGATAATGAATGGAAACGCATGTCCTTAACGAAACTGCTTGTCCCGACATATATGCAGATGCTGGCCACCCTATCTGATTGGTTGAAGAAGGCGCAGCTACAGATGGGAATGTCTGAAGCCGATTCGCTGCTGTCGGCCCGTCTTGCACCTGACATGTTCCCGTTATCGACGCAGGTTCGTTTTGCCTGCGTGCAGGCACAAGAAGCTGTATTCCGGCTCCAGGGAGAGGCTTTCCCGTCGTCTCTTGGGGAGCTGGTTGACGAAGGGCGAAATGCCGGTGAGCATCCTGGTTCGATCGCGGATGCGCAGGATCGTATCTGGGAAACGATCGCGATGTTGGAGGCCGTTGGCCCGGCAGCGCTTGATGAGGATCCGAAGAAAAATATCGAACATGCGCTTCCGAACGGAATGATTTTCGATCTGACGGCGGAGCAATATGCGCGCGACTGGACGCTGCCCCAATTTTATTTTCACCTGATGACCGCTTATGCGATCCTGCGCGGCAAGAAGGTCGAGCTTGGCAAGGCGGATTACATACCGCACTTGCTTCCCTATCTGCGTGCCGAGACGGTACCTACAGTTTGACGGGTGAAAGCCAATAATTTCCGAGATTCTGGGGCATCCCGCTATCTTGTCGCGAACGCTAAAAGCCCAAATAGGGAATCAATATCGCGTAAATGCCCAGTCCAAGTAGGGCCAGCATCGTCATGATGGTGCCAATCATCCGGCCCTTGCCAAATTTGCCGTCATCCATGCCGACACCATGCGCGACCCTGCCGAGCAGATAGAAGCCGCTGACGATCCACAGCCAGATGGGTGATGTCGCGCTGGCCAGCTCTATAGCCGCGACCAGAAGGACCACGAATGGCGCGCTTTCGATATAGTTGCTGTGGGCCCGCATGCGCCGGATGACTTTTTCATTGCCGCCATCGCCGACGCTAATTTTCTCGCTGGTCCTGACCTGGCCCACGCGGAACATCAGCCAGATATTTATCAGCGCTGCAGCGCCCGCCACGGTCAAAGTTATCGGTAAAATCATATTGCACCCCAAATATGTGAAAATTATAGGCCCGCTATAGAAGCTCAATGCTTGCAACGCACAGGAAATTCATTATACGCGCCCCTTCGCGTGCAATCTGCTGAACCAAGACCAAGCGATTCTCTGCAATATCAGAGACTGGTTTGTTAGACTTGGCTGATTGGCATATTGAGCATGCTATGTATTTTTTAATTTAAAGAACAGGCTTAGCAATGGCTGTACCTAAAAGAAAAACTACGCCGTCCAAGCGCGGAATGCGCCGGTCTCATGATGCTTTGAAAGTCGAAGCCTATCAGGAATGCCCGAATTGCGGTGAATTGAAGCGTCCACATCATTTGTGCGGAGCCTGTGGCCATTATAATGGCCGTGAAGTCTTGGCCGCTGATCTTTAATCGGCTAGTCTCTCGGCTTCTGACGCGCAATCAAGGGGAATAACCGGTGGGAATGAGGCCGCGAATCGCGATTGATGCGATGGGCGGAGATGAAGGCCCGCGCGTCATGGTTGCAGGAGCAGCGCTCGCGCGCCACCGTCACGCCGGTTTTCAGTTTCTTTTCGTCGGTGATGAAGCGCAGATCAGAGAAGCGCTCAAGGATCATCCCAATCTCAGTGCGGCATCCGAAATCTTGCACGCGCCGGACGTTGTGTCGGGCGAGGACAAGCCGGGCCAGGCGCTGCGCACTTCCAAGACAACATCGATGGGCATGGCGGTCAATGCTGTCAAAATCGGAGAAGTGAGTGCTGCGGTCAGCGCTGGCAATACCGGCGCCCTGATGGCCATAGCCAAACTGGCGCTGCGCACCATGCCAGGGATTGATCGACCGGCACTGTCGGCCCTGCTCCCGACGATGAAAGACACCGACGTGGTGATGCTTGATCTGGGTGCCAATACCGAATGCAATAGCCGCAATCTGGTACAATTTGCCGTGATGGGTGCCGCTTACAGCCGCATCATGCATGGCTTCGACCGCCCCAAGGTAAAGCTCCTCAACATCGGCACAGAAGAAGCGAAGGGTACCGGAACCATTCAGGAAGCCGCGGCAACGCTCAAAGGCGCCGCCGGTCTGCATATGGACTTTCTCGGCTTTACCGAGGCGGACAAGATATCGACCGGCGAAGTCGATGTGATTGTGACCGACGGCTTTTCCGGCAATGTCGCGCTGAAGGCGCTGGAAGGAACCGCCCGGTTTGTTACCGATCTGCTGAAGCAAAGCTTTCTGAGCAGCCTCCGGTCGAAAATCGGGTTCCTGATTTCCCGGCCGGCGACGGAAATGTTGCGCGACCAGCTCGACCCCAACAATCATAACGGCGCGGTTTTTCTGGGACTGAATGGTGTGGTGGTGAAGAGCCACGGCAGTGCGGATGCAAAAGGTGTCGCCAATGCGGTCGAAGTGGCAGCTCGATTGGTCGAAGACAGCATCCTCGAACGGATCAGCGAAGATCTGACAAAAATCAGCGAAGCCGCACCCGTTTCCGAGGTGGCAAAATGAATGCCGTGGCGACCAGGCGTGCTGTTATCAAAGGCACCGGTTCGGCCCTGCCAAGGACCAGGGTCTCCAACGCGGATCTTGCTAAGCGGGTGGATACAACCGACGAGTGGATCGTCGAACGCACCGGCATAAAATTCCGACATATAGCCGAAGACGACGAGACAACATCGAGCCTTGCCATAGAAGCGGCACGAAAAGCGATGCAGGCGGCTGGTTTCGGTAGCGCAGATATTGACCTGATCATCGTTGCAACCGCAACGCCCGACCAGACCTTTCCTGCGACCGCCACTATTGTGCAGGATGCATTGGGCTGCAACGGTTGCGTGGCTTTTGATGTCGCCGCGGTCTGCTCTGGTTTTCTATATGCTCTTTCG
>PFJE01000166.1 GCA_002783865.1 Sphingomonadales bacterium CG_4_10_14_3_um_filter_58_15
TTCCTGTTTGAAATCCTCTGTATGCTTCTTCATCTCGTCGGTCTCCTTGTATGAGTGTTTAACTCTCAAGTGACCGGCGCAAAACCGTTACAAGTCCAGTGTGGTCAGCGACCCCATATAGCGATAGACCGAACGATCTGCAGGCAACAGGCCGTTGGGATCGATGCTCTGGCCAGTGACCATCGCTGGGTCCGACTTCTCCTCCGGGGCGGCAGAAAGAATTTTTGCGAGTTCTGCATTGGCAGCGCCCTCTTCAAACATCACGCCGAGAACGCCCAGCTTGCCATCCTCTGTCGCGTGAACGAAATGGCCGGTCAGCGGATAGCGCTTGCCGGAGATCGCATGTTCTGACGGGGTATGAAAGTGAATCTGTATGAGGTTGAAGGTCATGCCACCGCTGGTCATCGTCGATCCGGGTGCAAAATCTGCCTGTACCGTCAGCCCCTTGTTTGCCACCGTCAGCGGGCCGGCCTGATAATTGACCGTTAGCACAATATTGCCGATGGCATTCGCTCCGGCTAGATCTATCGGCGATTGCATGTCACCGCTCTCGCACAGCGCATATTTGTCGTCCAGCTGGCCCCATTTTTCCGATCCATTGTCAGCCCCATAGCCGAAGGACTTGTGATGGTTTGCGAGCACTGGACTGGTAGCGATCAACGCAACCGCCAAAGCGCCTGAAATCCGTGGAAATGTCATGCTATTCCTTTGTGATATCCGGGCTCAAGCCCACCGGCACATTCACTAGATAGTTCGTTTTCAACGAGCAAATCGCAAGATAACAACCAGATTAATAGAAAACATCAATGACACGCCAGCTTCCCGGCGTCGGCGCGCACCAGCCAACCCGCACACCACTTTACTTCCCGGCGATATCGTCTAATCGCTGCTGCCACTAGTTTTGGAGATTATCATGCGTGCCGACGCGCAAGCCTATGTCGACCGGATCGACGCTGCCCTCGACCTGATCAGGACCTCGCTCAACTGGGATGTGGCCCTGCGCCGCCTCGACGAGCTGAACGCCCGGGTCGAGGATCCGACCCTGTGGGACGATCAGACCGCTGCACAAGCCGTGATGACCGAGCGCCGCCGGCTTGATGAATCGATCAGCGCGGCCAAGGAAATCAAGCAGGAGCGCGATGACGCGCTCGAATTTATCGAGATGGCCGAGGAAGAAGGCGATGCCGGGCTCGCCGATGAAGGCGTCGCCAGCCTCGAAAAACTCGCGGCGCGCGCCGACCGGGACAAGGTCAACGCCTTGCTCTCCGGCGAAGCCGACAGCCTCGACACCTATATCGAGATCCACGCCGGCGCCGGCGGCACCGAGAGCCAGGACTGGGCCGAGATGCTGCTGCGCATGTACCAGCGCTGGGCCGAGGCGCGCGGCTACAAGGTCTCGATGGTCGACTATCAGGCCGGTGACCAGGCAGGCATCAAGTCGGCGACGATCGAGGTCAAGGGCGAGAATGCCTATGGCTATGCCAAGACCGAAAGAGGCGTCCACCGGCTGGTCCGCATTTCTCCGTTCGACAGCGCCGCCAAGCGCCACACCAGCTTCTCCAGCGTCTGGGTCTATCCGGTGATTGACGATAGTTTCGAGGTCGAGATCAACGAGAGCGACCTCAAGATCGACACTTATCGCGCCTCCGGCTCCGGCGGCCAGCATGTCAACACCACCGACAGCGCCGTGCGCATCACCCACCAGCCAACCGGGATCGTGGTCGCCAGCCAGAATGACCGCAGCCAGCACAAGAACCGCGCCACCGCCATGGGAATGCTGAAAGCGCGCCTGTTCGAAGCAGAGCTGCAGCGCCGCGAGGCCGAGGCCTCGGGCGAATATGAGGCCAAGACCGAAATCGGCTGGGGCCACCAGATCCGTTCCTATGTCCTGCAACCCTATCAGATGGTCAAGGACCTGCGCACCGGCCACACCAGCAGCGCGCCCAATGCCGTGCTCGACGGCGGCCTCGACGAATTCATCGCCGCGACGCTGGCGCAGAAGGTGACCGGCGAGAAGGTCGATGTAGAGGACGTAGACTAGCGAGGCTCGTGCCCCTGCGAAAGCAGGGGCCCATCTCCCGAAACACAGGCAATAGGCAATGATTGCAGGGCACGTTACCCGGCGGCCTAAACGCTACTCCCCCTCCACCCGTCGATAGGCAAAACCACGAGATGGCCCCCAGCCTGCGCAGGGGAACAACACCCCAGCCCAAACCCGTTCGCCCTGAGCCCGTCGAGCCAAAGGCCAGCGCAGCTAACGACATTGTTGGATAAGTCAGCCTACCCCCAAAACAGACCAGCAACCATCGGCGCGACTCCGACAGCGAAACCCCGCTCCCCTTCCCCCCTCCGCCGAAGTCCTATCACCGCCATGACCGCTGGCCGCCGCAGCAGCAACTTGCGGCGGCGCTCGTCGCTAGCGGTGCCCTGGTGAAAGCCGCTCCAAAACCGACAAAAAATCAAGGATTTTCAATAGTATTTACCGACTTTCTGCCCCCGCCCCTATTTCCGCTTCAGGGGGTGTGACCCGTGTGACCCAAAAACCATCGGTACTTGCGGTCGCAGCTCTATTGTCGCGTTTTTTCATCGGCTATTTCTATCCCGCGTCGGCAAAAAGCGCCTTCAGACGGTGCGCCACCCAAACAAAGATTGAACCGCGCCATGCGCTCGCCTAAGTCTCTTGCCGATGAAAAATAGTGCCGCCAAATCTGCCTGGCTGTTGCCAGCCGCCCTGTCACCTGCCCGCCTGCTCGTAGGGCTATTCGCTCTGTTGCTGCTGACCGCCCCGCTCGGAGCGTGCAAGCGGATCGACGATGCCGATACCGATCGCCCCGAGACCGCGCGCGCCTATCCGCCGGCATCGCGGCCGGTGTCGGAGCTGGCCGGCAACCAATGGTCGACCGAGACCGCCCGCGACAAGCGCGGCGAGGCCGAGGAGATCATGAAGGCGGCGGGACTGGAGCCGGGGATGACGGTCGCCGACATCGGTGCCGGCGAAGGCTATTATACCGTGCGACTGGCGGAGAAGGTCGGCGCTGCGGGGCGGGTGCTGGCGCAGGATATCGACGAGGCCGCGATCAACCGGCTGGCCGAGCGGGTCAACCGGGAGAGCCTCGACAATGTCTCGATCAAGCTGGGGGCACCGGATGACCCGCGCCTGCCCGAGAACAGCTTTGACCGGATTTTTCTGGTCCACATGTATCACGAGGTACGCGAGCCCTATGCCTTTCTCTCGCGCCTGCGGCCGGCGCTGCTCGACAAGAGCGGGCCAAACGGCGCCGGTGAGGTGATCGTGGTCGATGTCAATCGCGATGTGTCGCAGCACGGGATTCCGCCGAAGCAGCTATTCTGTGAATTTGAGGCGGTCGGCTATGAGCTGGTCGGCTTCATGGAGCGCCCGGAACTGGGCGGCTATTTTGCAAGGTTTCGGGTCAAGGGACCGGCAATATCGCCCGAAAAAATCGTCCCCTGTCCCTATCGGCGGACCAGCGAATAATGTCAGCTGGATTTCAGGGAATCCAGCCATTCGCTTTCTTGACGGCGTGCTTTTCGGGCCAACCGTCGCCAATGCCGCCGATCGCGCGCTGACAGCTCTTTGTCGCTCGCACGTTGCTGCAGGACGGCAAGCGCGTCCTCGCCATATTTGTTGAAATAATGACCCACTTCCCGCTCGTCCTTGACGCGACGATGCGCGGGCTCGAATAAACCGAACATAGATGACTCCCGCAAGTCAATCTGGACCCGTATTGGTTTTCCTCATCTTTACTATAAGCGAATTTACGGTCTTTTTCAACTGCGGCAGATGACTGACCGATTGCGGCGCTGCCCTGTTGCAGCGCCTGACTGCCAAGGCCTACCCTTCGTCGCCCATCTTCAGCGCGGCGATAAACGCCTCCTGCGGGATGCTGACATTGCCATATTCGCGCATCTTGGCCTTGCCCTTCTTCTGCTTGTCGAGCAGCTTCTTCTTGCGGCTGATATCGCCGCCGTAGCATTTCGCCGTCACGTCCTTGCGCATCGCCGAGATCGTCTCGCGGGCAATCACCTTGCCGCCAATCGCGGCCTGGATCGGGATCTTGAACAGATGGCGCGGGATCAGGTCCTTGAGCCGCTCGCACATATGCCGGCCGCGGGCCTCGGCGGCGTCGCGGTGGACGATCATGCTCAGCGCGTCGACCGGATCGCCGTTGACCATGATGTTCATTTTGACCAGCTGGCCGGTGCGCAGCCCGATCTGGTGATAGTCGAAGCTGGCATAGCCGCGTGAGATGCTCTTCAACCGGTCGTAAAAGTCGAACACCACCTCGTTGAGCGGCAGCTCGTAGACCACCTGCGCCCGGTCGCTGACATAGGTCAGGTTCTTCTGCACCCCGCGCCGGTCCTGGCAGAGCTTGAGGATGCCGCCGAGATATTCGTCCGGGCAATAGATGGTCGCCTCGATCCACGGCTCCTCGATCTCGCGGATCTTGACCACGTCGGGCATGTCGGCCGGATTGTGCAGGAACATCTCGCTGCCGTCGTTCATCACGATCCTATAGACCACCGACGGCGCCGTGGTGATCAGGTCGAGATCATATTCGCGGGTCAGCCGCTCCTGGACGATCTCCAGATGCAGCAGCCCGAGAAAACCGCAGCGGAAGCCCTGCCCCAATGCCGCGCTGGTCTCCATCTCGAAGGTGAAGCTCGCGTCGTTGAGCCGCAGCTTGCCGATGCTTTCGCGCAATTTCTCGAAGTCCGCCGCGTCGACCGGGAACAGGCCGCAGAACACCACCGACTGCACTTCCTTGAAGCCCGGCAAGGCTTCGGGCGCCGGGTTCTTGACCGTGGTGATGGTGTCGCCGACCGCGGTCTGGCTGACTTCCTTGATCTGCGCCGTGATAAAGCCGATCTCGCCGGCCGCCAGTTCCGGCAACTGCTCGATCTTCGGCCGCATGCAGCCGACCCGGTCGACCAGATGCTCGGTGCCCTGGGCCATGAACTTGATCTTCAGGCCCTTGGTCAGCACCCCGTCGATCACCCGCACGAGAATGACCACGCCGAGATAGGGATCATACCAGCTATCGACCAGCATCGCCTTCAGCGGCTTGTTGCGGTCGCCGCCCGGTGGCGGAATCTTGGTGACGATCTGCTCGAGAATATCCTCGATGCCGATCCCCGACTTGGCGCTGGCCAGCACCGCCTCCGAGGCGTCGAGCCCGATGATCTCCTCGATCTCCTTGCGCACCCGCTCCGGCTCGGCGGCGGGCAGATCGATCTTGTTCAGGACCGGGATGATCTCGTGGTCATGCTCGATCGACTGGTAGACATTGGCCAGAGTCTGCGCCTCGACCCCCTGCGCCGCATCGACGACCAGCAGCGCGCCCTCGCACGCCGCGAGGCTCCGCGACACTTCATAGGCAAAGTCGACATGGCCCGGCGTGTCCATCAGGCTGAGCTCATAATCCTCGCCATTCTTCGCCTTGTAGTGCAGCCGCACGGTCTGCGCCTTGATGGTGATGCCGCGCTCTTTCTCGATATCCATATTGTCGAGCACCTGCTCGCTCATCTCGCGCTCGGTCAGCCCGCCGGTCTGCTGGATCAGCCGGTCGGCGAGAGTCGATTTGCCATGGTCGATATGGGCGATAATGGCGAAATTGCGGATATGGGATTGAGAATAGGAGCGTTCGGTCATGGCCAGCCGTTAGCAGGGGCATAGCGGGTTGTCAGCAGGAAACGTCCGCCCCGGCACCGCCGCCCACTGCGCCGCCTGATCGCCTGGCCCCGAGCTATTCTTGACATACTTTACACTGTTATGAATTGAAAAGCCTTTGGGGCTTTCCAACGTGATTTTCACGGCGTTTCCGGCCCGCAAACGGCCGATTCGTTCAGTTTCGGAGCAGGCGGGCTGAACAAGTGGGAAAAGGGCAAGCAGAGGATAGCCCGGAGCGTGCCGTTTCCGCTTCTGCAGAAATATTGGCGCAGGATTCAATTTTCAAAGAGCCATCATGGGATATGGCATGGGGAGGGTGGTGTAGGAAAGGGGTTTTGGTGATTGCAAATCCTCCCCGGGACGGGGAGGGGGACCATCCGCAGGATGGTGGAGGGGGCTTGCCTCAAGCGCGGCGTCTGGTGGAGAACCCCCTCCGTCAGCCGCTTCGCGACTGCCACCTCCCCGTCCCGGGGAGGATTGTTCGAACTTGGGATAACCGCTCGCCACCATATCATTCCGCGGACGGTCCCCCTCCCCACCGCTGCGCGGCAGGGAGGAAGGTCAGTCGAGCGGCAGCTTGATTTCGTTCATGATCCGGTCGGTCTCCGAAAGGATTTTGATGATCTTCTGATAATGGCCGAGATCGTCATAGCTCAGCACTCGACCCCTGCGATCCTTGAGCCACTTCTGCGCCGGTTGATAGCCGCCGATATAGAAGTCCCACGTCAGCTTTGGCACGGCATCAAAATATTGATCCGGATTGATATGAACGCGGCCCCAATCCTCCCCGGCACGGGGAGGGGGACCATCCGCAGGATGGTGGAGGGGGCTTCCCTCGGGCGCAGCACCCAGAGCAGAGCCCCCTCCGTCAGCCGCTTCGCGGCCGCCACCTCCCCGTCCCGGGGAGGATTGTTCGAATTTCGGAAAACCGCTCGCCACCATATCGTCGCCTTCGTCACGATTACAATTGGCGGCGATGAGTTTGGGCTCGACGTTGAAGCGCCCTATTCCGGCAAAAACCCGAGTTCGAATACCATTGGGCGCAGCTTATCGCTAAGCGCGGTGTAGGCGAACTTGAACGGGCCGAAATCGGTCAACTCGCTATCACCATAGGCTTCGAGTGCCCTGCGCACCTGAAACCATCCTGCATCAGCTCGATTGAGTTTTAGTTCGTCCCTGATCTTGCGGGGAAAGCTTGTGGAGTGGAAGCGCTGCCATAGATTGCGCCCTTCGTCCAGCACCGCTTGGGCCTCCGGGGAGAACGTCATGCCGGCCATGTGGCGCACCATGAAGTCGCTTTCGAAACGCGCCTTCGCTCCGACTTCGACCTCGGTGAACGGAATGAAGTGGTTGACCAGTGACCATTCGCGGTCGTTCCATTCAAGGCCATCGGCCCCCGCGGTGAGGTTGCTGCTGTTGAAAAGCATCCAGATCAGGCAATCGATCTTGAATTCGTCGGGAAGTGGCTGCGATGGCTGCAAGAACTGGTCGCGATCGTTAAGCCAGGTCGGCTTGATGAGACGGCGAACGGAAAAGACGATGGCAGCCTGCCAGAGGTTGGCGGATGTAACAAAAAAGCCTCTTCCACTGCTATAACCCGAGGAAAAAACAAAGGTGTCTCGATTTGCGTGCTGGAAATCATTACCCCCGCAATTCAACCAAGCAACAGCATTGTTCGACCAATATTTTCCTCTTAAATCCTTTGTTGCGTTTGCTGGGACTATAGCATTCCGAAGCGGAACCACAGTCTCTTTATTAGAACGCGGTCTTGCTACCCAATCCGTCAGCAATTGCTGATCGTCATAGTTGAAGAACGTTTTTTCTCCAATGATATTTCCATCGCGGTCTAGCACATCAACGGGAACATTTTTGATGGGACATTCCTTACCCGTATTCCAAATAAGAAAACCAATAGGGTAATTACCTTTTAGGCCTTCAAACAAGCGGCTATGGAATACAAATCCGCCGAGATATTTGGCATTCCAATTGTTTCTGAACACATTTAGTGTTGGCGTGCTTATGTATTTCAATTTGCTAAACATAGCCAGCACAGCGGAAGGAATCTCTTGATGAATGCGGGCTACAAACTGCATGAAGAGTTCGTTGGATGCCTTTCCATATTGGGACATGCCCGCTTTTGCAAATAGCGTCTTAGTCACGCCCGCCTTACTATTTCCTGTTACGTCCGCTGCGGTATTCCCTCCACTTGTGACCTCCGCATAAGGCGGATTAATCAGCACCAGGATTGGTTTGGCACCTTTCTTCCCAGCGCGCGCGTCGGCAATCGCCCGCTGCAGGGCTGCGGGCACCTTACTCGTAAGGCTGTAGTCGATCTCCCCAAAATCGGTCACATCGTCGTTGAGATAATCATACTGGAATATCTCCGCCCCGGCGAAAGCCGGGTTGGAGCGCATGATAGTGACATCTTCCTGATCCAGCGTGGACATATAGACGTTGCGCAGATTGCTGTGTTTAGCCTCCAAATTGCCCACACCAGCGCACATATCCCACACAATGTATTTCTTCTGCCAGTTCTCCCCCAACGTCGCGGACAATTGATCATAGGCTTTATCAACGATGTGCAGCGGGGTGTAATAGGCGCCTTTGAACTTTTGGTCATCGATCGGCAGCAAGCTATCGCGCCGTTGGAGTAGATAGTGGCGGTGTTTCTGTTGTGGCGGGCGATGGTAGATTTTCCAAAAATTGTAATAACCGCGATCGTTTGCTAACTCGTAGGCTTCGTTTCTATCCTTGAAATAGAATACCGGCTTTCCGCCATCGTAGAGCAGGCGCACGGAAAGGTTACTCATCTTCGCGTTCTCACCATCGTGCATGATATCGGCAAAGAACAGCACGGCGTAGTCGGCTTCGTTGGTTACCCCCATTTCGACGCCGACCATCGCCACCCATTTGTCGAACACCTGCCGCAAATTGTCTGGCGTGATCGGGGTCCGGATGATCCGCCCTTCAGCAATGGCCGAATTGACGGCGGCAATAAATTCTCGCTCGTGACTGGCAATATCGTAGACCACATAATGCGCTTCGATGGTGGGCGCGATCCGCGCGGCCAAGGCCATGTCAGCTTTAGAGCCGGACTTGGGCCATGCGATTGTCTTGTCTTCGAGGATCGGCAGCGCATGTTCGGTCAGGATCAACGCCGCCTTCTCCCGGTCGATCACGGACAGAAAGCCAGGAATGGGTTCACCCCGTTTGCGCGCGGCGCGGACATACACTAGCAATTGCGCGAACATCAGAATCGGCGGGGTCGATGCTTCCTTGGCCTCGAACCACACCTCCTTGGTCTGGATATCAACCAGCCCCTTGAAATAGGATGCGAGGCCGAGCGCCTTGATATAGGCATCCTTAACGTCTTCCTCGCTCTTTGCTCTTTCAAGGTCGCCAAGCAGCGTCACAATTTTCTCTCCGTTGTACATAACTTTTTGCGCTGTTCGACCGAATAGCCTTTCAGCTTGATCACAAGCTTGTCGATGTCTTTCGCTTCGCACCAGCCAAAGGCCAGGCCGTCGCGCTGGAACAGGAAATCAGGGATCCCACCTTCGGATCTTTTGGGGTCGTTGATAATCTCGAAATCGGGATCAATCGACTGTAAAAACCCTTCCGAGGCGGCGCGATAGCTATGCCCTGTCGCCTGCCCACTGGAATATTTACTGCGCACCTGATCGAGATAGTCGCTTATATTCATGCGTTTACTGGCCCCGGTTATTTAGTGCCCTACATGCCGCCTTGCCCCCCTCCCCGCAAGCCGCTAATTCCACCCCATGCGCACCCGCCTCGCCATCTGCCGCAAGAAACAGCGCTTCCCCAGCGGGGCCGAGGCAATCGCGGCGGCACAGATCGCGACCATCGACCTCCGTCCCTATCTCTGCGACCGCTGCCTTCACTACCATCTTACCGGCCGCACCAAGGGCAAGCGACGCTTGCCTGCTGCCGGTTAAGGCCCTCCTTCATATTCGCCCCGTGCCCACGCCCTGCCCCATCCCTTCCCGCGTCCCAACCCCATCAGTTTTCTGTCACATACATGAAATAAAAGTGCCATCAAATGGCAACGCATCCGTCATAATGCGCTCATCAATTGAAAGCGCAATTGCAACGGACAGGCTGACCTCATGAAATCCCAGATGCTCAAGACGATTGGCCTGCTGGCCGGAACCGCGGCAATTGCGCTTTATCCGGCAGCGGCGATGGCGGCGCCGATTTCCGAGGAACAGGCAGCGGCCTTGCTCAGCAAGCTCAACCAGCTCGAGCGCGAAGTGGCTGATCTCAAGGCGCAGCTTGGCGATGTGCAACAGAACCAGCAGCTCTCGACCAGCGCGATCGCTGCCACGGATGCAAAAATCGCCGCGACCGAAGCCAAGCTGGACCAACAACAGCCGGCCAAGATCGGCTGGAAAGGCGCGCCCGAGATCAAGGGTGAAGGCGGCTGGAGCTTCAAGCCGCGCGGCCGGATATTGGTCGATGCCGGTACGGTCAAAGCCCCGAACAGCATTGTCGATCCGGGACTGGGCTTTGCCAACGAAGCGCGGCGGATCCGGCTGGGTGTCTCGGGATCGATGCCGGGCGGCTTTGGCTATAAGCTGGAAGCAGATTTCGCCGACAATGAAGTGGAACTGACCGATGCGTTTCTGACTTATGACAATGGCGGGCTGACGGTAACCCTCGGGCAGCACAATAATTTCCAGAGCCTGGAAGAATTGTCGAGCAGCAACGACACCAGCTTTATCGAGCGCGCCGCCTTTACCGATGCTTTCGGCTTTCAGCGGCAGCTCGGGATTTCTGCGCAATATGCCGTATCGGACCTGTTGTTTCAGGCCGGTGTGTTCACCGACAATATCGGTGACCTGGGCAGCGACGAGAATGATAGCATCGGCTTTGATCTGCGCGCGGTGGCGATGCCGAAATTCGGCGATGTCCAGACCCATTTCGGCGCGTCCTACCATTATAAGGATCTGGGCGATGCGATCACTTCGGGTCGCTATCGCCAGCGGCCGACGGTGCATTTCACCGACACGCACTTTATCGATACCGGCAATATCAGCAACGCCGAGTCAGAGACCAGCTACGGTCTGGAGGCGGCTTTGATTGCCGGGCGTTTCCACGCCGCTGGTGAAACCCACTGGCTGAAGCTGAACCGCAGCGGCAATCTGGCCGACCCGACCTTCTTTGGCGGTTCGGTCGAGGCCGGCTTTTTCCTGACCGACGATAGCCGCGGGTACAAGGAAGGCATGTTCAAGGAGGTCAAGGTGTCCAATCCGGTCGGTGATGGCGGACTGGGCGCATGGCAGATCAATGTCCGCTATGATCGGCTCGATCTGGTCGATGCCGGCTTTGTTGGCGGCACTCAAGATGCGTATCAGGCGTCGCTGATCTGGACGCCAATCGACTATGTCCGCTTCCTGCTATCCTATTCCAAGATCGACTATAGCAATGCGGCGATATTGGCAGCGGGTAGCGGCGATTATAATGTCGATGTCGTTGCCGGACGGTTCCAGATCAGCTTCTGAGCCGGATCGTCAGCGCTGGCTAGCGCCGTTCAGCCAATCAGCAGATCCAATCAGCAGATCCTGTTTGTCGGCCCAGCTGGGTCCGGCAATATTGTCGCCCTTGGTCCGCTCCGGCATCTGCCGACCGGTCTCGGCGAAATAGCTGAGCTCGGCGATATTGGTGGCATGGTCGCCGATCCGCTCGAGATTTTTCGCAATGAACAGAAGATGCGCGGATTCGCTGATATGCGCGGGGTTCTCGATCATATAGGTAATGATCGAGCGGAAGAAGCTGGTGTAGAAATTGTCCAGCGTCTGGTCCCGCGCCCACACCGATACCGCCAGGTCGATGTCGCCATCGGCATAGGCCTTGAAGGAATCGCTGACCAGGTCGGACGCGATCTTCGCCATCGACGGCAGCAGCGCGACCGGCTCGATCTGGCGGCTGGATTCCGCGACCAGCGGCACCCGCTTGGCGATATTCTTGGCATAGTCGCCGATCCGTTCGGCGAGGCTGGATATCTTGAAGGTCGCGATCAGGTGGCGCAGATCATCCGCCATCGGTGCGCGCAAGGCGATCGTCTGGATCGACAGGGAATCGATCCGGCGTTCGAGCGCGTCAATCTCGCGGTCATCCGCAACCACCGATTTGGCCAGCGCCAGATCACTATGCTCCAGCGCTTCGATCGAGCGGGTGATCGCGCTGGTGCTCTTCTCGCCCATCTCCAGCACCATCGCCCGGAGGTCGTGAATTTCCGCGTCAAAGGCGGTCACGGTGTGATGGGCGATGCTGAGATTCATGACGGTTCCTTGTTGCGATTGACCGCATTGTAACAAAAATGTCATATAAAAAGCAACCGGTTTGCATTTTTCGCCGCGAGCGTCGCGCCCGGCCTATGAGAAAAGCCGGATATTTGCGTGTGTTGCGGCGGCCTTGCCCGGCTGCCGCCCACTCTCCCACAACAGAAAAAGGGGCCGTTGTTGCCAACAGCCCCCTTCTTCCGGATGCACAGGTTCGTTCCTGTCATCCCATGGCAGGACCGCCTATTTCAGCTGGTCCTTGGTGAGCAGAGGCATGTTTTTCGCCGCTTCCGCCATCGCCACCCGAGTGGCATCCGGTGCTGCAATCAGCCCGGACTTCGCGAGATAGCCATCACGGGCGCCGGCCTTCACGAATTCCGTAGCAAATTCCTGGATGCCGGGGATCACGCCGACATGATGCTTTTTCAGGTAGATATACATCGCCCGCGCACCCGGATATTCACCGGATACGATCGCATCATAGGTTGGCTGAACGCCGGACAGGGAAATGCCGCGCACCGTGTCCTGATTTTCCTCGAGGAAGCTGTAGCCGAATATGCCGACCGCATTGGGGTTGGATTTCAGCTTCTGGACAATCAGATTGTCATTCTCGCCCGCGTCCAGATAACCGGTGTCGGTGCGGATTTCATGACAAATGGCTTCGAACTCTTCCTTGTTGCTGTCCTTGAGCGCCTTGATCGCCGGATCGGTCTGGCAGCCGACTTCCATGATCAGTTCGGTCAGCGAATCGCGCGTGCCCGAGGTCGATGGCGGACCATAGACGCTGATCGGAACGGCAGGGAGCGACGGATCCACGTCCGACCAGGTCTTGGTGGTATTTTCCTTGCCATAGGGTTTGGCGGCGATGGCCTCGTACAGCAGCTTCGGGGTCAGCGCCATGTCGGGGCCGTCCTTCGCCTGTGCCACGGCAATGCCGTCCAGACCGATGTTGATTTCGACGATGTCGGTGACGCCATTCTTCTGGCACAGCTCGAATTCCGACGCCTTCATCCGGCGCGATGCATTTTCAATATCGGGCGTGTCGGCGCCAACTCCCGAACAGAACAGGCTCATGCCTGCGCCGGTGCCCGTCGATTCCAGCACCGGTGCCTTGAAGTTGCCGGAGCTGACGAAATATTCCGATACGGCCTTGGCGAAAGGGAATACGGTCGAAGATCCGACAATCCGGAGCTGATCCCGACTACCGCCGCCGCCAGTGCCGCCAGCCTGATTGTCACAGCCCGCCAGCACCAGCGTGGCCATAGCGATTAATGCAAACTTGGTTTTCATCAAAATTTCCTTGTTCAAGGTTAGTTTCGCGCATCGTCTTTCTGCGCGGCCTTCCGAACATGCCATCTACCGATGCTCAATGACCGTTGGATTACATAAATATTTCACAATTATTGCAGCGGAGACCACACGACCGTGGCGGCTAGCGTGGAAGCCTTTGCATCGCTTCGAGCGGCGGGCTTTCCGCTGCCGCGTGAAATAGTTCGACGCGCTCAAACCCGAGACTGTTGTAAAAGCGCCGGTTGGCCGGATTGCTATTCTCCAGATAGGCCATCGTACCCGTGCGGTCGCAGGCTTGCAGAACCGGTTCGATCAGCTGGCGGCCGAGGCCCCTGCCCCGTCCGGCACCGGCGACACCCACTGTAAACAAATAGGCGTGGGGTGCCTCGGGGTGATGCTTTGCCATCGCCTCCCCGGCCGCCTTGCCGCGCATCAGAGCAGCGCCGCCGCCGCTGGCAAACAGGCCCCAATAGGTTTTCAGCATACCAATCAGATGCGCGTCAGGATTGTCTCCGGGCATCAGCCACATGGTGGCGGCAAGCCCTTCCCCCTCTTCTTTCAGGATCTGACAAAATCCGTTCGGCGCGTAGATATGGCGCGCAAGATTGGCAAAGGTCCGGCGCATCGGCTCAAAGTCACCGAACAGCCAGCGATTGAACGGATCATCGCGAAACGCATCCGCGGTGATGTCGGCGAGCGCCGACGCGCTCTCGATCCCAACGGTGTGGATGCCCGGCGCGGACAAGATATCCGATGCTTTCAGCACCGACGCCATATCCAGCAGCCGCTAATAGATCCCGCCTTCGGCCTGAAGAAATTCGTCATCATTTTGGGCCGGACCGCGATTGCGATTGGCTTCCAGCGCACGGGCCTGCGCCGCTGCCCGTTCGGCGAGCAGCTGCGCCTTGCGGGCTTCCAGTCGCGCCAGCAGCTCGTCCTTGCGGATCGACCGGCGGGGTTCGGTTTCCGGCTTGAATACATCCCAGATAACGGCGGATTTGGGTTCGTCGGTCGGCCAGCCTCCATAGACGCGCTTGCCGGTCCTGCGATCAACGCGAACCATCCGCACGCCCTTCGGCGCAACAAATGGTGTTTTCGGCATGCCGGCCATCGCTTTTTCGGCGAACCGCCGGAAGATCGGGGCAGCCAGCGTGCCGCCCTGGGCATAGCCGCCCATGTTGCGCGGCTGGTCATATCCGAGATAAACGCCTGCCACCATATCCGGCGAACCACCAACGAACCAGACATTGGTCGGGCCGCTGCTCGTGCCAGTCTTGCCGAACAGCGGCCGTTCGAGGCTTCTCAGGTTCTGCGCCGTGCCGCGGGTGATCACACCCTGCAGGATATCGATCATCTGATAAGCGGTCATCGGATCCATCAGCTGTTTGCCCGCAGGGCGCGGACGCGGCATTGGCTCTCCGTCCCAGTCGCGCAGATTGCAATCTTCACAGGTCCGCTTGTCGGCCCTGAAGATTACCTTGCCCTGCCGGTCCTGGACAAAGTCTATGACCGTCGGCTGCAATTCACGCCCATGATTGGCGAGCATGGAATAGGCGTTGGTGAGCTTCATCACCGTGGTGTCACCTGCGCCCAGAGCAAAAGCGAGATAGGGCTTATAATCCCCAATCCCCATGGTCTTGATGGTCTTGACGACATTTTCCATCCCGGCATCATTGGCCGCGCGCACCGTCATCAGATTGCGCGATTGTTCGACACCCCAGCGCAGCGTCTGCTGGCCGGCACCGCGCGAATTGCCGAAATTCCGGAAACATTTTCGTCCCAGAGAGGCGGATTGATAGACGCAGAACGGGGCATCCTCGATCAGTGACGCCGGGGTCATGCCATGTTCCAGCGCGGTGGCGTAGACAAACGGCTTGATCGTCGAACCCGGCTGACGCTCGGCCTGAGTTGCCCGATTGAACGAGCTCATCCGATCGTCAAAGCCGCCCTGCATCGCCCATATCCGGCCATTGCGGGGATTTTGCACGACCATGCCGCCAGAGACTTCGGGTACATTCTCGAGCCGGTAGCGGCTCCCTCCCAGCGGACTGACGGCAATAATATCGCCGGCTTTCAATGCGCTCGGAACGGAATTTATCTGCCCTGTGGTACCGTCAGAAAAACCAATCTCCGCCCCGCCACCAGTGGGCCGGATCGCGACGGCAATCTGCCAATTTTCAAAATCGGTGCCGATGAAGGTTGAGGAAAGCCGCTGCGCCCACTGCTCGTCCATCTCGATCTTGTTGATCGGGCCGCTCCAGCCCTTGCCGCTGCTATAGCGGAGCAAGCCGCTGCGCAGCGCGTCTTTGGTATATTCCTGCAACTCCGGATTGAGCGAGGTGCGCACCCAAAGGCCTCCGGAATAGACGCTGTAAGGGCCTGCCTTCTCGTTTTCGCCAAATTGCTCGATCAGCTGCCGCCGGACTTCCTCGATAAAATAGCCGCCGACCCGTTCGAACCGGGGCCCTGCACGAGAAATCGCGCCCAGCGGCTGCGCGCTGGCAGCCTGATATTGCGCCGGCGTGATCCAGCCATTGTCGCGCATCTCTCCCAACACCCAGTTGCGGCGCGTGATCGCGCGCTGCTCATGTACTTCGGGGCGATAATTCGACGGTCCTTTGGGCAGAATCGCCAGATAGGCAATTTCATGCAGGGCCAGCGCATCGACATCCTTGCCAAAATACGCCTGGGCAGCCGCTTGAACACCATAAGCATTGCGACCGAGAAATATCTGGTTGAGATAAAGCTCGAGGATTTCCTCCTTGGTCAGCACATCCTCTATCCGGTAGGCCAGAATAGCTTCGCGCACCTTCCGGCGGTAGGAGACCTCGCTGCTCAGCAACAGGTTTTTCGCGACCTGCTGGGTGATCGTGGAAGCGCCGACCGGTCGGCCGCTATTGGAGATATTGGTCAGAATCGCGGTTGCGATGCCGGGATAGTCCAGTCCGCCATGCTCGAAAAAGGTGCGATCTTCGGCGGCCAGATAGGCGCGAACCAACAAGGCGGGATATTCGGAAAATTCGAGCTGCACACGCCGTTCCCGCGCATAGCTGTGAACCGGCTCACCATCATAGGCGCGTACCACGGTCGGCAAAGGTGGCTCGTAAGTTTGCAACGCCTTCGCGTCGGGCAAATCCCGGGCAAAGATCAGCCAGATCAGCAACCAGCCAAGGATACAAAGGCCAAGAAACGCCACCAGCAGGCGAAACCATTTCTTCTGCCAGAATTTTTCTATCCGCTCGAAAAAGCTGCCTGTGCTTCGCTCCAGCTTGTAGGCAAGGCTTTCCCCTGCCGTATCAGACGCATCATTTACCATAGGCTGGGCTATCTAAACCGCCTCGCATCCATTTTCCAGCGATTATCGATGAAAAACGAGCGCCGCATCAACGCGGGACGACCGGATTATTATAGCCGGCCTGAATATCCTAGCGCAGCGCCAGTTTCCGGGCAAAATGCGACTCAATCGCGCTCGCAACACCTGCGGCAACCTTGGTCCGTCCCTGGCGGGAATTGAGAAAGGCGACATCATCCTTGTTGGTCAGATAGCCGGTTTCAAACAATACCGACGGTGTATCGGGTGCTTTCAGCACAACAAAGGAGGCATAACGATGCGGGATTTTCCGAAACGTCATTTGCCGGCTGGTTTCGCGGTGCAGCAATTTGGCAAAATCCGCCGAGACATTCATGGTTTCCCGCTGCGTCAGATCGATGAGGATCGACGAAACATCGTGCGTCGCTCCACCCAGATTGATGCCATTGATAATATTGGCCTTGTTTTCCCGGGCAGCCAATTTGGCGGCCTCTCGATCAGAGGCCACTTCTGACAGCGTATAGACAGTGGCGCCGGACGCCTCCTCATTTCCTGCAGCATCGGCATGAATGGATATAAACAGGTCTGCACCGAGCCGTCGCGCGATGCCGTACCGCTCTTCGAGGACCAGAAAGGAGTCGGTGTCACGAGTCAATGCAACGCGCACCTGACCGCCAGCAATCAATCGATCGCGGACCGCAATCGCGATGGCCAGCACAACATTTTTCTCGTATTTCCCGCCATGCGGCGAAACTGTGCCGGGATCATGCCCGCCGTGGCCAGCATCAATGACCACGAGCGGTCTGCTCGAATCATTCGGCCCGTATATTTTCGGCAAGCGAACAGAATCCTGAGGCTTGCCCAGAGGAACCTTGACGCTATAGCTTTTGCGAGGCGGTTCCGCACGGAACTGTACCGGCGGCAGGAAGGATTGCCGACCGGAGCTTATCTGGCTTTGGCCAACCGACCGCATACTCAAGCTGAGGCGTTTTCCATCATTAGAAAAACTGCCATTGGTAATCACCGCCGGTCGATCCAGATCGAAGACGATGCGCGCGGTGTTGATATCATATTGGCCCTGACGGACCGCCTTGACGATACCATTAGCATAGCCGCCCTGTCCGGCCTTGCCGCCGCGCACATCAATAGCGATCCGGTTCGGTCCAACCAGTGAAAAGGCCGATGCCCCTTCTACCAGATCATCAAAAGAGATGGTGATTTCCGAACCGTCGGCTTCGATCCGACTGATCGACCCCGCTACGGCTGGATTGATCGTTAACAGTCCGGATGCCAATATTGTTGCGAATGCCATAATCTGCTTATGCATCCTGCGGCCCTTTTGGGTCCAGTCAATTTTCATAGATCGCGGCTTCCTAAATAAATCACACTATCGAACTGAGTGAATGTGTGATTAAGGATGCATTCGTAAAACGCAGTAAAATGACGCGGTTAACGGTCGATTAGGCATGAATCTGCGGCGCGCCTGATCTGGCGCCAGGTTTCCGGCCGATCACAGTTTGTGTTGCCGATTAGCCCAAGCGGTGCTAGCAGCCTGATTGAACCTTTCGGGGCAAGTCCCGAACCGGTTCGTCTAAATGCCGAAAATCATTCGGCATCTACCAGGTTGACGCAACATGAGGCATGACATCTCCGGCTTAGAAGCTCTCCCTAGCGGAGGCGCTTCCTTGGGCGGAAAGACTTTGGCTAACGGCCAGAGCCATGCGGTTGTTGCAGACACATTTTTATCTGAAATATTTGAAATCAACCGGATGACGCCGCCCGCCCCTTATCAAAGGAACGCGCGCACAGAAGCGTCATCCCCATTATATCGCATGGCCCCGCCGGGCTCTGATCCGGCGCTCCATGTCAGGAGACTATTGAATGACGACGCGCATGCTAATCGACGCGCGCCACCAGGAAGAAACCCGGGTGGCGGTCGTAAAAGGGAACAAGATTGAGGAATTCGATTTTGAATCTTCCGAGCATAAACAGCTCAAAGGCAATATCTATCTAGCGAAAGTTACCCGCGTCGAACCGTCGCTGCAGGCCGCTTTTGTTGACTATGGCGGCAACCGCCACGGATTTCTGGCCTTTTCCGAAATCCACCCCGACTATTACCAGATCCCGAGGGAAGATCGCGAAAAGCTGCTGGCTGAAGAGGCCGAGCACGCTGCGGAAGAAGCCGCTCTGCGCGCTCAGGAGGAAGAAGACGATGATTCGCCGGCGGATATGGTGCGCAGCGAAGCCACGGAAGAACTCGATACCGCACTGGTAGAAGTCGACAAGGATGACAGCGTCGATACAATCGACGTCACCGAAGGCGAAATTCCCGAGGAAAATGGTTCCGACGAAGATGATGATGACGACGATTCCGAAGACGAATCCTCTGACGACAATGACGATGGTAAAGGCAAGAACGATGGCCGTCGCGGACGTGGTGGACGGAACAAGGGTCGTGGCAAGGGCAGCATGCCGAAAGCCAGCGATCAGGCACGTCAAAAACGCATGGCCCTGCGCAAACGCTACAAGATTCAGGACGTAATCCAGCGGCGGCAGGTTGTTCTCGTCCAGGTCGTCAAGGAAGAACGCGGCAACAAGGGCGCGGCGCTCACCACCTATCTCAGTCTGGCTGGCCGCTATTGCGTCCTGATGCCAAATACGTCTCACGGTGGCGGAATCAGCCGGAAGATCAACAACGTCGGCGATCGCAAGCGCCTGAAGTCGATTATCGCCGACCTGAAATTGCCGACCAGCATGGGCTGTATCGTCCGTACCGCCGGCCTGTCCCGGACCAAACCGGAAATCAAGCGCGACTTTGATTATCTCGCCCGTCTGTGGGATGAAATCCGCGAGAAAACCCTGAGCGCGACGGCACCGAGCCTGATTCACAGCGACAGCGATCTCGTCAAACGCGCGATCCGCGACATTTATAATCGCGAGATCGAGGAAGTGCTGGTCGAAGGCGCCAACGGCTATACCGCCGCGAAGAATTTCATGAAGCTGCTGATGCCGAGCCACAGCAAGCGGGTGAAGAGTTACGCGGACCCGGTATCGCTGTTCCAGCGCTATGGCGTCGAGGATCAGCTGTCGGCGATGTATTCGCCGGAAGTCCAGCTGAAATCCGGCGGCTATCTGGTCATCAATCCGACCGAAGCTTTGGTGTCGATCGACATCAACTCCGGTCGCTCAACCCGCGAACACGGGATCGAGGCAACGGCGGTCAAGACCAATATGGAAGCCGCCGCTGAAATCGCCCGCCAGTTGCGACTGCGCGACATGGCCGGTCTGGTCGTGATCGATTTCATCGACATGGATCGCAGCGGCAACGTCCGCAAGGTCGAACGGGCGATGCGCGACGCGTTGAAAAATGATCGCGCCCGCATCCAGGTTGGACGGATATCCAGCTTCGGCCTGATGGAAATGAGCCGCCAGCGCCTGCGCACAGGCGTGCTGGAAGCCTCTACCAAGGTCTGCCCGCATTGCGAAGGCACCGGCCTGGTGCGGACGGCATCGTCCTCTGCCCTGTCGGCGCTCCGTCTGCTGGAAGAAGAAGCCGCCAAGGGCAAAGCCAGCCAGATCAGTCTGCGCACCAGCCAGGAAGCCTGCATCTATGTGCTGAACAGCAAGCGTCAGGAAATCGAGGATATCGAGCAGCGCTACGGTGTCTCGATCGAGATCGTACCCGACGGTGAAACCGAAGGCGCCCGGATGGAAATCCAGACGTCCGGCAGCCCGCCGAAGAATATGCCCAAGTTCGAACCCATCATCGATGATGATGACGATGATGAAGATCATATCGAAGAAGAAGCAGAAGTCGTCGAAGCGGAAGAACGGCAAACACGCGGAGACCGTCCGGAACGGGCAGAACGTACAGACCGTAACGACGGCGAAGAACGGCCCAAGCGCAAACGGCGTCGGCGGGGCAGACGCAACCGCGGTGGTGATCGTTCCGAGTCCGCTGGTTCCGAAAACGATGGCGAGAATAACTCGGGCAATAGCGGCGAGAATAACCGTGAAGCCGCAGCGCAGTCGAATGATACGGACACCAGCGAGCAGGCAGAGAAGCCGAAACCTCGCTCACGTCGTAACAGCGCTCCGAAGGCCGACTCAGCACCGGCTACCACAGCCGAGAATAGCGCTGATGACCAACCGCAGACCGAGGCCAAGCCGCGCGGCAGACGCCGTTCTGCCAAGAGCGACGCGCCGGCTGAACAGCCAGTGGAAAGCAAGGAAACGCCAACCGATGCGGCTGAAGAGAAGCCGAAACGGAGGCGCGCTCCGCGCAAAGCCAAGGCGACTTCGGCTACCTCGGACCCTCAGGCCGCGGACGAAACCGCTGACGCAACCGGCGAGAAAAAGCCGCCGGTAAAACGGGCTCCAAGAGCACGCGCCAAAAAGGCGGATAATACGGAGACCTCTGGCAAAGCGGCCCCGGCGACAGCAAAGGAAGCCAAGGAAAAAGCGCCTGCCAAACCGCGCAAAGCGAGACCCACGGCCAAGCCGAAAGATGAAGCTGTAGCGAAAACGTCCGACAGCGACGCCAAGGAGTCCAGCGACGGATCACCGCGCCAGGGCTGGTGGCAACGCACGTTCGGATAAGGAATTAGAGGCCGTTCCTGCCCCAAATTTTGGGCGGGAACGGCCTTGATTTCATCCGCGGTTCAGACAGGTCGTGACAGGGGGAGACTAGAACCGGACTTCCATGCGAAGGACTCACATGCGCAATTTTCTTGCTGTTTCATTTTCCCGCACTGACTTGCGTTTGCCAGGCCGACCAATCCGTTTCATGGTCGCCTTTCTCGCAATGGTATCGATCGTCGTGCAGCCGGTTGCCGCCCAGTCCATATTGCGCGATGCAGAAACGGAAGCGCTGTTTGCCGACATGGTTGCGCCGCTGGTAGCCGTATCGGAGCTGGATGCCAAAGAGGTCGAGGTTGTCCTGATCAACGATCGTCAGATCAACGCCTTTGTCGCTGGCGGACAGCGCATTTATTTCTATTCAGGTCTTATTGAAACCACAGACACGGCCAATGAAGTTCAGGGCGTCATGGCGCACGAACTGGGCCATATTACCGGCGGTCACATCATCCGGTTTGACGAAGGCATGCAAACCGTGACCGGTATCACCATTCTCAGCCTCATCCTGGGAGCCGCAGCCATTGCCGCTGGTGCCGGCGATGCCGGGATGGGCATATTGGCTGCTGGTCAGCAAGCCGCAATGGGCAAGTTTCTCGCCTTCAGCCGGGTGCAGGAACGGTCAGCCGATTCCGCTGGCGCGCGCTATCTCGCAGCAGCCGGCATATCGGGCAGAGGCTCGATCGACTTTTTCAAGAAACTGCAAAATTATGAATTCCGCCTCGGCATTCCGCAGGAAGACAGCTACGGTCGAACCCATCCCCTGTCCGGTGAACGGGTGAGCCTGCTCCGCGATGTCTATCAAAAGGATCCCGCATGGGACAAGCCCTCCGATCCGGACATTGAAGCCCGGTTCCAGCGGGTCAAGGCCAAGCTGCTGGGCTTTACCGCCGAGCCCGCCGTAACCTTGCGGGAATATCCGGAAAGCGACCAGTCGGTCCCTGCCCGCTATGCCCGCGCCTATGCCTGGCACAAGAGCGCCTACCCGGACCGCGCGCTGTATGAGGTCGAAAATCTGCTCAAGTCCGCGCCGAACGACCCCTATTTCCTGGAACTGGAAGGCCAGATTTTACTGGAATCGGGCAAACCGGATGAAGCGCTGAAAGCGCTGCGCAAGTCCGTGCAATTGACCAATAACCAGCCGCTGATCGCGAGCCTGTTCGGCCACGCCCTGATCGCCACCGAAGACCCGCAATATCTGGATGAGGCAACCACGGTTTTGAAAGCGGCGGTCAACAAGGATAACCGCAATCCCTTCGCCTGGTACCAGCTCGGCGTCGTCTATTCGCAGCAGGGCGATATCCCGCGTGCCCAGCTCGCCACAGCGGAAAGTTCGTTGCTCGGGCAAAATTATGCCGGTGCCATCCGCAGCGCCCAGATCGCCATGGCCGGCATTCCGGAAAATACGCCGGACTGGATTCGGGCGCAGGACATTTCGTTCATCGCCAAGGCCGAATTTGAAAAAAACAACCGCCGTCGCCGCTAAGCCGTGATGCTGTCCGACGCTCTGTTTTGGCTGGACAAGCCGAGCCGCCATGGCCAATGCCCTCCAGCAACGAAAGAAGCCGATTGTGGATGACAATAAAAACAGAAAGTGGATGATTATGGCGGGTGGCGGACTGGCCATAGCGGCAGCATTGAGCGTTTGGTTCTGGCAATCGGGAAGCACGTCCTCGACCGAAGCCGCCAGCGAAGCGGCGATGGCGGCGGGCATTGACGCGCAGGAACAGAAAGCCATTGAGGCGATCGTGCGCGACTATATCCTGAAAAACCCCGAGATCATTCCGGAAGCGGTGGAGCTTTTGCAGAACCGCCAGAAGGCCAGCGCTATCGATACCGTCCGCCAGCAGATCGAAAAGCCTTTCGCCGGAACCGCTTTTGCGGGCAATCCCAATGGCGATGTGGTCGTCGTCGAATATTCCGATTTCAACTGCCCCTATTGCAAGCAGACCGAGCGGGACATCGCCAAGCTGATTGCCGAAGACAAGAATGTCAAAGTCGTGTTCCGCGAACTGCCGATCCTCAGCGAGGCCAGCAATGACGCCGCTCTGATGGCGCTGGCCGCTGCCAAGCAGGGCAAATATTATGCCTTCCACAAGACCATGTTCGCCACCGGTCGCCCGACACCATCAACGATAGAGGCAGCCGCGAAGGAAGTCGGTCTCGACATGGCCGCGGCGCGCGCCTTTATCGCCTCGTCCGAAGCCAAAAACGAAATCCAGAATAATATCGCGATCGCCCAGCAATTGCGTTTCACCGGAACGCCGGCATGGGTCATCGGCAATCAGTCGGAAGTTGGGGCCGTTGGCTATGACGGTCTGAAGGAAATGATCGCAAAAGCGCGGGCTGCCAACTAGGCGGGGTCAGCCCTGCCCTTGAAACCCTGGGCAATCACATACCATTCGGACGAGCCCTTGCGGCTCGCTGGCGGCTTGGCGTGCTTCACCACGTCAAAATGCTTTTTGAGCAGAGTCAGCAGTTCGTTGTCGGTGCCGCCAGCCAAAACCTTGGCAACAAAAGCGCCGCCCTCCTGCAGATTTTCAACCGCAAAATAGGCGCCTGCCTCGACCAGTCCCATCGTTCGCAAATGGTCGGTCTGCTGATGACCGACGGTATTGGCCGCCATATCGGACAATACCAGATCCGGCTTGCTGCCGAGCGCTTCCAGCAACATATCCGGTGCGGCGTCATCCATGAAATCCATCTTGAAAATGGTAACGCCCTCGATCGGGTCAACATCGAGCAAATCAATGCCGACAACCGCGGCCTTTGGCGCAAATTTGCGCATCACCTGAGCCCAGCCGCCAGGCGCAATGCCAAGATCGACCACGGCCTTGGCGCTGCGCACCAATTTGAATCTTTCGTCCAGTTCGAGCAGCTTGTACGCCGCACGCGAGCGATAGCCCTCGGCTCTCGCCTGTTTGACATAGGGGTCATTCAGCTGCCGTTCGAGCCAGCGGGTTGAACCAATCTTTCGGCCTTTGGCCGTTTTGACCTTCTGCCTGGTTCCTGATCTGCCCCGGCTCATCGGACGGCACTCCGCTCATTGGCCGACATCAGCGAGCGCAATATGCCTTCGCGAATGCCGCGATCCGCTACTCCGACGCGGGTCGCCGGCCAGATATCGAGAATGGATTCGAGAATGGCACAGCCGCCGACTACCAGATCAGCGCGCTCGCGGCCGATACACGGGATATCCGCCCGCTCATCCGGCGAAGCATGGGCCAGCATATGACTGATTTCGCGCATCGATTCCGTCGGAACGATCAGACCATCGATCACCTTGCGATCATATTGCGGCAGCTTCAGATGCAGGCTGGCCAGCGTCGTCACGGTGCCGCTCGTGCCCAATAGCCTGTAGTCGCATTGGTCGACCCGCGGCAGGCGCCCGGCAAAACTGGCGAAGCTGTCGGTAACCCGGGCCCGCATTGCGGCAAAGGCCTCACGGCGCGCGACCGGGTCTTCGCCGTTGAATTTCTCGCTTTCGGTCAGCGAAACAACGCCCCACGGGGCGCTCTGCCAATCGATAATTTCTGGTGCTGAACCGCTCGTGTCGACCAGCACGAGTTCCGTCGAGCCGCCGCCAATATCAAAAATAAGCGCTGGCCCGTCGCCCGGCTCAAGCAATATCTGGCAGCCCAGAACCGCTAGCCGCGCTTCTTCTTCCGCGGTGATCACATCGAGGGCAATGCCAGTCTCGCGCCGTACACGCTCGATAAACATGTCGCCATTGCTCGCCCTCCGACAGGCTTCGGTAGCCACGGAACGGGCAAGCGTGACATTGCGACGGCGCAATTTATCGGCACAGATCGACAAGGCCGCCACGGCCCTGTCCATCGCGCGGCTGCTGATCTGACCGGTTTCGACCAGTCCCTCGCCCAAGCGCACGACGCGCGAAAAGGCGTCGGTGACGATAAATCCATCGGACGAAGGCTTTGCCACCAGCAAACGGCAGTTGTTGGTGCCCAGATCAATTGCGGCATAGGAGCGCAATTTGGGCCATCGCCCGGTCCCTGGGTGGACGGGAGGCGCAGTGCGACCCTGTGCTTTATGTGTCGCCGCAGGTTTCGGGCGGGATTTCCTTGCGGATGATCCGCCTTTTGTATCTTGCGGCGATGGGGATGCTTGATCCGCCATGACCGTACTCTTATGTTCTCCGGATCGGATAATACCGCCGGTACTTGCCACAAGAGATAACGCCGCAGCAGCTTTGACGCAAGGGGCGGTAACCATGTCGAACGGAAAATATCATGTGCGGCCGCAAATTCAGCCATGAACAACCGAACTGGGCAGAATATCGTGGCATATTGGACGGTCCCAAATGACCACGGGCGAACGATTTCGGCACCAGGGATAGCAAGAAGCAAACCAGAACAGCAGGTCTGTACGACGCCCCTAATGCGATAAGCTGCCGAGCGAAATTGTTGCAGCGTCAAAGCCACCAAAAGGGTTGACCCAGGCCCTCTCCATGCCTATTGCCCCGCACCGGCACTCCCCTGTCGTATAATGGTAATACCACGGACTCTGACTCCGTTAATTGAGGTTCGAATCCTCACGGGGGATCCAGTTTTTCCCGCTATAGTCTAGTTCCCGCGTCCCCATCTTCTGCATATATTGGCTCGGAACCTGTCCGCAAACCGCCGTTCATCGGGTTGTGCTGCGGATTCCCCATTCTGAGGATTTGGGGCCGTCATCTTGCCACTTATGAGAGTTGATCATGCGATGCAGAACATGTCCTATCCTTTAGATTGGCGGCCTGGACAGAGCGAACGAATGGTTCCCGAACATGACCGCACATGTCTTCTGGAGAGGAGTTTTGCGTGGCTTACAGGCAGACGAAACCGCATGATGTGGAGACCGTGCCCGATTGGGACGAGCTGCTGGAGAATGTGACAATCCGGTCTCCGCAGGATATTCGCAAGGCGGCCTATTATCTTCAGGACATTGCGCAATGCAGAGGCTTCCGGGTCGCGCTGTGCGCCGACATATCATCCCGCCGGCCGATGATGGATGCGGAGGGCAATTCGCTCAATGCCGATATTTTCGGATGGGTTGAACGGCGCGAGCGATGGTGGCAGGATGCCCAATATGCGCTCCATTCTCCGGTACCACGCGCCTGCCGCTATGAAAGCGAGCCGTTCTGGTGCGATGACAGCGGATTTCATGGAACCCGATCGAACGAATTTCTCGATGATATCGATGTCACCAGCTATTTTGCCAACATGACCAGAATGAAAAGCCGGCATAGCCAGCTGATCATCGTGCCGGTCCATCTGCCTTTCGGTCAGATCTCGGCCAACAGCTTTCCGTGGATCGGTTCACCTGCCGCCGGTTTTTCCCAGCTTTATGCGAAATATGGCAACCTGTACGGTGCCCTCACCAGACGGCTCATTTCAGGCTATGTGTCGGTATCGCGGAAATCACGCCACATCACCTCCAACTGCCACCTGTCGAGACGGGAAGCGGAATGCATCCGCTGGGCTGCGATCGGCAAGACCGACGAGGAGATTGGCGAAATCATCTCGGTCTGCCGCTCCACCGTCCGCTATCATATCAGCCGTGCCGGCGAGAAACTGCAAGCGGTCAACCGCACCCAGACCGTTTTCAAGGCCACGCAACTCGGCTACCTGGGTAACAGCTACTAACCAGATTGCAGATGGTCAGGCTTGCGTATCAGCTCTCCTGTCGGTCAGCGAAGGTGAAAGTTTTGCATGGCAATGCGTGACGTTTAAGACACAATATTTCCTGTTTCGATCATTTCTTGACCTTTTGGCCAGTTGAGCATTTGGACCAGTCTCGCCATTCTCCCAATCTGATGATGTTGGACAAACCGGCACATCTGGAGACTTCGCCACATTGATATGGTGAAGACATATGGGAGAGATCTATGAAGGACCATTCACAGCGTCAGCAATCCGCATCCATTGTCCAATCGGTAAGATGGCTTTTGATGGGAACCGCAGCCAGTCTCTCCATTTCAGGCTTTGCTGCGCCCGCCTTCGCGCAAGATGAGGTGGATGAGAAAGACAATGCGATCATCATCGTCAACGCGCGCAAGCAGGACGAAACATTGCAGGAAACACCGGTCACGGTAACCTCGATCAGCGCCGATACGCTGGACAAGTTTCAAGTCAATGAAGTCGCGGATGTAGTAAGCCGGATTCCGGCGCTGAACGTGCAGGTGGGAGGATCCGGCGCGGGCGGCCAGATCAGCTTGCGCGGCATCGGCACGACGAATATTTCGGCGGCTTTTGACTCGGCCGTCGCCTTTGATTTCGATGGCGTATCGATCAGCACCATGCGCCTGGTTCAGGCATCTTTCTTTGACGTCGCGCAAATCGATGTTCTCAAAGGCCCGCAGTCGCTGTTTTTTGGCAAAAGCGCTTCGGCTGGCGTATTCTCTGTGCGTTCCGCAGACCCGACGAAAAGCTGGGAAATGGGTGGCAAGGCGTCCTATGAATTCGAAGAAGAGGGCTATACCGTCGGCGGATATATTTCCGGTCCAATCAGCGATACGCTGGGAGTCCGCGTCGCCGCTCAATATCAGGACATCAACAAATATGTCGAGCTGGAAGCCGGGACACCCTCAGTTTTCCTGAACACAGGCAAGGGCCTGAAGAATTTTGTCGGCCGGGTAACGTTGCAATGGGATCCCTCAGACAATTTTTCGGCGAATCTGAAACTCAATTACAATCATAATTTTGGCGACAGCTTGCTCGGCCATTCCGATATCAGCTGCGGTGCCAATGGCGTCGCGGATGACGTTTTCCTGGCGCTCTCCGGGGTGCGCATTGCTTCCAATTCAACCTGCGACATTCAGGATGGACTCTATCCTCATCCGGACGGTCATCCAGCCCTTCTGGTCATAGCGCCGGGAACGACCGGTGCCGGTCGTTACAAAGGCCAATCCTATAATGAAACGAACACGTTTTTTGGTCGACTGGCGATGGATCTGGAACTCAATGATAGTCTGACCTTGTCGTCGGTGACCGGGATTCTCGATCTCGAAAATGAACATGCCGACCACTTCAGCTATGTCGGCATCCTGCCCAATGGCGACCCGGGTGGTCTGCCAGCGCCTTTTTCAGATGCGCTGAAGCAATATACCCAGGAACTCCGCCTCACCAGCGACTATGACGGCATGTTCAATTTCATGGTCGGCGGCTTCTGGGAAAGCCGAAGCCAGCCGCTGCAGACGTCGCAAAACGCCTTTATCGGTTCGTTTCTGTTCCCGGATTCCCGCGGCATTGGCTATGACTGGGTGGCAAACCGGGCGACCAAAAGTGAAGCCTTGTCCTTCTTCGGCAGCGCCAGCTTCGATATTACGGATCAGCTGGAACTGTCAGGCGGCGTGCGCTGGACCGATGAGCAGAAGGTACACCGGACATCCTTCCCGTTCCTGCACAATGCGTTGACCTTTTTGAACGGCATTGTCGGCGGCATCGGTCTTGTGGTTCCGGAAGGGTTTCAGACCGGTCCAATCGAATTCTCCGACAGCAATATCTCGCCGGAGGTCACTTTGAAATATCAGGCAACGCCTGATCTCAATTTCTACGCATCCTACAAGACCGGTTTCAAATCCGGCGGTGTCGATAACAGCATCTTGCCAACCGCAGCGCTGCAATTTGTAAAGCCCGGCTTTGGTACCGAGGCCCAACGTCAGGCCGCTTTGGATTCGATCGTTTACAATTCCGAAACGGCCAAGGGTGGAGAAGTCGGGGTCAAGGCGATGCTGGCGGATCGCGCTTTGCGGATCAACGCTTCGCTCTTCTATTTTGTATTTGATAATCTTCAGGTGCAGAATTTTGACGGAGCCGCAGTGCGTTTCCTGACCGTGAATGCAGGCGAGGTAACCACCAAGGGCTTTGACATGGACTGGGCATGGCAAACCCCTGTCGAAGGCCTGAGGCTGTCCGGTACGGTCGGCTATACCGATGCGAAATTCACCGACACGTTCATCTCGTCAAACGGACCGGACAGTTTGCCCGGCACCGCTGATGACATCGACCTGGATGGACGCAGAGCCGCGCGCGCGCCAAAATGGTCAGGCAATATTGCCTTTGACTGGTCGATACCGATGAGCGACAGTCTTGAGTTCGGGCTAAACGGAAATGCCTTTTACAGCGGCTCCTATTTCGCATCGAACACGACATTCAATGATTATGTCCAGGGAGACTATGTCACTCTCGATGGGTCAGTTTCGGTCGGCGATCCGGAGGGCAAGTGGAAACTATCGCTGATTGGGGTCAATCTGACCAACGAGATCTGGGCCAACACGGCGGGCGATCGCCCCTTCCTGCCACCCGGAGGTGATGACCGGGTGGTCACCCAGAATCGCGGCCGCCAGCTGTTTGTGGAGGCTGCCTTCAAATTCTGACCAACATATTTCTCCCGTTGATCAGAATAGACCGGAACCGCAGGGGGCGGTTCCGGTTTTATTTTGGTTGCGCCAATCTGGCGAAGCGCACCCCTGTCGCTCAATTGAATCGTCAGGGGTTCGGCGATAAACCCTGTCTGATCACGACGCCTTCGGCGTGAAACCGATATGCAGTTCCTTGAGCGAGCGCAGCAGAAAATGCGGGTGGATGGCAAAATCATTCTTGCCCTCGATGAACCACATGTCCTCGAACCGGTCGACCACGGCGGTAAAGCCCCAGATCAGCTCGCGACGGGCGAGCGGTGCGCCGAGGCAGTGATGAATACCGGACCCGAAACCCATGTGGGCACCGGCGCGCTTGCGCTCGAGATCGATCTTTTCGGGACATTCGAACACGCTCTCGTCGCGATTGGCCGCGGCATAGCGGACATTGATCAGCGCTCCCTTGGGGATGGTCACCCCGTGCATCTCGGTCTCTTCCGCGGCAAAGCGCATCAGGCTCTGCACCGGCGATTCCAGCCGCACCACTTCCTCGACAAAGGTCTTCATATATTTGTCGGGATCGCCCTTCAGCTGCTCCCAGACATCCTTATTCTCGATCAGGAGCCGGATGCCGGAAGCCAGCGCATTGGTAGTGGTCTCGCTGCCACCGACAAATGTATCGGCCATCATCTCGGCGTGCAGTTCATTGTCGTTGAGCGGCCGGCCCCATTCCTCAATCACCCGGTTGACCAGCTCGCTGAGCAGGCTGTCGTCGGGATTGGCGCGCAGCCGTTCGAAAACCGGATGGAAATAATGCTGACCTTCGATCTCGCGGTCGACCATTTCCAGCTCGGCTTCCTCGTCGAGCATCATCGAAATCCGGTGGAAGAAGGCATCTGTCCAGCGCTTGATCTTCCACATGTCCTCGCGCGGTGCGCCCATTTGCTCACCGATGATATAGAGCGGCAACGGCACCGCAAACTGGCTGACCCAGTTGCACACGCCATCTTCGATAAAGCCGTCGATCAGCTCATAGGCCAGAGTCTCGACCAGCGGGTCCATGGTCTTGATCTTGCTCGGCTTGAACGCTTCGTTGAACATCGCCCGCATCTGCTTGTGATTGGGATCGTCGCGGCTCGACAGGGTCGGTTCCGGCAGCCAGCCCTTTTCCTCGAACCGTTGCTGCACCAGCCGCTGGCGCTCGCTGCTGCCGGTCTTGTTGAAGGCGGCAAATTTCTTCGGGCTGCTGGGGAAGGCTTCCGGGTCGAGCAGCACCCGGCGGACATCCTCGTAGCGGGTGATGACATAGATATCGGTGCCGGGCTGCTTGTAGACCGGCGCTTCGTCGCGCAGCGTCTTGTAGGCATCATAAGGGCATTGCTGCGTTGCCACGTCGAGCAGATTGATATCCAGATCGGCCTTGGTTGCCATGTCGTCTCTCCCTAGCGCACCTGTATTTTTTCCTCGCCCCATGGTGCAATGGTTTCGG
>PFJE01000008.1 GCA_002783865.1 Sphingomonadales bacterium CG_4_10_14_3_um_filter_58_15
TCCTTGTCGGCGATATCTTCGCCGAGCAGGATGACCTTGGGATCGTCCGCCATCGCCTTGTTCATGGCCATATTGAGGGCCTGTGCGAACATGATGTCTTTCGGTTTTTCTGCTGTATCGCTCATGCTGCAATCTCCACGTCGAGGACATCGATGCGATATTCATCTCCGGATGGATAGTCGCTTTCGAGCGCGAACTTGGAAGCTTCGTCGATGATCGCGGCATTTTTCGCTTCAATCGCGGCAATGTCCGCCTCGCTGATCTGCAGGTCGAGCAATTGCTGGCGCAGGATCGGCATAGGGTCGTCCTTTTTCGCCTGCTCCATCTCTTCTTTCGGAATATAATGGCTGGTGTCGCCGAGCAAATGACCGTGGAAGCGGAAGGTCATCGCCTCGATCAGCGTCGGGCCGTTACCCGCGCGGGCATATTCGACGGCTTCCTTGGCCGCGGCATACATGGCGCTGGCATCATTGCCGTTGACCTGGACCGAACGCAGGCCAAGCCCTTCGCCGCGCTGCTTGATTGAAGCAGAGCCGGTGGTATCGCGCATATGGGTATGTTCGCCGTACAGATTATTCTGGCAGAGGAAAATGACCGGCAATTTCCAGATCTGCGCCATATTCAGCCCTTCATGGAAGGCACCAATATTGGTCGCACCATCGCCGAAGCAGCAGACCGTGACCTTGCCATCTTTCTCGAGCTGACTCGCCAGGCCGAGGCCGTTGGCAATCGGGATGCCCGAACCGACAATGCCGGTCGTGACCATGACGCCGGTTGCCGGGTGGGTGATGTGCATCGGCCCGCCCTTGCCCTTGCAGGTGCCTGTCACCTTGCCAGCAAATTCGGCCCATAGTTCCTTCGAGGGGATGCCCTTCGCCAGCTGGTCGTGCAGGCCGCGATAGATGGTCACCAGATAATCGTCCTGATTGACCGCCGCCATCATTGCGGACGAAACCACTTCCTGGCCGCGCACGGGATAATAGACGATCTGCAATTGACCCGCTCCGATCATCTGCCGGAACTTGATGTCCGACTGCATGATCAGGTCGGCGCGGGTGAAAATGTCGACGAGGACGGCTTTGTCCGCCATGTCTGTTGAGGCCAAGGCTTTGCTCCTTCATATCGCGGCCCTCTGATGGGGACGCTATTGTTGAAAACTTCATAGCGCGAGCAGGCTGACCCGCCACTATTGTTATAGGGAGTGAACTGAGAATGTCAGGGGTCCAGATCAAACGTTTTTGCCTACGCGACAAAGGCCGAGCAGGGCCAAATAAGCAAAGGCGCCGTATAGCGCGCAAGCCGCCCTTTTGGGATGCTGTCCGCTTGGTTTCGACTTCCACCATTGGACGATCGGACGGGTGCAACTAATATTTCGATCGGCTAGCTATCAAAGCTGGCAGTTCGGTTGACCGAATGAATCCGTCTAACACGCTTCCAAGTCTTCCAATGGAGAATATGTATGACCGAGAACAGGCAATGGCTAATCAACGGACGCCCTAAAGGGCGCGGGCTGGTCGACGACGATTTCAAGAAAGTCGTCACTGCGGTGCCCGAGTGCGCCGAGGGCCATGTTCTGGTCAAAAACGAAATCCTGGGTTTCGACCCTGCGCAAAAGGGCTGGATGGAAAATATCGGCGGCTATGTCGCACCTACCGAAATTGGAGAAGTGATGCGGGGGTCGGGAATCGGAACCGTGATCGAATCGCGCCACCCGGACTTTTCGGCAGGGGACAAGGTCATGGGCATGCTGCGCTGGCAGGACTATGCCCATGTGCGCGGTGGTGAGTTGAACAAAATTCCCGACGATGATTTGTTGGCAGCCAATCTGGGCGCTCTGGGCACCACGGGCATGACCGCCTATTTCGGCCTGTTAAAACATGGCAGGCCGCAGCCGGGCGATACGGTTGTCGTGTCAGGCGCCGCTGGCGCGACCGGTTCCATGGTCGGTCAAATCGCCAAGATCGCGGGTTGCCGGATCATCGGCATCGCTGGTGGTGCCGAAAAATGCAAATGGCTCACCGACGATGTCGGCTATGATATCGCGATCGACTACAAAAATGACGATGTCCGGGCGAAGCTGAAGGAACATTGTCCGCAGTCGATTAACGTCTTTTACGACAATGTCGGCGGCAAGATATTGAACGATGCGCTGGCCCATATCGCCATGCATGCGCGGGTTGCGATCTGCGGCGGTATTTCGCGCTACGAGCAGGGCGATATGCCGGCGGGCCCAGAAAATTATTTCAATCTCATCTTCAAGCGGGCCAGCATGTCGGGCTTCATTGTATCCGATTATGCAAGCGAGTTTCCCGAAGCGAAGAAACGCATGCGGCAATGGATCAAGGAAGGCAGGATTACCTTCAAGGAAGATATTCAGGAGGGCTTTGACAATATTCCGGACACGTTGAAACGCCTGTTTGCAGGGCAGAATTTCGGAAAACAAATGCTTCGTCTGGATTGATACGGATGAGGATGCCGCTAACTAAATGCGCAGTGCCCGCAACATGCAGGCTGTCATATGACATGGTTGTCACTAGGGGTTAAGTCATGAGCGAGCTGGAAGAATTTCGCACGGATGTGCGCGCATGGCTGGAAGAAAATTGTCCTGACGAAATGCGCGACGGGGATATTACCGCCGAAGCCCAGTGCTGGGGCGGGCGGCAATGGGAATTCCAGTCGGAAGCCCAAAAAATCTGGTTCGAGCGGGCTCTGTCCAAAGGCTATACCGTGCCAAGCTGGCCCAAGGAATATGGCGGCGCGGGCCTTTCCACCGAGCAAGCCAAAATCCTGGACGAAGAGAGGCAGGCGATAAACGCGCGGAAGCCTTTGAGTAATTTCGGCATCTCGATGCTCGGTCCCGCCTTGCTGGCTTACGGTACGCACGAGCAGAAAGCGCAGCATCTGAACGGAATCGCCCGCGGTGAAATCAGATGGTGTCAGGGCTATTCCGAGCCGGGCGCCGGTTCCGACCTCGCGTCGCTCAAAACGAAATGTGAAGACAAGGGTGATCACTGGCTGATCAATGGCCAGAAAATCTGGACTTCGAACGCCGATATTTCGGACTGGATCTTCTGCCTGGTGCGCACGGATTTCGACGCCCCTAAACATGAAGGCATCACATTCATTCTGATCGACATGGCAAGCGAGGGCATCAGCGTGAAGCCGATCGTGCTGATCTCCGGCCATTCGCCATTTTGCGAGACTTTTTTTGACAATGTCAAAGTGCCCAAAAGCTATGGCGAAGGCAATCTCTCGGTGGTAGGAGAGGTCAATCGCGGTTGGGATGTTGCAAAAAATCTGCTTGTGCATGAGCGCGGCATGCTGGGCACGATGTCGCCGCTACGCGGTACAACCGGACCCGAAAATCTCGGAAGCTTTGCCGCCGAGCACATTGGCCATGATTCCGCAGGACGGCTCGACGATCCCGCTCTTCGTCAGCGCATAGCGCAAGCACAACTCGACAATTGGGCGTATAATCTCACCGTCGAGCGGATGACCGACGAGGCCAATGCGGGCAATGGTCTGGGGGCAAAATCGTCGATGCTGAAATATGCTGCCTCGGAACTCACCAAACGCGGTACCGAATTGCGCATGGATATCGAAGGCACCGCTGCGGCAACCATCGGTGCAGACGGTATCGAATATGGCAGTCTCGCCAACAACTGGCTCTATAACCGCGCCTATTCGATCCTGGGCGGCACGACCGAAGTGCAATTAAACATCATTTCCAAGCGCGTCTTGGGATTGCCGAGCCAATAGGGCGAATATAATATGCCGCTGATACTCAACGAAGAACAGGAAATGCTGCAGGACGCAGCAAACGGGTTCCTTAAGGAAAAGGCCCCGGTGGCAGCCTTTCGCAAGGTTCGCGATAACAAGCCTGCGGATGGTTTCTGCCGTGAGCTCTGGTCAGAAATGGCAGAAATGGGATGGGCGGGGATCATCGTCGATGAAACTCATGGCGGCAGTGGCTTTGGTTATGTCGGTGCCGGTGTGCTGGCGGAGCAGATGGGCCGGAACCTGACCGCATCGCCCTTTTTTTCCACGTCCGTGCTCGGTGCTACCGCAATCCAGAAATATGGCACCACAAAACAGAAAGATGAGAATCTGGCGGCGATCAGCAGCGGCGAAATGCTATTTGCGCTGGCGGTGGATGAAGGTCCAAGACATAATCCGAGCCGGATAGCATTTTCGGCCAAGCCTGCCGGCAACGGCTTTGTCCTGTCCGGCACAAAAACGTTTGTCGCCGATGGCCATGTGGCCGATAAATTGATCATCGCTGCGCGAACATCGGGAGCCGAGGGCGATCCGGATGGTATCACATTATTCCTGGTGGACGCAGACGCACCAGAAATCGTACGCGAGCGGACCCCCATGGTCGATAGCCGCAATGCCGCCAATATTTCCGTCGACGGGCTGGAGGTCACCGGCGATGATATTTTGGGTGAACTGGATGGCGGCTATGCGGCCCTGGAAGGCATTTTGTCAGCTGGCCGTGCCGTGCTGAGCGCCGAAATGTCAGGATCCGCGCAGCAGGTTTTCGGTATCACCACGGACTATCTCAAAGAACGCGAGCAGTTCGGCCAAAAAATCGGATCCTTTCAAGGATTGCAACACCGGGCCGCCCATCTGGCGACCGAAATCGAGATGATGAAATCTGCGGTGTTGAAATCGCTAAAGGATCTGGATCAGGATTTCGATAATGCCGGCATGACCTGTTCGCTGGCCAAGGCCAAGACCGGCCAGGTCGCGCAGCTTGCGACCAAGGAAGCGATCCAGATGCACGGCGGCATCGGGGTCACCGACGAATATGATGTCGGCCTCTATTTCAAGCGGGTTCACGTCGCGCAGCAGATGTTTGGCGACGCCGGCTTCCACAGCGATCGCTGGGCCAAAAATTCCGGCTTTTGATCAGCGGGGCGGCGGCCTAGCCATCCTTGGCAGTTATATTGGCAGGACCAAAATGGGCAGTCATCTTGGCAATTTTTCCGGCGGGGTCAAACTCGAAGATATCGATGACTTCGACGATTATCACCGGCCCGTCCGCTCTGGTAATCTCTGCGCGGAACGGGAAAGCGGCCGCTTTGGCAGATATGCGGACCGGACCGGTCAGTTCGACCTTCGCGCCGCCGGAGAAGGCATTGGTGTAAAATTGCAGGATTTCATCGCCGCGCTTGGGTTCCGTGCCAACCGGGTCCTCGACCGAAGCGTCATCGGCATAGAGCGCCATGACCGCCGCCATGTCGCCGGCGTTGATCGCGACCAAATAGCGGTCAACGATTTGCTGCATATATTCCGGCGTGAGCATCGAGCATCCTTTCGCGTTAGATTGTGCCGGAAATAGATTGTCGGGGCAGGAGTGACTTCTGCTGAATTAGATAGGGAGATGAAAATGGCGGGTCAATTGGCAGGCAAGGTTGCGATTGTGACGGGCGGTGCCTCGGGCATTGGCGCGGCGACCGTGAAGCGTTTTGTCGAGGAGGGCGCGAAGGTTCTTTCTACCGATGTGCAGGAAGAATTGGGCCAATCGGTCGCCGAAGATGGCGGTGCCCTTTTTACGGTTCAGGACGTGTCCGACCCCGAAGGCTGGGATCGGGTAATGACCAAAGTGCAGAGCGAGTTCGGACGTCTCGATATCCTGGTCAACAATGCCGGAATCGTGGTCGGCAAGACTATCGAGGATGTCGATCTCGACAGCTGGCATCATTTGCTGGGAATCAATCTGACCGGCGTTATGCTGGGCTGCCAGAAGGCGATCGCACTGATGAAGCAAAACCCCGGCGGTTCGTCCGGTTCGATCATCAATATCGCCTCGACCAGCGCTTTTGCGGCGCTGCCCGGAGACGTGACTTATACCGCCTCCAAAAGCGCGGTACGGATGCTGTCGAAATCGGTGGCCGTCCATTGTGCGCAGAACGGGCTGAATATCCGCTGCAACAATCTGGTTCCCGGCGCGACGCACACTGCGATTATCGACACGGCTGCCAAGACGGTGCCGGGCATGGTTGAAATGGCCGCTGCGATGTCGCCGATGAAGCGGATCGGGCAGGGCAGCGACCTCGCCGCCGCCGCCGTTTTCCTCGCCAGCGATGACAGCAGTTTTGTCACCGGCAGCGATCTGCTGGTCGATGGCGGCATGCTGGCGGTGCATCCGGGCTATTAGAGTCTGCTTATCCTAGCCGTTTTGGCAGTTAATGGCGGCCTGCTTTCGCCCTTATAGGACTCGCAGAAAAGGGAGAGATCTTCGTGAGTGCACAGCCGATCGCCGACAATCTGTTTACCGAGGACATGAGCGCATTGGTCGGTGCGCGGAACCGGGAAACCGGGCATATATTCTTTCCGCTGCCCTTGACTCCGGATGACAATATCGAGCCGATCCGGCTGGCGTCGCGCGGGACGGTCTGGACCTACACGATCCAGCGCTTCCCGCCCAAGGCGCCCTATGCCGGGCCAACCGATCCGGAAAAATTCAAACCTTATGCGGTTGCCTATGTCAGCTTGCCGGGACAGACTATGGTCGAATCGCGTTTGACCGGTGTCGACGTGGACAATGTCAAAATCGGCATGGAGGTTGAATTGACCGCTATTCCGCTCGATCCCGATGCGCCCGCCGACGAGCAGAAACTCATTCACGCCTTCAAGCCTGTCCAGGGAGAATAATCATGTCAGATGTTTGTATCGTAGGAGCAGGGATTCACCCTTTCGGCCGCACGGAAGGCCGCGATGGCATGGACCAGGGCATTTTTGCCGTGAAGCAGGCGCTGGCCGACAGCGGTATTGAATGGAAGGACGTCCAGTTTGCCTTCGGCGGCTCGGCCGCATCCGGCAATGCCGACAATATGGTGTCCCAGCTCGGCCTGACCGGGATCCAGTTCATCAATGTCTCGAACGGCTGCGCCACCGGCGGATCGGCGCTCAACGCAGCGGTCAGCGCGATCAAGTCGGGCGAATATGAAATGGGCATGGCGGTCGGTTTCGACAAGCATCCCCGCGGCGCCTTCAACGCCGATCCTTCGTCCTACGGCCTGCCCAACTGGTATGGCGAAGCCGGCTATATGTTGACGGTGCAATTTTTCGGCGCGAAGATCATGCGCTATCTGCACGAACATGATATCAGCCGCGAGACGCTTGGCCGGGTCGCCGAAAAGGCTTTTCGCAACGGCGTCAAGACCGATCACGCCTGGCGGCGCAGCGAAGTCGATCTGGAAACGATCATGAACGCGCCGATGATCTGCGATCCGCTGACCAAATATATGTTCTGTTCGCCGGCAGAAGGCGCGGTGGCGCTGATCCTGGCGAGCGAGAGGAAAGCGAAAGAACTGGGCGTGCCGATCATCCGGCTGAAATCCTCGGTGATGCGCACGCGGCCGCCGGGATCGTTCGAGGTATTTGCCGCCTCGATCGACAATGAGCGCGGCGGAACCGCCACCGAAATTGCCTCCAAGGCGGCCTTTGAACAGGCGGGCATGGGCCCGGACGATATCGATATCGCGCAATTGCAGGACACGGAATCCGGCGCGGAAATCATGCACATGGCGGAAAATGGTTTTTGCAAGCCGGGCGACCAGGAGCAATGGTTGCTGGAAGGGTGGAGCGAAATCAACGGCAAGTTGCCGATCAACACCGATGGCGGTTGTCTCGCCTGCGGTGAACCGATCGGCGCATCCGGCTTGCGGCAGGTTTACGAGAATGTCGTGCAATTGCGTGGCACGGCGGGTGCGCGGCAGGTGCCGGGTGATCCCAGAACGGCCTATACCCAAGTCTATGGCGCGCCGGGCGTATCTGCCGTAACGATTCTCCAACGATAGGAGATTCGATGACCAAGGAAATCAGCGCCGAGGCGCATGACATAGCCGAGCGGGTGGAGAATTTCGTCCGCGACAAGATTTTTGCCTATGAAAAGGACGAGCGCTGCGAGGACCATGGTCCGACCGACGAACTGGTGCAGGAAATGCGCGTGCTCGCGAGGGAAGCGGGCGTCTTGACGCCGCATATCCGCGAGGATGGCAGCCATCTCACCCATCTCGAAACGGCGCTGGTGCTGCGCAAGTCCGGCCTGTCGCCGCTCGGACCTCTAGCGGTGAACACATTCGCACCGGATGAGGGCAATATGTATCTGCTCGCCAAATGCGCTTCGCCGGAACAGAAAGTACGGTTTCTCGAGCCATTGGTATCCGGCAGGGAGCGCTCTGCTTTCTTCATGACCGAGCCGGCCAGCGAGAATGGCGCGGGCTCCGACCCGATGATGATGCAGACAACCGCAAAGCCGGATGGTAATCACTGGGTGATCAATGGCCGCAAGACTTTCATCACCGGCGCCAAAGGCGCGAAGGTCGGGATCATCATGGCGAAGTCGGACGAAGGGGCCACCATGTTTCTGGTCGATCTTCCCGATCCCGCGATCCAGATCGAACGGGTGCTGGACACGATCGACAGCTCGATGCCGGGCAGCCATTCGGTGGTCAATATCGACAATCTCCGCGTCCCTGCCGACCAGATGCTGGGCGAAAGCGGCGAAGGTTTCAAATATGCGCAGGTGCGCCTGTCGCCGGCCCGCCTGACCCACTGCATGCGCTGGCTCGGCAGCTGTGACCGGGCGCAGGAAATCGCCATCGACTATGCCTGCAAACGTCAGGCCTTCGGCAAGCCGCTGATCGACCATGAAGGAGTCGGCTTCATGCTGGCGCAGAATCAGATCGACCTGAAACAGGCGGAACTGATGATCGACTGGTGTGCAAAGGTGCTCGACACCGGCGCATTGGGGACGACCGAAAGCTCGATGGCCAAGGTCGCCGTCTCCGAAGCTTTGTTCCGGATCGCCGACAATTGCGTCCAGGTGATGGGCGGCACCGGGCTGAGCAAGGATACGGTGGTCGAGCAGGTTTTTCGAGAGGTGCGCGCATTCCGGGTCTATGATGGTCCGACCGAAGTCCACAAATGGTCGCTCGCCAAGAAGATCAAGAAATCCCATAAAATCGCCAATGAAGGATAATCCATGACCACGAACCGCAAATTCACGCTCGTCAGTCGCCCGGTGGGAGAGCCGAAGGAAAGCGATTTCGCGTTGGTCGAGGAAGACGTGCCGGACCTGAAGGACGGCGCCTTTCTGGTGCGCAACCATTATATCTCGCTCGACCCGGCGCAGCGCGGCTGGA
>PFJE01000020.1 GCA_002783865.1 Sphingomonadales bacterium CG_4_10_14_3_um_filter_58_15
CGATCTGGTGACACTGGGCCTGAATCTCTACACGCAGGGTGTTGATCCGGAACTTGATTTTTCCAATATGGATGAAATCGTCAAGACCGTGGAATATTGCAATCAATTGCCGGTTCCGGCGCGCCATCCCTATGCCGGAGAGCTGGTATTTACCGCCTTTTCCGGCTCGCATCAGGACGCGATCAAGAAAGGCTTTGCTGCGCAGGAACAGCGCAATGACGAGCTGTGGAACGTTCCCTATCTGCCAATCGATCCGCGCGATCTCGGACGCGACTATGAAGCCGTGATCCGGGTCAACAGCCAGTCCGGCAAAGGCGGCATCGCCTGGATACTGGAGCAGGACCATGGGCTGAAACTGCCGAAGCGGTTGCAGGCCAATTTCAGCCGCACGGTGCAGGAGCTGGCCGACGAAACTAGCCGGGAATTGTCTTCGGATGATATCTGGGACGCGTTCCAGAAACGCTATCATCTTGATGGCAGCGGCAAATACAGCCTGATCGACTATGACGAGCGAGCGACCGGTGGCGAACGCATTTTTGTCGGCAAGATCAAGGGTCCCGACGGCGAAATCCCGGTCAGCGGGCGCGGCAATGGCCTGATTTCCAGCGTCGTTGACGCAGTTTCTTCGGCGCTTGGCGTAACCCTTGAAATCATCGACTATAGCGAACATGCGCTGGGTTCGGGCAAGGATGCCCAGGCAGCCGCCTATATCGAGTGCCAGACCGGCGACGGCAAAGAATTCTATGGTGTCGGTATCAACAGCGATGTCGCCACCGCGTCGGTCGAGGCCCTGCTCAGCGCCGTGAACCGGATTTAAGCGGACAGTTAAAATAACAGTGGAATATGCCACCGCATCGGTTAATGCGGTGGCACAGCTTTTCCACTCGGGGGTTCCATGACGTTACCAGCCATTTTCGACAATCTTCGCCTGCCGCTCATCGGCTCTCCCTTATTCATCGTTTCGGGACCGGAGCTGGTGATTGCCCAGTGCAAGGCCGGGATCGTTGGCAGCTTCCCTGCCCTCAACGCCCGTCCGCAAAGCATGCTCGATGAGTGGCTGCACCAGATCACCGAGGAACTGGTCGCCTGGAACCGGGAGCATCCGGACAAGCCCGCAGCGCCGTTCGCTGTGAACCAGATCGTCCACAAGTCGAACGACCGGCTCGATCAGGACATGATGACCTGCGCCAAATGGAAGGTTCCGATCGTCATCACCTCGCTCGGCGCGATTGAAGATCTCAACACGGCGGTCAAAGGCTGGGGCGGCATCGTTCTGCACGACATTATCAACAACCGCTTTGCCCACAAGGCGATCGAGAAAGGCGCGACCGGCCTTATTCCGGTTGCTGCCGGCGCTGGTGGCCATGCGGGAACGCTGTCGCCGTTCGCATTGATGCAGGAAATCCGCGAATGGTTTGATGGGCCCGTTGCGCTCTCCGGTTCGATTGGCAACGGTGCATCGATTTTAGCGGCACAGGCGATGGGTGCCGATCTCGGCTATGCCGGTTCCGCCTTTATCGCGACCAAAGAGGCCAACGCCGATCAGGGCTACAAGGAAGGCATTGTCGAGGGCAAGGCCGCCGATATCGTCTATTCCGACCTGTTTACCGGCGTGAAGGGCAATTATCTGCGCCAGTCGATCGAAAATGCCGGCCTCGACCCGGACAATCTGCCGCAGGGCGACTATAAGACGATGAACTTTGGTTCGGGTGGCAATACCGAGAAAAAGGCGTGGAGGGATATCTGGGGCTGCGGCCAGGGTATCGGCCTAATCAAGGATGTGATGAGCGTCCAGGAGATGGTCGACCAGTTCACGCGCGAATATCGCGAGGCACGGGAGAGCCTGAAGCAGCGGTTCAACTATTGAATCTGCCTGATCGCACCAGCCGGTCGTAAATCTGGATAGTGGCGCTGTTCAGCGATTCACTGCGCGTGGATATTTTGCTTCAAATTCGGACACTCTGAGAAAATTTGTAAATTTTGGCCAATAAGCGCCCGATTTCCAGCGGCAAAGCCAAATAAATCGGGTTAATGACATTGAAACTACATTGTCCGCGCATAAGCTTCCCTATTATGCCTCAGCTTGAGGTCATAGTGAAAGGTTCTGCGGTTTGGCCGTTGTCGCTATCTATAATTCCAAGGGGGGAGTCGGCAAATCCACTTTTGCCGTCAATCTGGCATGGGAATCTGCACAACAGGGCTATCGCACATTGTTGTGGGAACTGGACGAACAAGGGGACAGCAGCTGGATCCTGTCTCCGGATGGCAGGAGCTGTCCAACCAATGCAAACCAATTCATGCTCGGTTCGGGAAAATTGTTGCAGCAAATCCATTCCAGCAAATTCTCTGGATTGAGCCTGCTAGATGGCGATCCCAATATCCGGTCGACCGAAAATTTTCTTGTCGCCTTTTCCCGACAACAGCAGCTGTCGAAGCTATTTGCCGAGCTCGAAAAAAAATTCGATGTTATCCTGCTCGATTGTCCACCCGGATTTAGCGAAGCCAATCGCAAGGTGATGCTCTTCACGCACCTCGTCGTGGTGCCGGTGATCCCTTCGCCGCTGGCCGAACGAGGATTGAACAAGATCCGCGAATTCATGATCTTGCACCGCGGGCATCATCCGCCGATATTACCAGTGTTTTCAATGGTCGATCGCCGGAGGAAAATGCACAAACTGGCCCTCGATGAAAATCAAGATTGGCCAGTCATCAACATGGCCAGCGAAATTGAACAAATGACCTACAGAAAACTGCCGATCGGTGAATTTGCACCCGCAAGCAGCAATGGTCTCGCATTTTCCAGATTGTGGCGAGGCATTGAGCGGAAATTACTCGATATGGTCGTGTTGAGAACCAAACCCAAAGATGATGGGACTCCGACAACAGAACCGTCTTAAAATAAGCCCCGGCAGCGGGATTTCGTAAAAGCTCATTGGGCCTTTTGGTTATTTTTTGATATTGCCATCCGCTTCTGTCTCCGTGCTGGCGATGATATGTCCGATTTTACCGTCATCACCCAAAACGATCCGTCCACCAACAAGCGCAATGAACAGAAGCAGAATTGCGAGCCATATCAAGAATATGCCGCTGGTGATGCGCCAATTTCTGGGCGGTAATCCCTGCACCAGGAACATGAAGATGCCGGCCACGTTGATACAGACCAGGTTGGTGGCGAGCAGGAACAGCGCCTTGAACCCGAGTGTGGGATCGCCACTGCCAAAGAACAGTCCGGCGGCGGCAATTGGCGGCACGAGAGCAACCGCGATCATCACACCAACCAGCGACAGAGAGGCCCCGCGGCTGAACGCCAGCACGCCAGCGGCACCGCAAGCAAGCGCCAGCGCGATATCAGCGGGCTGAACGATTGTGCGGTTTCTGAGTTCCGGCAACAGGGGATCCACCTCAATGAACATGCCGAGCACGAAGGTGAACATCAGGGCCGCGACAATCCCGACGACAAGCGTACGCGAGGCGCGACAACCAAGCATCGTATCCCCAAGCGTCGCAGCCATCGCCATGGCCATGGTCGGACCCAGCAGCGGGGCGATAATCATTGCACCAATGACCACGGCTATCTGACCACTGTGCATGCCCAATGCTGCGATCAGCGCCGACAGGATCACCGTCAGCAGATAATTGGGACGAAGCTCAAGACTGACTTCGATATCATCATATAGTTCGTTGGTGCTGATCCGGTCGCGGGTGAAGAAAACTTCCAGCTTGCTTGGCGGCTTCTCCTCGCCCGCCCGCGACGGGGAAATTTCTTCCAGTTCCGGAATCTCTGGTAAAAATGCCTCGACCTGCAGAACCAGAACAGAAAATCCGGGGATATTTCTGAACACATCATCCAGTTGGGCGATCAGCGATTCAATCAACCGCACCCGTACCACACAGGAAAATTTCTCCAGACCAGCCGGCACAGATTCCTGCCAGAAGCGGCTGCAATGCTTTCCGATAATGGCGCTGGCCCGCGATACTTCCGCATCCGGAACGATTACTTCAACGAGCCTCACCGACATTTATGGCTCCCTCCGCTCTCGACGCGCTGGCAAAAGACAAATATTGCAGCGGCCGAGATCCAGCCTCTTTGCTCCTGCGCGATCCCGAACCGATCAACGGGTGTGCCGCTGGCGGCTCATCACATTTCGCCCCGCTGGCGTCTTAAGGCAAACCATTTTTCCACATTGGCATTATGCTGTTCCAGCGTTTCCGCAAAGACATGTCCGCCCTTGCCATCGGCGACAAAATAGAGCGCCTTGGTCTTTGCCGGATTCAGCACAGCCTCTATCGAAGCCCGTCCGGGGTTGGCTATCGGACCTTTCGGCAATCCGATCATCGCGTAGGTATTATAGTCATTGACCTGCGCGATCTCCGATTGCCGGATCCGGCGTCCCAGCGGCTTGCCCTTGGTGATCGGATAGATGATCGTGGGGTCCGCCTGCAGCATCATATTTTTGCGCAGACGGTTGCTGTAGACACCGGCGACGGTTGGCCTTTCGCGCGCCAGTGCGGTTTCTTTCTCAACGATCGCTGCGAGAATAACCGCTTCCCTGGGCGATTTGACGATCGTGTCCGACGAACGCTTCGGCCACAATTCTGCGATTGTGTCCTTCATGGCCTTTTGCATGCGGAGCAGCACCGCCGCCCGTTGTTCACCGCGCTCGAAACTGTAGCTATCGGGCAGGATGGAGCCTTCCGCGGGGACCGGAATATCGCCCTTGAGCAGTTTTTCGGCCATCAGCTTCTCATAGACGATGATAGACGGCGTGCCTTCCGGGATGGTAATCAGGCGCTGCACCGATTTGCCGCCCTGAAGAATATCCAGAATCAGGGCGTTGCTGGCGCCAGCGGGGATTTCAAATTCCCCGGCCTTGATCGGCTCCGATCCGCCGAGAATTTTTGCGCGGGTGAGGAAGGCATCGGCGGATTTGATGACCCCTTCGGTTTCCATCACCTCGGCGGCCATGGCCAGGCTGGAGCCGGATTTTATGACGATCGTCCGCTGATTTTCCAGCGGCCCGCTGGCGTTCCAGCCATATAGGAAATTGCCCGCCAGCAGCACTGCAATGACCGCCGCTGCCACCAATATCAGGCAACCGAGGCGGCGCATGATATTAGATGGCATTCATGATGATGCTGGCGTTGGTGCCGCCAAAGCCGAAGCTGTTGCTCAGCACGGCCTTTACTTTGCGCTTCTTGGCAAAATGCGGCACCAGATCGACGCCTTCGCAGCCTTCGTCGGGATCGTCGAGATTTAGCGTTGGTGGCACAATCTGGTCTCTCAGAGCCAAGATGCAGAAGATACCTTCAACCGCGCCGGCACCGCCGAGAAGATGGCCGATCGCCGATTTGGTCGAGCTCATCGACATGGTCTTGAGGTCTTCGCCAAACAAGCGCTTTACCGCAGCAAGTTCAATGGTGTCCGCCATCGTCGATGTCCCGTGCGCATTGACATAATCGATGTCGGCGGGGGTCAGGCCAGAGCGTTTGAGCGCCATTTCCATCGACCGGTACGCACCGGTGCCATCGGGATGCGGTGCGGTAACATGATAAGCATCTCCGGACATGCCATAGCCAATCACTTCGCAATAGATTTTGGCGCCGCGGGCCTTGGCATGTTCATATTCTTCCAGACAGACGACTCCTGCGCCTTCGCCCATCACAAAACCGTCGCGGTCCTTGTCATAGGGCCGCGAAGCGGCTGTCGGATCATCATTGCGCTTGGTTGAAAGTGCCTTTGCCTGGGCAAAACCGGCGATACCAATCGGACAGATGGTTGCTTCGGCGCCACCGGCCAACATTACATCGGCATCGTCGAGAGCGATCATGCGAGCGGCGTCTCCAATGCTATGGGCGCCGGTAGAACAGGCGGTCACGACCGCATGGTTGGGACCCATCAGGCCGTATTTGATCGAAACCTGGCCAGAAATGAGATTGATAAGGCGTCCGTGCACGAAATGCGGGCTAACCCGGCCCGGGCCGCGTTCGTACAGGACGATCGATTCTTTTTCGATTCCCGGCAAGCCGCCGATGCCCGAGCCTATCGAACAGCCAGCGCGATACTTCTGTTCCTCGGTCATATCGGTGAGACCGGCATCTTCGAGCGCCTGACCGGCGGCATCGATGCCATAGATGATGAACGGATCGACCTGCCGCTGAACCTTGTGGTCGACGCGCAAATTCGGGTCGAAACCATATTCATGATCGGCCGGTTTGACCTCGCAGGCAATGTGGCATTTTTGGTCGGATGCATCGAAGCGGGTAATCTTGCCCGCGCCCGACTTGGACGCCAGTATATTGGCCCAGGTCGTTTCCACGTCTCCGCCCAGCGGCGTCACCAGGCCCATTCCGGTTACAACTACACGGCGCATATCATGCCTCTCCTTGCGGACTTCCCCTGCCCGAAATCAAAAACGGCCACCGGTTCAGGACATTTCTCCCGGGCCGGTGAGCCGCTATGCTGTCTGTCAGCGATCATTGGCCCGAGGCGCGCCCTTTGGTGGCAGCACCTCAAAATCAATTAACCCTTGTTTTTGTCGATGAAATCGATGGCGTCTTTGACGGTAGCGATTTTTTCGGCTGCATCATCAGGAATTTCAACGCTGAATTCTTCTTCAAAGGCCATAACCAGCTCAACAATGTCGAGGCTGTCAGCGCCCAGATCATCGATGAAAGCAGCTTCTTCGGTCACTTTGTCGGCTTCAACACCCAGATGCTCAACAACGATCTTTTTTACGCGCTCTGCAGTCTCACTCATGAGAGGTCCTTTTTGTTACGAATGAATTTCAATTTCGTCCTAGTGCGGTGGCGCGCGGCTTGCAAGTGTCCGTGAAGTCGAAAACGCACAGGAGATGATGTTTTTGGCAGAAGTCCTAAGAAATCATCGCCATCCCGCCATTCACGTGCAGCGTCTGGCCCGTGACATAAGCGGCCTCCTGGCTGGCCAGATAGACCACCGCGGCGCCAATATCATCGCCGCACCCCATTTTCCCTGCCGGAATCTTGCGATTAATCTCTTCCTTCTGGGCGTCGGTAAGGGCATCGGTCATCGGCGATTCAATGAATCCCGGCGCAACACAATTGACCGTGATGCCGCGCGATGCCAGTTCCTGCGCCAGCGCCTTGGACATGCCGACCAGACCGGCCTTGGACGCGACATAATTGGCCTGTCCGGGATTGCCCGTGGCACCGACGACCGAGCTGATCGAAATGATCCTGCCGTGGCGCGCCTTCATCATCGGTCTCGCGGCGGCGCGGATCAGACGGAAGGCCGATTCCAGATTGACCCGGATCACATCCTCAAAATCCTCGTCCGACATGCGCATGACCAGCCCGTCTCGAGTGATGCCGGCATTGTTGACCAAGATATCCAGCTTGCCGAGCTTTGCCACCGTATCCGGAACCAGTGCGTCGACCTCTTCCGGTTTCGACAGATCGCACGGCATGACAATATGGCCTTCGCCAGCCATTTGCGGGATCATTTCCATCAGCACATGGCGGCGCGTGCCGGACAGTGCGATGGTCGCGCCTTGTTCCGCCAGAGATTTGGCTATCGCCGAGCCGATTCCGCCCGATGCACCGGTTACCAAGGCGGTCATTCCGCTTAAATCAAACATTCCCAATTCCTTCAAAATTTCAAACCATAAAGATCGAATGCGTTGACGGTTACAGGCTCTTTAAAAAGGCTTCTATATCAGCCGGTGAAACAAGGCTGACGGTTTCCGCATCGGGCGCGATCCGTCCAACCATGCCGGTCAGGACCTTGCCGCCAAATTCGACAAATTGCTCCACCCCGGATTCCGCCATATGGGCGACCGATTCCCGCCAGCGCACGGTTCCGGTGACTTGCTGCACCAGCAGATCGCGAATTTCGTTCACGTCCGAGACCGGGGCGGCGGAAACATTGGCGAAAACCGGCACCACCGGCGGCAATATGGTGGCCTCGGCCAGCGCTTCTTCCATGGCCTCGGCAGCAGGTGCCATCAGTGAGCAGTGAAACGGCGCTGATACTGGCAGCAAAATGCCGCGTTTGATGCCATGATCTTTTGCCGCCGCTATCGCGCGTTCAATCGCCCCGATATGCCCGGAAATCACCACCTGCGTCGGATCATTGTCGTTGGCGACGGTACAGACCTCGCCTTGCGCCGATGCATTGGCCAGCGCCGATGCCTTCTTGATGTCCGCGCCCAGCAACGCTGCCATCCCGCCCTCACCAACCGGTACGGCTTTCTGCATCGAGAGCCCGCGCAGTTTCAGCAACTCGGCGGTCGTCGTCAGGTTCAGGGCACCAGCCGCGCACAGCGCGCTATATTCGCCGAGACTGTGGCCAGCGACATAGGCGCACAGTTCGTCGAGCGACTTGCCTCCGTCTTTTTCCATGACCCGCAAGGTCGCAACGGCATTGGCCATGATCGCCGGCTGTGCATTTTCGGTCAGGGTCAGCTCGTCCAGCGGGCCATCGCACATCAGCTTGAACAGATTTTGCTCCAGCGCGTGGTCGACTTCCTCGAAAACTTCCCGCGCGGTGCTGCTCGCTTCGGCAAGCGCCTTGCCCATGCCAATCGTCTGGCTGCCTTGTCCCGGAAAAATAAATGCGCGCATATCGACCCCCAGTTGCAAAATATGATGCGGAATTAGGGACGATTGACCGGTCATGCAAGCGTCGCCGTTGCGCGGCAAAAGCATTGCGTAATTTTAATCGTCCGATTAAACCGGTTGCATGAACGATGATACATTCCGGGACAAGCTTGCAGCTTATTGCGTCAAAACCTTCGGCGCGAGCGATGACCTCGGCGGTGTACAGCGCTTGTCCGGCGGCGCAAGCATGGAAAGCTGGGCTTTTTCCTACGGCGGGGAAGATTATGTTCTGCGCCGCCTGCCCAGCGGCCTGTCCCCGGATGATGACGGGCTGCGCGGCGTCCCGCTTTCCACGCAAGCGGATATTATCGAACTGGCCCGCACCGCCGGAGTCACCGCCCCGGAAGTGCGCGGTCGGCTGAAAGATGGCGATGGTCTCGGCGAAGGTTTCATCATGACCAAGGCAGAGGGAGAGACCCTGCCCCACAAGATTCTCGGCAATCCCGACTTTGCGGAGGCCGAAGGCCGGTTGACCGAGCAATGCGCCGGCGAACTGGCAGCCATCCACAAGATAGAGATGAATCCCCTGCTCCAGTCGCTCGAATATTTTTCACCCGCAGACCTGATCCGCCTTCAGAAAGACAAATATCAGGAAATTGGCGGGCAAATTCCGATTTATGAATATGCCTTCCACTGGCTGGAACAAAATGCACCGGATGCCAGTGACCAATATCTGGTGCATGGCGATTTCCGGATGGGCAATCTGATGATCGATCATCAGGGCCTGTCGGCGGTGCTCGACTGGGAACTGGTCCGGCTGGGCGATCCGGTGCAGGATCTCGCTTATCTTTGTACCCCGAGCTGGCGCTTCGGTCATTATGAAAAGGCAGCGGGCGGCTTCGATAGCGCCGAGTCCTTGCTGGCGGCCTATGCTGACGCCAGCGGCGCAGCGGTCGATCCGGACCGCTTTCGCTTCTGGCTGATCTATTCGACCCTCTGGTGGGGCGTCGCCTGCATGGTGATGGGACAGATCTGGCGCAGTCATGGCGACCGGTCGCTGGAACGCACGGTAATCGGACGCCGCGTATCCGAAGTGGAAATTGATCTGGCGCTGTTGTTCGAGGAAATATTGCCCGATGCCATAGCCACGCCGCTCGACTGGTCGGTTCCCGATCAGGACAGCGTGACCGGAGAGACCAGCTATGGTGAACTGCTGACGGCGCTGGACGAATGGAATACGAAGCAGGTGCTGCCTGGCCTCACGGGTCATGACAAATTCCAGTCGCGCGTCGCCGGCAATGCGCTCGGCATCGCGCGGCGTCAGGCCGACTGGGGACCAAAATTCCGCAAGGCTTGCGATGCCAGACTAGCCGCTATCGGTTATGATCATCGACAGCTTTGCGACGGGCTTTCACAAGGCGACATCGCGATCACCACTGCGGCGGTCTGGGACCATCTGCGGCTGTCCGCACTGGAACGCCTGTCTATCGACCAACCCAAATATGCCGGCCTCAAGGTCGCGCTGAAAAAATGGAGCCCAACATGACCAGTTTTGAAATTCCGCAGGAAATCGAAGATTATCTGGATGTGCTGGATGCTTTCATCGAGGCCGAGATCAAGCCGATCGAGCAGCGCGATGACAATATCCGCTTCTTTGATCACCGTCGGGAAGACGCCCGGACCAACTGGGAGAATCAGGGCCTGCCGACCGAGGAATGGGAAGCCTTGCTGGTTGAAATGCGGCAGGTCGCTGATGCTGCCGGTCATTATCGCTATGCCCTGCCCGAGGAATTTGGCGGGCAGAACGGCACCAATCTCGGCATGGCGCGGATTCGCGAACATCTGGCGCACAAGGGCCTCGGCCTGCACAACGATCTCCAGAACGAAAATTCGATCGTCGGCAATCTGGTGCAGCCCTTGATGCTGCGCGACTTTGGTACGGAACAGCAGAAGCGCGATTATATTCCGGCGATGCTCGCCGGCAAGATGGGCTGGTGTTTCGGACTGACCGAGGAAGATCATGGCTCGGACGCGACCTGGATGGACACGACGGCGGTGCCGGAAACCCGCGACGGAGTCGATGGCTGGCTGATCAACGGCAACAAGATGTGGACCACCGGGCTGCACAAAGCCTCGCATGTGATGACCTTCGCCCGGCACAGCGGCAAGGACGGTGATGCCAAGGGGATCGGTTGTTTCATCGTGCCGGTAGATGCCGAAGGCTTTGAAGTCGGCGAATATATGTGGACATTCAACATGCCCACCGATCATCCGAAATGTTCCTATACCAATGTCTGGATTCCGGGCGATGCCGTGCTCGGCGATCTCGATATGGGGCTCGCCTGCGCGCAGCATTTTGTCCATGAAAACCGCATCCGGCAGGCTGCATCCTCACTGGGGGCCGCGCAATATTGCATCGACGAATCGGTAAAATATGCTGGTGAGCGCAAACCGTTCGGCAAGCCGTTATCGGTCAATCAGGGCATTCAATTTCCTTTGGTGGAACTGCACACCGAGGCAGCGATGTTGCGGCAGCTGATCTACGCGACGGCGGCCAAGATGGACACCATGCCCAAGCCCGATGTTGCGAAATATCTCTCGGCCCAGGTTTCGATGTGCAACTATCGCGCAAACCGCCTGTGCTGCGATGCCGCTGACCGCGCTATGCAGGTCCACGGCGGCATGGGCTATTCCCGGCACAAGCCGTTCGAGCATATTTACCGGCATCACCGCCGCTACCGGATCACCGAGGGCGCGGAAGAAATCCAGATGCGCAAGATCGGCGGCGATATGTTCGGCTTTCTGGGACGAAAGAAATAGTGGCAATCTGATATTCTATCGTTACATTGATTGGTCAATACTTGTTTAGAGTCTTTCAGTAAATCAGGTAGTTGAGACGATGCAAGAAGAGTTGATCGACCGTATCTATGAATGTTCTGTTGTACCGGAGCTGTGGCCCGACGTCTTGGATGAATTGGCCGAGTTGACCGACTCGATCGGAGGCATGCTCTTTTCCGCCCGCAAGGCGGTGAACTGGACCGCCACCGAAAGCGTATTCGATGCATTCGATACCTATGTAAAAGATGGCTGGTTTGAAAAATGTCCCCGCCGGACTTGCATGATGGGCAAATCCGAACCGACATTCTTTGTCGAGCAGGATTTCTTCAGCGAAGAGGAACTGGCGAATAATCCCTTTTATCGCGATTTCTTTCATCCACGCAATCTGGGGTGGTCGGCGGGAACGCTTCTGCAAATGCCAACGGGAGACAATATTGTCTTCAGCATCGAACGCCATCTTGATCAGGGCCCGATCGAACGGGATCATGTCGACCGGTTGAACGATTTGCGTCCGCATTTGTTGCGGAGCGCATTTGTATCGACAAGACTGGGCCTGCAACGCGCGCAGGGTGCGAGCGAAACGCTATCCAAGTTTGGCTTGCCCGCCCTCGTGCTGGACGCGCGGGGCAAGTTTGTTGAAGCCAACGAACGCGCCAAATCGGTCACCGACCATGTAAAATTCAACGAGGTTGGCCGGGACGTGGCATTTTCGGATCGGCGCGCGACGGCATTTCTGACCAGCGCAATGGAAACGCTGGACCGGGTTGTCTCGACCGACAATCTTTCCTTCCCGGTCCGCAATGAAGATGGCAATGCGGTTTTTGTCGGTCATGTCATGCCGATAAAGCTGGCTGCCCATGATATTTTTGCCAATAGTTATGCGCTTCTATTCTTTACACCGCTCGACCAGACGCGAGCACCATCAACCGCTTTGATGAGAAGCCTGTTCGACATGACGGTGGCGGAAACCCGGATTGCGAAAGGCCTGATGAAGGGCCAGACGCTGACCGAGATCGCGGCGGACGGCAGTGTCTCGATCACAACGGTACGATCGCAATTCAGCAGTGTGCTCGAAAAAACTGGTTGCGGTCGACAGGCCGAACTGGTCGGGCTGCTCGCCAATATTGCCATCGCGCAAAACGGCGAAGTTCAGAACAGCTAGCTGCCTGATCGAGATGTAACGCCAAGCCACAGAAGCTGGCGCTGTGCTAAAATTATCAAAAATATTGCCGGACGTCATTCATTTGAATGATGAAACCGCTTGTATCCCAGCCGATAAACACTCCCACGGTTCCTTGCTGAGGAGCCCTGTTTGTTAATTCGAACAACTGTTTCAATCGCAATGGGAGCAAAAATATCATGACCAGACCACAATTTTTTTCCACATCCGCCATCGCCTTTGCCGCGATAATCGCCAGTAGCACGCCAGCCCAGGCGGCCAAGAGTGCACCGGTTGAACTGACGCATTGCGATGCAAGCTATGGCACGATCGCCGTGGTTGACGGAGACACTCAGGGCTGGAGCAAATTCGGGCTGGGCAGCCCGCGCGAACTGGTCGCTGCCATAGCCCGGGAATCGGGATGTTTCGAAGTCCATAGCGCCGCAAGCGGTGCGCCGGCAAATTTTCTGGTGAATGTGATCGCCGGTGACAAGGAAGAGGTCGACCAGGGAGTGCAGGCAGCAAAGGGCCTCGCCACCGACGCGTTCGTCCGTTCTGGTGCAGCCGGACAGGTGCTGGGCAGAGTTCCGGGCGCAGGCGCCCTGATCGGCATGTTTGGCGGGCTTGGTGGCAAGAAAAAGACTGTTGCCGCCGGCATACGCTTTGTCAGTCCAGCCAACGGCCAGACCCTGATCGCCGGGACTGGAGAGGTCAAAAAATCGACCTTGTCCTTTGCAGGGGGCACCCCCTGGGTCGCCGGTGCAGATGCAGCCGGATATGGGAACTCAAAAAACGGCAAAATGCTGACCGAAGCGTTCATTATCGCTTACAACAGCGTGGTCTCGCAGGCCGGGGCGTTGTCAGCGGTCCAGACAGCGGCCCCCGCAATCAAGGCCAGTGATACCTACACGGTCGCGGTGGACACCAATCTATATGCCAGCGCCGATGCCAATGCTGCAACGGTGCGCGCATTGCGCGCGGATACAGAATTGACGCCCACCGGCAGCAAGGCCGGACTGTTTGTCGAGGTCAGCGACAATTACGGGACGAAAGGATGGGTTTCGGTGGAAGACTTGCGATAATTGCGACTCGATCGCGAGGCTCCATCGTGTTGAAGGGCGCTCTCCAAAAGGAGAGCGCCCTTCTTTTTGCCTTTGGCTTGGTGGAGCCTTAGGCCTTATTTTGCTTTAACTTTGGTAGCTTCCCAGTCCGCGACGGTGCTGAACGCGGGCAAAGACAGCGAGTCGGCATCCATCTTTCTGGTGGGAACATGGCCTGCCGGCAAATTGGGAACTTCCAGTCCGGCTTCCGCGATCAAATAAGGTGATACGCGCCTGCTCGTGCACAGCCCGCCATTGCCGTCACTGACCAGACGCGTTTCAAATTTTATGCCCTGTTGATTGCGGGTGGACCGACAGACCGTCGCGACAGCCAGTTGCCCGTCACCAAAATCGATCACGAATTTGGTGCCGATCGGCACATTATACAATCCTTCCACCAGTGCCCCCGTCACCGAAAGATTGCGGATCACGATGGAATAGACATGATTTTCATGGATCATCCGCACTTTGCGGTACATCGATAGCCGATCATTGCGATGATGGGCCGGACCGGTCGGTTCAATAGTCCATTGACCACCCGCGAGATTTTCGACCAGATCTGCATTGCTAACGGCTTCGCTGTAGACGTAACCTTGAACGTGGCTGACATTCAATTTTTTGATCAGGTCAAATTCGTCCATTGTCTCGATGCCTTCAGCGGTCGTTTCCATACCGATCGCTTCTGCTAGCGCAACAATCGCAGCGATAATCGCGCCATTGCGCGATCCCGGTTCGGTGGCCCCGCGCACAAAATTCTGGTCGATCTTGATTTTATCAAATGGTGCTGTCTGCAAATGACCAAGCGACGAATGGCCAGTGCCAAAATCGTCCAGAACCAAGCGAACGTCTCTGCTTTTGAGAGCCTGAAACATGGCGTCGGTCTCATGGGCTTCACCCGTGAACACGCCTTCGGTGATCTCAATTTCCAGCCGTTCTGGAGACAGGCCAGACGCCTGCAGCGCCGCATCGACTATTTTGGGAAAACGTTGATTGGCAAACTGGCTGGGAGCCACATTTACCGCAACCCGGGCTTTGCAAGGCCATTGCGCTGCATCTTTGCATGCCTGGTGAATGACCCATTCCCCCAGTTCCCAGATCAGATTGGCCTCCTCTGCGATCGGAATAAACAGGGCCGGAGAAATTCGACCCCGTTTGACGTGATTCCAACGCAGGAGAGTTTCAAAACCCTCCACGACGTTTGTCTGAGCATTGACGATCGGTTGATAGGCGAGTTCCAGCTCTCCGTTGGTTATCGCATTTTCCAAATCTTCTGCCAGCACCTGCCGTTCTTCGACTGATCGTTGGAGCTCCTTTGAATAAAAACGGAATCGCCCGCGGCCATTGCCTTTGGCTTCGTAGAGCGCCAGGTCGGAACTTTTCACAATCTCTTCGCTCGTCAGCCCATCGAACGGACTGACCGCGATACCGATCGATGCACCAATGATGCAGCGATGACCACCGACCGAATAAGGCTGCGATAAACTGCGGATGATTTTGCTCGCCAGATCCCCCAAGACTCCGCGATCATCACAGTCGCGCAGCATGATCTGGAATTCATCGCCTCCCAGGCGGCAAACTTCGCCGGCTTGCCCAACGACTTTCAACAGGCGCTCCGCCACCAGCTTCAGCAGCGCATCACCGGTAGGGTGACCCAATGTATCATTAACCTGCTTGAAACGATCCAGATCGACCAACATCACGGCACAGGCCCGTTGTTGTGAACGGTAGGCCGCTAACGTCGTCTCGAGCTTCTTTGCCATGCTGGCGCGGTTTGCAAGGCCGGTCAGGGAATCAAACATTGCCAATCGTGATGTGTCTGACGTCAGTTTGCGTTGCGCTGTTACGTCGGAACCACTGCCTCGAAAGCCCAGAAAATTACCCGATTTGTCATGATAGGGCCGGCCCGAAATCGACAGCCAACACTCCTCTTCCGAGCTGGCGGCCTGCACTTCAAGGCCACTAAATTTAACCTTTTTTGTCAGGATGAATGGCAGTGTTCTGGAACCGGCGTCATCATCGGCGGACTTGCAAAACAGCGAGGCCATCGGCTTGCCAAGCAGTTCAGCCGATGCGCCACCGAGCGCTCTGGCAACAGATTCGGTTATATAGGTAAGGTTTCCGGAAGCATCGGTAGACCAAAACCAACCCTGCTGGCTTTCCTCATAACTCTGCAACAGCAGAAGAGCGTCGGCGGCTTTTATGTTGCATGATCCCATTAGCGGCTGCGAACCGAGCCGCGAACTGATATTGCCAAAAAAACCACGGGAGCCGGAAAGCTTCGCGTTAGTATCCAAGCTTGCACTGCTGATGGATGAATTGGCGTTCATTCGTTACATCTTCTCGCTTAACCATATCGTTTAAGAACAGTAAGCCACAGTAGTTGCAGATTGGTAAAGACGCTGGTGCCGGAGATGAGCTCGCTCGAAAACCGTTCTTGCATTCCGATATCAATTCAGCCATAGGCGCCGCTTCCGGCTGATCTGCTCTGCCTTTTCGCCCGGAAAACGAAGAAAGCCGGAGGGGCGTGTCTGCATGGTGCGGCGTCAGCGATCGGCGGTAAATGAAGGAATGATTGCATGCCAATGTATGAGCATGTCTTCCTTGCGCGACAGGATCTGAGCCAGTCTCAGGTTGATGCTCTTGCGCAGGAAGCCACCAAAATTGTTGAATCGAATGAAGGCAAGGTCGTTCTGACCGAAACCTGGGGCCTGCGTACGCTCGCCTACAAGATCCAGAAGAACCGCAAGGCACATTATGTCATGCTGCGTCTTGATGCTCCGGGCAGCGTTGTCCTGGAACTCGAACGCCAGACCCGGATCAACGAAGATATCATCCGTTTTCTGACCATCCGCGTCGACGAGCATGAAGAAGGCCCGTCCGTGATGATGCGCAAACCCGAACGCGAGCGCGAACGCAAACCGCGCCGCGACGACAATTAAGCCAGAGAAGGAGTTAAAACATGGGACGTCCATTTTTCCGTCGCCGCAAAAGCTGCCCCTTTTCCGGCAAAAACGCAAAGCCCATCGACTATAAAGACGTGAAGACGCTGCAGGGATTTATCTCTGAACGCGGCAAGATCGTGCCAAGTCGTATCACCGCAGTATCCGCCAAGAAGCAGCGCGAGCTTTCCAAAGCTATCAAACGCGCCCGCCATCTCGGCCTGCTGCCTTATCTCGTGAAGTAGGAGCGAAACAATGGATATTATTTTGCTCGAACGAGTAGAGAAGCTCGGCAACATTGGCGATATCGTCACTGTCAAGAACGGCTATGCCCGCAATTTCCTGCTGCCGAACAAGAAAGCCCTGCGCGCCAACGAGGCGAACAAGAAGGTTTTCGAAGCCAATCGTCAGCAGATCGAAGCGGACAATGAAACCAAGCGCAAGGAAGCAGAAGCAGCATCCGGCAGCATCGATGGCAAGCAGATCGTATTGATCCGCGCATCGTCTGCCAGCGGCCAGCTTTATGGTTCCGTGTCGGTTCGCGACATTGTCGAAGCCCTGAACGCCGACGGCAAGAGCTCCGTCGTTGAGAAGAGCATGGTCATCCTGGAAAAGCCGATCAAGACACTGGGCGTTTTCGATGTTCGCATCCGTCTCCACCCGGAAGTCAGCGTCAACATTCAGGCGAATGTCGCCCGTTCGGATGACGAAGCCGATCTGCAGAAAGACGGCGTCGACGTGATCCAGCAGATGTTCGAAGAAGATCAGGCTGAACTGGCCGCTGCAGCCCTTTCGCCCGACAGCGAAGACGATGTCGCTGAAGAAGATGGCGCTCAAGAAGGCGGCGAAGACGTTGCTGAAGTTGCCGCGGACGCTACCGAAACAGAAGAGCAGGACGACGCCGAAACCAAGGAATAGTCCTATTCTGACTTTGCTATCGAAAGCCCGGATCCGGATCGTCGCAAGACGATGTCCCAGATCCGGGCTTTTTCTTTGGAGGCGGGATTGAACAACAGTTGGCAAGCCATTTTTGCACAGGATGCGGCCCTTTTTCCGCATCTCGCTGATCTGCAAAAGGATCAGGTGCTGCTGTCGACGATGAGCGAGACCGCTTTCCGCGAGGCCAGTTTTCTTGATCAGCGGCTTTTCACTCCCGACCTTCAGCGGCAGGTCGTTGACTGGGCTGATGTTGCCACTGTGCCGTTACCGCCGCTTCCCAAGCCGCACTATATTTTCCATATCGGCCATGTCGGGTCGACCCTGATTTCGCGGTTGCTGGGTGAACTGGATAGCGTATTGGCGCTGCGGGAGTCGGCGATCTTGCGGCAGTTGGCCGACGAATATGTGAACCAGCCAGCGGAAATTGGCTGGTCGGTCGACGAGCGGGCCAACCGTCTGGATCAGGTCGAAAGCTGGCTGTCGCGTGCGTTTCACGCCGACCAGCGGGTGATGATCAAGGCCAGCAGTTTTGTCAGCCCGCTGGCGCGGCCTTTGCTGGCCGCACAAGGCACTGCGCTATTCCTGTTCACTTCGCTCGAGCGCTATTTGCAGACCATATTGGCCGGGGATTCATCGAAGCAAGAAGCGGCAGCGCTGGCCGATGCAAGGCTATATCGCCTCGAACAGCATTGCGGCGAACCATGGGAAAAGAAAGAAACACTATCGCTTGCCCAGACAGCCGCCCTGGGGTGGCTGTGCGAGATGGTCACGCTCTGTGACGCGCAGCGCCATTGCCCCGAGGCAAAGATCGCCTGGATGGACTTTGATGATTTTCTGGAGCGCCCCAGCGAGCAGTTGCAGCGGGCGGCAAGCCATTTCGGTCGGGATATGTCGCCGCAGCAGGCCGAGCATTTGGTCTCCAGCCCGATCATGACCAGCTATTCCAAAGCGCCCGAATATGATTATAGCGCATCCCTGCGCGAGGAGCTTTTGGCCGAAGCCGGAAAAAATCATGCTGACGACATCCAGCAGACACTGCTATGGGCCGATCAATTGGCGTGGCGCTTTCCGATAGTGGCCGCCGCAATAGCAGCAGCGGAATCGAGACGATAATGTTTAAGCAACTCAGTCTATTGAATCAGGCCCAGATCAGGGAATTGAAAAATATCGCCGACAAGGCGAAATTTGTCGACGGCAAGATCAGCAATCCGCACAGCAAGGTGAAGAATAATCTGCAGCTGCATGACGTCCAAGGCTATGAGAAATCGTCGAAAATCCTGAACGACGCGCTGATGGCCAATCGTGAATTTGTCGACTTTGCCTTTCCCGAGAAGGTCGCGCCGCCGCTAATCACGCGCTACAAGCCGGGCATGAACTATGGGCTGCATGCCGACAGCGCCATCATTCCCCTCGCCGATGGTCCGCTCCGCTCCGATCTGAGCTGCACCATATTCCTGAGCGACGTAAACGACTGTAAGGGCGGCGCCTTGCATGTCACGCAGGGCGAAGCGGGGATGCGGTTCAAGGGCATCCCGGGGACGGCGATCGTCTATCCATCCTATACATTGCACGAGGTCGAACCGGTCACCGAAGGCGAGCGCATGGTCGCGATCACCTTCATCCAGAGCAAAATTCCCGATGTAATGAACCGCAACCTGATGTACGAACTGAACGAAGTGGCGGCGCTGGAGGGCCTCAACATGGCCCACGAAAATTACACCAGACTGCAAGCGGTCCAGTATAATCTGATGCGAAAATGGATGCGCTGATCAAGCTTCCGATCAATAGCCCATCAGGCTCATGACTTCCTTGCGGCTGCGCGCATCGTCGAGGAAACATCCCCGCAAACGACTGGTCACCATACCGACACCGGGAGTCCGTACGCCGCGCGCGGTCATGCAGCTGTGGCTCGCCTCGATCACGACAGCGACGCCCTGCGGCTTCAGATTGTCCCAGATGCATTCCGCGACTTCGGCGGTCAGCCGTTCCTGAACCTGCAGCCGCCGGGCAAAGCCGTGCAGCACCCGGGCCAGTTTGGAAATACCGACCACCTTGTCGGTCGGCATATAGGCGATGCTCGCCTTGCCGATGATCGGCGCCATATGATGTTCGCAATGCGAGTGAAACGGAATGTCCTTGAGCAGCACCAGCTCGTCATAGCCGCCGACCTCCTCGAAGGTGCGGGCCAGATGCATGGCGGGATTTTCACCATAGCCCTCGCAATATTCCTTCCACGCCCGCGCGACGCGTTTCGGAGTGTCGATCAGCCCCTCGCGCTCGGGATCGTCCCCGGCCCAGCGGAGCAGCGTCCGCACCGCTTCCTGGACCTCGTCGGGTACCGGAACTTTCGAGGCTTCGCGCTCGGCGAGCGCGTCGGCGATGGAGTTTGAATAATCGGCCAAGTCGGGTCCTTCGGTTCAGCGGGTGCAGTGCCGACAATTTAGGACAGCAAGGGGCCGCGCGCAAGTGCACCTTGGGCCATATCTGCAAAAGGAGGAAAGGTGGTGCGCCCAGAGAGATTCGAACTCCCGACCCCTTGATTCGTAGTCAAGTACTCTATCCAGCTGAGCTATGGGCGCTAACCAGACGGTGCAGATAGGGGGTGAAGGTCCCGCTGGCAACCCATAATTGCCCTGCTGGCCCAACATTTCCGAACATTGCAACCGCATCGGTGCTCCGCGCTCGATGCGGAGCCCTGTGCCATGCAAAAGCTCGTGCCGCCAGAGCTCCGCATCGAGTGCGGAGCACTCATTCTATTTCTGCGACAAGGCCGCCTGTGCCGCGGCTAGCCGGGCGATTGGCACGCGATAGGGTGAGGCGCTGACATAATCGAGGCCGGTTTTCTCGCAGAAGGCAATCGAAGCGGGATCGCCGCCATGCTCGCCGCAGATGCCGAGCTTGATGCCGGGGCGGGCTGCCCTGCCCCGTTCGGCGGCGATTTCAATGAGCTGGCCGACACCCTCGATATCGAGGCTGACAAACGGGTCGCGCGGAAAAATGCCCTTGTCGACATATTGGGTCAGGAACCGCCCGGCATCGTCGCGGGAGACACCTAGCGTGGTCTGGGTCAGATCATTGGTGCCAAAGCTGAAAAACTCGCCATGTTCGGCGATCGCGCCGGCCATCAGCGCCGCGCGCGGCAGTTCGATCATCGTGCCGACCAGATATTCGATCTCGCGGCCCTTTTCGGCGAAGACTTCCCTAGCCATCCGGTCGACCACGTCCTTCATCAGTTCCAGTTCGCGCGCGGTGGCGACGAGCGGGATCATGACTTCGGGAATCGGGGCTTCGCCGCTCTTTTCCGCCACTTCGCAGGCGGCTTCGAAGATCGCCCGCGCCTGCATCTCGTAGATTTCGGGATAAGTGACGCCAAGACGGCAGCCGCGATGGCCGAGCATCGGATTGAACTCGTGCAGCTCATTGGCCCGCTGCTTCAGCGTTTCGACGCCGACATCGGCGGCTTTCGCCACTTCCTCAAACTCCGACTGATGGTGCGGCAGGAATTCGTGCAGCGGCGGATCGAGCAGACGGATGGTGACCGGCAAGCCGACCATGACCTCGAATATCTGGCGAAAATCGTCGCGCTGCTCGGGTAGCAGTTTGGCCAGCGCGGCGCGGCGGCCCTTTTCGTCGGGCGCGAGGATCATCTGGCGCACCGCGGTAATCCGGTTCGCGTCAAAGAACATATGTTCGGTCCGGCACAGGCCGATGCCCTCGGCCCCGAAATCGCGCGCCACCTGGCAATCGAGCGGTGTTTCAGCATTGGTGCGGACGCCAAGGCGGCGGACCTTGTCGGCCCAGACCATCAGCACGCCGAAATCGCCGACCAGCTCGGGCTGGATGGTGGCGACACGGCCGGCCATGACCTGGCCATTGCTGCCGTCGATGGTCAGCAGATCGCCTTCCTTGAGCTCGCGGTCGCCGACCTTCATGGTCTTGGTTTCATTGTTGATCGACACGGTGCCGGCGCCGGAAACACAAGGTCTGCCCATGCCTCTGGCAACCACAGCGGCATGTGACGTCATGCCGCCACGCGCCGTCAATATGCCCTTGGCGGCATGCATGCCGTGGATATCTTCGGGCGAAGTCTCGGTCCGCACCAGGATGACGTCATCGCCCATTTCGGTGCGCCGTTCGGCGGTATCGCTGTCAAACACGATCAGGCCGCTGGCGGCACCGGGCGAGGCCGGCAGGCCGGTGGTCAGTACATCGCGCTCGGCCTCGGGGTCGAGCGTCGGGTGGAGCAATTGGTCGAGCGCCATCGGATCGACCCGCATCACCGCTTCTTCCTCGCTGATCAGGCCGTCATGGGCCATGTCGACGGCGATTTTCAGCGCTGCCTTGGCGGTGCGCTTGCCGGAGCGGGTCTGCAGCATCCACAGTTTGCCGCGCTCGACGGTGAATTCGATATCCTGCATGTCGCGGTAATGGCGTTCGAGCAGGTCGAAGACGGCGGCCAGTTCCTTGTAGGTCTCCGGCATCGCTTCTTCCATCGACAGCGGCTTGGCATTGACCTCTTCGCGCGCCGCCTTGCTGAGATATTGCGGGGTGCGGATACCGGCGACCACGTCCTCGCCCTGCGCGTTGATCAGCCATTCGCCGTAATAGAGGCTCTCGCCGGTCGACGGATTGCGGGTGAAGGCGACGCCGGTGGCGCTGGTTTCGCCCATATTGCCGAACACCATCGCCTGGACATTGACCGCAGTGCCCCATTCGCCGGGAATATCGTTGAGACGGCGGTAGACCTTGGCCCGTTCCGCCTGCCAGCTGCCGAAGACGGCGCTGACCGCGCCCCAAAGCTGGTCATGGACATCCTGCGGGAAGGGCTTGCCCCAGAGTTTCTCGACCAGGCCCTTATATTCCGTGACGAGAGCCTTCCAATGCTTAGATTCCATCTCCGTGTCGGTGAAGAAGCCATTGTCTTCCTTGATGATTTCCAGCGCTTCTTCGAACGCGTCATGGTCGAGTTCGAGCACCACATCGGAATACATCTGGATGAAGCGTCTGTAGCTGTCCCAGGCAAAGCGCTCGTCGCCCGAGGTTTTCGCCAGACCCTCGACCGTCTCGTCGTTCAGGCCGAGGTTGAGCACCGTGTCCATCATGCCCGGCATCGAGGCGCGGGCACCGGAGCGGACCGAGACCAGCAGCGGATCGGCCGGATCGCCGAATGTCTTGCCGGTGACGGATTCGATATGGGCCACGCCCTGCGCGACTTCGTCCTGGACGCTGTCGGGATATTGGCCGCCTTCGGCATAATAGCGCGTACACATTTCGGTCGAGATGGTGAATCCGGGCGGCACCGGCAGGCCGATATTGGCCATTTCCGCAAGGTTGGCGCCCTTGCCGCCGAGCAGATTGCGGGCCTCGGTCTTGTCCGACGGCGCACCGTCCGCGTCCATGCCGCCACCGAAACGATATACATATTGGGTCATCATCTATCTCGCTAATATGAAAACGTCATCCCGGCGAAGGCTGGGATCCAGACCAGTCTTCCGGAACAACTCAAAATTGGGTTGGACCCCAGCCTTCGCTGGGGCGACGGTGCAGACAAGAAAAGCGCCCGATATCATCCTTCAATCTTTGAAAAATCAGCGACTTGATGGACGGCATTGCGAAAGCGTGCGAGCAGGGCAAGCCGGGCTTCACGCTTTGCTTCGTCATCGTCGTTCACGGTCACATCCTCGAAAAACTGGTCAATCGGAGCGCGGAGCGCGGCGAGTGCGGTCATGGCGGTTTCGAACTGCTCTGCCTCGATCGCGGCGGTTACCCGTGGCTGCGCCGCATCGAGCGCGTCGATGAGGGCCTGTTCGGCTTTTTCGGGGGTGTAGGACAGCGGTTTGTGCTCCGCACTTGATGCGGAGCCCTGCCCGGAGGCCAGTTCCTCGCCTCCAGAGCTCCGCATCAAGTGCGGAGCACCAGCATCCTCCTTCTTCAAGATATTCGAAGCCCGCTTATACCCCGCAAGCAGGTTCTCCCCGTCCGTGGTCTCGACAAAGGCCTGCAAGGCCTTCACCCGGGCGAGCAGACGCACCAGATCATCCTCGCCGCCGAGTGCGAACACCGCGTCGATCAGATCGTGACGGACGCCCGCTTCGCGTTGCTGGACTTTTAGGCGGTCGGCGAAGAATTCCAGTAAACTTTCAGATACTTCTGCAAATGAGTATAATTCGATGTCTATGCCATCACTAAATTTGCCATAATCTGTTTGCCCCTTGCCAACTTCATTAACACCACCGGGCAACCAAGCTATGGAATGGAATTCTCCGTTTTGAGGTATATGAGATAGAAGATGGATCATTTTCCAGTTCATATCTAACTTAAGATCGCCTGCCGATCGAAGACTAAAATCACCGCCAGTAAAGTTGGACATTGGGACCAATAACACAACTGGTTCGTTCGAGTTCATAAGGGTGGTAGCATGGCTGAACCATGCAAACTTGATCAATTCATTCAAAGGCACATTTATGCTGGCAGATTGCAGCAAACGGATAATCCCAAGCGCTGCACGTCTAAGTGCAAACGGGTCTTTAGATCCTGTGGGTGACATTCCGGCAGCAAAAAACCCAACCAAAGTATCCAACTTATCCGCCAGACTCACCCAAACCGTAACCGGATCGGTCGGCACATCATCGCCCTGCCCGACCGGCTTGTAATGATCTCTGATCGCGTGTGAGACTTCTACCGGAAGCCCTTGTTTCTCTGCATAATAACCGCCCATCAAGCCTTGCAACTCGGGGAACTCGCCGACCATTTCGGTGACGAGATCGGCTTTGCAGAGACGTGCGGCCTGCTTGGTCTGTTCCGGGTTGGCACGGAGTAACCCAGTCCCTTCTAAAGACGCCAACCACTCAGCCAGCCTGGCCACACGCTCTACCTTGTCGGCAACCGTTCCCAATTTCTCGTGGAACACGATGTTGCCCAATTTCTTTGCATGATCCTCCAACTTGGTCTTCTGGTCAAGCTCCCAGAAGAATTTTGCATCGGAGAGCCGTGCGGCGAGGACCTTTTCATTCCCCGCGATGATTGCCTTGCCGCCATCGCTGGCGGCTATGTTTGCTGTGCAGACGAAATAAGGCGCCAGCTTTTCCTCCCTGTCGCCAAGCGACGGGGAGGTGGCAGCCGGTACGGCTGACGGAGGGGGCGTAGTCGGTCTTAACAAGCTGCCGGGGGCAGCTTGTCCGACGGAGCCGGGTTCGCTAGCGAACCCGTGGCCACCACGCTGCGCGCGGTCCCCCTCCCCATGCTGCGCATTGGGAGGATATTTGCAGACAAAATATTTCTGGTTCACCCGGGCGGTCAGCTGGATCACCTCTTCCGGTACATCCAGAAACGCGGGATCAAAGCTGCCGAGCAGTGGCACCGGCCATTCGGTCAGTCCCGCATTCTCGATCACCAGGCCTTCATCCTCGACGAGGTCCAGTCCGGCGTCCGATGCAGCCTTGGCGGCACCGTCGCGGATGATATTCTGGCGTTCCTCATGATCGACGATGACATGGCAGGCACGGAGTTTTTCGGCATAATCGGCGGCGTTGCCGATGGTTATCCGCCCGGGTTCCGTTCGTGTCGAGCGTAGTCGAGACACGTTGGGATCGCTCTCTGCCGCCGGTCTCTCGACTTCGCTCGAGACGAGCGGGACAGAGTGCTGGAAGCGATGGCCGACCGTTTCGTAGCCCGACTCTATGCCGTCAATCTCGCATGGCACCAGATCGTCGCCCAATATCGCGACGATGCCGCTCAGCGGCCGCACCCAGCGCAGGCTTTCGGTCGAGATGCTGGCATCGCCCCAGCGCATTGATTTCGGCCACGGGAAGGTCTTGATAATGGCCGGAATGGCTTCGGCGAGCACATCGCGCGTCGCGCGGCCGGGCTTGTTGATCACCGCGAACCAGGTCGGACGCCCCTTGACGTCACGCACTTCCAGCTGCTCGCGGGTGACGCCATTTTTGCGGCAGAAGCCGTCGATCGCCTGATCGGGCGCGCCTTCCGGCGGGCCCTTGGCTTCCTCGCTGACCGCTTCGGTTTCGGCCGGCAGGTCGGTGGCGATAAGGGCCAGCCGCCTTGGCGTCGAGTAGACGGTGATAGTGCCGGCTTTCAGGCCGGCTGCGGCCAGTTGCTCGGTGAACAGTCGCTCGAGGTCGATGCGGGCTTTTGCCTGCATGCGGGCGGGGATTTCTTCGGAGAGCAGTTCGAGGAGGAAATCGGTCATAAATCCTCCCCATTCATGGGGAGGTGGCGCGCGCGTAGCGCGTGACGGAGGGGGCGCGCGTCTGAACGCAAAGCCTGCGGTTGGGGAGAGCCCCCTCCACCACTTCGTGGTCCCCCTCCCCGTGCCGGGTAGGATTTTGCGAGTGCCATCACGCTGCCCATCCGTTCTTCACCATATGCGCTTCACAGCTGCCCTTGGCGAGATCCCGCACACGCCCCATGTAGCTGGCGCGTTCCTGGACCGAAATCACGCCGCGCGCCTGCAGCAGGTTGAACACATGGCTCGACTTGATCGCCTGCTCATAGGCAGGGATCGGCAGTTTCCTGTCGAGGCAATTCTCGCATTCGGCGGCGGCCTTGTTGAATAGCTCGAGCAGCGTGTCGGTATTGGCGACCTCGAAATTCCACTCCGACATCTGCTTCTCATTGTCCAGGAAGATATCGCCGTAAGTCATTCCAGCACCGTTATAATCCAGATCATAGATGCTATCGACGCCCTGGATGTACATGGCCAGCCGCTCGAGCCCGTAGGTCAGTTCGCCGGATACCGGCTTGCAGTCGAAGCCGCCCATCTGCTGGAAATAGGTGAACTGGGTGACCTCCATGCCGTCGCACCAGACTTCCCAGCCGAGACCCCAGGCGCCGAGCGTCGGGCTTTCCCAGTCATCCTCGACAAAGCGGATATCGTGCAGCATCGGATCGATGCCGATCACCGACAGGCTGTCGAGATAGAGCTGCTGGATATCCGGCGGCGATGGCTTGAGGATCACCTGATATTGGTAATAATGCTGCAGCCGGTTGGGATTTTCGCCGTAGCGGCCGTCGGTCGGGCGGCGGCAAGGCTGGGCAAAGGCGGCTTTCCACGGATCGGGACCAAGCGCGCGCAGGGTGGTGGCGGTGTGGAACGTCCCTGCCCCCATCTCCATGTCATAGGGCTGCAGGATCGCGCAGCCCTGATTGCCCCAATATTCATGGAGTTTCAGGATGATCTGCTGGAAGCTGAGCGGCTTCTTGTCGGACAAAATCTGGGCTTTCTACGCGAAGGCAATATTTACGCGCTGCTTTGGCGAAGGCGGGCACGAGGGTCAAGGGAGGATTGGCTTCAATTGCAAGAAGGGTTGTGCTCCGCACTTGATGCGGAGCTCTGGCGGCGAAGAGGAGCCCCCCATGCAGGGCTCCGCATCAAGTGCGGAGCACATTGCACGAAACCCAGGATCATTCCGCCGCAACCAGCTCCTCAACCCTCGCCACCGTTACCGGCACCGCATTCAGGACGGCATTGCCGGACAGCGGGTCAAACGCTTCCGTATCGGTCAGATCATTGATCGAAACGCCGGGTTTCTCGCGCGCCACAGACAGACCGACGCCTTTGCGGCCATGGCCGAAGCCGTGCGGAATCGACACCACACCGGGCATGACGTCATCGCTGACCTCGACCAGGATATCGACGCTGTTCACCCGGCTGGTGATGCTGGCCATATCGCCGTCATGCAGACCGCGCGCCTTGGCGTCATCGGGGTGGATCATCAAGGTGCAGCGGTCCGCTCCCTTGAGCAGCCGCTTGCTGTTGTGCAGCCAGCTGTTGTTCTGGCGGACATGGCGGCGACCGATCAGGCGCAGGCTGTCGGGCTGCTCGGTCGCAAGCGAGGCGGCAAAGCGCTTGAGCTCCGCCAGAAAATCAGGATGGGCGCAGTGGATCAGCTTGTCCTCGGTGCGCAGCCGGTCGGCCATGCAGGGGCGCAGCGGGCCGAGATCGATGCCATTGGGCGCCGCTTCCACCGCGGCTAGGGTCAGGCCGGCGGGCGAGCTTTGCAGCATGCCGTCGAGCACATCGCGCGGTTCGCGGATATTGGGGACATCCTGGCCGTCCTGCGCCAGGATTTCGCGCGCCAGTTCGGCGATGATTTCCCAGTCGGTCTTTTCGCCGTCCTGCAGCGGCAGAATCGCCGGTGAGTAGCTGGCATAGTTGCGGATCGCCAGCGGCCCGAAGAAGAAGGGATAATGATCCTTTTCCAATGGTCCGCAGGGCGGCAGGATATAGTCGGCGTGCCGGCTGGTCTCGGTGACATACATGTCGAACGAGACCATCAGGTCGAGGCTTTCGAGGGCCCGGTCCAGTTTCGCGCCATCGGGCGAGGACAGGACCGGATTGCCGGTGACCACGAACAGCGAGCGGATGCGTTCTTTGTCGTCGCGCAGCATTTCGTCGGCAAAGGTCACCATCGGCAATTCACCCATCACCGAGGGCATCGAACCGCGCCCGGTTTCCACCGTTCGCACCGATCCTCTGCCGACCAAATTAATCGTATCGAGCCCCGGTTCCGGCACCATCGTGCCGCCGACCCGGTCGAGATTGCCGGCGGCGATATTGATCACCTGGATCAGCCACTGGTTGAGCGTGCCAAATTCGCAGACCGAGACCCCCATCCGGCCATAGATCGCGGCGGGCTGATCAGCGGCCAGTTGCGCCGCCAATTCCTGCATGACCTCGACCGAAATGCCGCAATGGGCGGCGAGTTGATCCATATCAAAGCCAGCGATAGCGGGTTCAATGGCGCTCCAGCTATCGTCAAGGATTGTGTCGAGCCGGGAGGTATCGGCGAGGCCACCGTCGAAAACGCTTTTCAGGATTCCGATCAACAAGGCCGTATCCGTCCCCGGCCGCACAAAATGATGTGCGTCGGCCAGCTTGGCAGTTTCGGTCCGGCGCGGGTCGATCACCACCAGCTTGCCATTCCGCGCGCGCATTTCCTTCACCCGCTTCTTGAAGTCGGGCACGGTCCAGATGCTGCCATTGGACGCCGCCGGGTTACCGCCGATGATCAGCAGATATTGGCTGCGGTCGATATCCGGGACGGCGGCGAGGCTGACATGGCCGTACATATGATATTGCACGACATGATGCGGAATCTGGTCGAGAGTCGAGGCGGAATAGAGATTTTTGACGCCGATGGCGTGGCGCAAGGTGCTGATCTGGGTGGAAATGCCATAATCATGGGCGCTGGGATTGCCCATATACATGGCTGGCTTGGCGCCCTGCCCCTTCAGATCGAGCAGCTTGGCGGCAATTTCCGAAAAGGCCTGTTCCCAGCCGATTTCCTGCCACTGGCCGTCCACTTGCTTGACCGGCTTATGCAAGCGGTCGGGATCGTCTTGCAGATCGGCAATCGCGGTCGCCTTGGGACAGATATGGCCGCGACTCAGAACATGATCGGGGTTGCCCTTGATCGACAAGATTTCGCGCCCCTCGACCTCGACCAGGACACCGCAATTGGCTTCGCAGATATGACAGGTGCGGGCGTGGATCGTGCTCATCGGAAAACTCCTTGATTTAATCACCCGATTAACAGATTTATGCAGCCCTCGCCAGTGCCGCCAGACCGACGGTCAAAATTTGCTGGGCATTTGTCGTCATTTGTTCAATGAAGCCCCTTCCACCCCTTGCCGGAGCACCCTCTTCATGCCGCGTCACTGGCTTTTTGCCGCCCTACTTCTTCCGCTGTCTCTTTCCCTCAACGCCTGCGCGGCGATGCCGGCGGAAAGCGCCAGCGCGGGCAGCGATGCCGTTCCCGTGGCAGATTCTGCACCCGCCGTCATGCCGGATGATGCCGACCCGGCGCTCTGGGTAATCAAGGACGAGGACACCACCATCTATCTGTTCGGGACCGTCCATATCCTGAAGCCCGGGATGACCTGGTTCGATGAGGCGGTGAAGGACAGTTTCGATGCGTCAGAGGAACTGGTCGTCGAAATGATCAAACCCGATCCAGCGGTGATGGTGAAAATCGTCAATGATCTGGCGATCGACAAGACCGGTATATCGCTGCGCGACAAATTGACCGTCGATGATCGGGCCAAATATGAAGCGGTGCTGACAGAGCTAAACCTGCCGCTCGCCGCGTTCGATGCGCTGGAACCCTGGTTCGCCAGCGTCAATCTGTCGCTGATCCCGCTGATGCGCAATGGCTATGCCTCTGATCAGGGGGCTGACGATGCATTGATGGCCCAGGCAGCCGCCCGGGGGATCAAGATCACGGGCCTCGAGACGCCGGAGCAGCAGCTCGGATTTTTCGACAATTTGCCCGAACCGGTCCAGATCCGCTTTCTCAACTTCACCATTGATACGATTGG
>PFJE01000116.1 GCA_002783865.1 Sphingomonadales bacterium CG_4_10_14_3_um_filter_58_15
AATGGTATGATCGTCGCCGCACCTCGGCAAACAGCGCACCATCCAGCAACGATCTGACGACGCAGGTGAACAGTCGTTTTCTGGCGATGTGTAACGCCATCAAAAACCAGAATATCACCTTGTGGGTGGTCTCCTTTGGTAATGGCGTCAGTTCCAGTTCGATTACCAATTTGCAGAATTGCGCCACCTCGGGGAAATTCTATAATGCCGCCAATAGCGCGCAGTTGCTCGACAATTTCCGCACCATCGCCAATGATATCTCGCAACTGCGACTGACCAACTGATGCGCAGATTGATCAAAAAACTGCGTGTATTCAAAAAGCACGAGGCGGGCGCCGCGCTGGTTGAATTCGCGCTCGTCGCGCCGGTGCTCATTCTCTTGATCATGGGCATGCTGGATATCGGGCACAAGATCTATGCGACCGCTATCCTGCAAGGTTCGGTGCAAAAGGCCGCGCGCGATGCCAGCCTTGATGACGGCGCGGCAAACGCTGGCGCTATCGACGACAGAGTTAGGGAGCTGATGCTGCCCATTCTGCAGGAGGAGCCGATTTCAAGCTTCGACTTTAATCGCCGCAATTACAGCAATTTTTCCGACGTCGCAAAACCGGAAGATTTTACCGACAGCAATAATGATGGCGAGTGCAACGATGGTGAACCCTATGATGACTCCAATGGCAATGACAGCTGGGACGAGGACCGGGGCATAAGCGGCCAGGGTAATGCCAAGGATGCAGTGTTGTATACCGTCAGAATCACATATCCCCGGCTGTTTCCCATGGCCGGGATGATCGGACTTCCGGAAGATCAAATCATCGAAGCCAGCACCGTGCTTCGGAACCAACCATTTGGTGGGCAAGCCGCTCGCGGAGAAGCAAAAACGTGTACGTGACTCGCAAATTCAGTGGCCTGAAACGGACCTTGTCGGCGCTCGCTGGTAATACCAGTGGCTTGGCCCTTATCGAACTGGCCTATTCGCTACCCCTGTTGATGGGGATTGGCATGTATGGAGCCGAGGTCGCAAATGTTGCGATGGTCAAGATGCGCGTCAACCAGGTTTCGATGCATGCGTCTGACAATGCTTCCCGGATCGGCGAAGGCACGTTGTTATCGGTCAAGAAGATTTACGAAAACGAAATCAACGACCTTTTCACCGGCGCGCATCTTCAGGCCGGCAGCTCCGTCGATATTTTCGAGCACGGACGTATCATCATCAGCAGCCTCGAAAAGCATAGTGATGGCGGTCAATATATCCATTGGCAGCGATGCAAGGGCAAAAAGATACATCCGTCAAGCTACGGCACCGCGGGCGTCAACTCTCCCTCTCGCCCGATCAACGGCATGGGTCCTACCGGTGCCAAAGTGAGCGCGCCGGACGGACAAGCCGTCATTTTTGTCGAGATTTCATATGATTATCAGCCGCTAATATCGGACAAATTCACCAGCATTCGCACGATAACCACGCACAGCGCGTTCAATGTGCGCGATCGCCGGGATTTGACTCAGATATACAAACAGAATGCCAGCGACCCGGTTGCGAGTTGCTCCACCTATGATGGCATAACCTGAAGCGCGAACCAATCAGCGGTAACAGACCTTCTTCACCGCCTCGATAATCCGGGCGCTATCGATCAGCGCCGCTTTTTCCAGATTGGCTGCATAAGGCAACGGGACATCTTCATTGGTCACCCGCGTGACCGGCGCATCCAGATCGTCAAAGCCGCGCTCCATGCACAAGGCGATGATTTCGCTCGCAATCGAACAGGTCGGCCAGCCTTCTTCCGCCACGACCATCCGGTTGGTCTTGGCCAGGCTCTTCAGCACCGTCTCGGTATCCAGCGGCCGCAGCGTCCTGAGATCGATGACTTCCGCTTCGATGCCCTCTCCGGCCAAACTGTCCGCCGCTTCGAGCGCCAGGCCGACTCCGATCGAATAGCTGACGATGGTGACATCGCTGCCTTCGCGGATGATCCGTGCCTTGCCGATCGGCAGCGTATAATCGTCAAGCTCCGGCACGTCGAACGAGCGTCCGTAGAGCAGCTCATTCTCCAGAAACACGACCGGGTCGGGTGTCTGAATGGCCGCTTTCAAAAGCCCCTTGGCGTCCGCCGCATCATAAGGCGCGATGACGATCAGGCCGGGAACCGACGCATACCACGGGCCATAATTCTGGCTATGCTGCGCACCGACGCGGGAGGCCGCGCCATTTGGGCCCCGAAAGACGACCGGGCAGCGCATCTGGCCACCGGACATATAATTGGTCTTGGCCGCCGAGTTGATGATCTGGTCGATCGCCTGCATGGCAAAATTGAAGGTCATGAATTCGACGATCGGTTTCAGCCCGCCCATCGCGGCACCGGCGCCGATACCGGCAAAACCATGCTCCGTAATCGGTGTGTCGATTACCCGCTTGCCGCCAAATTCCTCGAGCAGTCCCTGGGTGACCTTGTAGGCACCCTGATATTCGGCGACTTCTTCGCCCATTACAAAGACGGTTTCGTCCTTGCGCATTTCCTCTGCCATCGCATCGCGCAACGCTTCCCGAACCGATAGTGAAACCATGCTGGTGCCTTCGGGCACGGACGGATCATCGGCTCTCGAAATCGGCGCAGGCGGTGCCGCTTCCATGATTTCAGGCTTGGCTTCTTCCGCCGCCGCAGGCTCCGCAGTTTCCTTTGTGTCTTCCGATTCTGGCGGTTTCTCTTCCGTATCGGAATCGGCCTCTTCATCTTCCCCGGCCATTTCGGCGATGACCGTGCCGACAGCCACTTCATCGGTCCCTTCTGCAACCAGAATCTTCGTGATCACGCCTTCGTCGATCGCTTCAAATTCCATCGTGGCCTTGTCGGTTTCGATCTCGGCGAGAATATCTCCGGACGTGACGGCATCGCCTTCCTTGACGAACCACTTGGCCAATGTGCCTTCTTCCATGGTTGGCGAAAGGGCCGGCATTTTCAGTTCGATCGCCATCAATATTGCTCCACCAGCACGTTGGTATAGAGTTCGGACAGATCCGGCTCTGGTGATTCCTCGGCAAAGTCAGCCGCTTCCATCACGGTCTTGCGGACCTTCTTGTCCAGCGCCTTCAGATCCTCTTCCTTCACGCCCTTTTTCAGCAAGGCCGCTTTCAGACGCTCGATCGGATCGGATTTCTCCCGCACATCCTGGACCTCGTCGCGGCTGCGATATTTGGCCGGGTCGGACATGGAGTGGCCGCGATAGCGATAGGTCTTGAGTTCCATCAGCACCGGCCCGCCGCCGCCGCGCACATCCTTCAACACTTCCTCCACCGCGCCGCGAACGGCGAGCACATCCATGCCGTCGACCTGCACCCCGGGAATCCGAAAACTTTCGCCGCGCCGGTATAATTGATCCTCGGCGGAGGAACGGTTGACGCTGGTGCCCATCGCATATTGGTTGTTCTCGATCACGAAAATCACCGGCAGCTGCCAGAGCTCCGCCATATTGAAACTTTCATAGACCTGCCCCTGGTTGGAAGCGCCGTCGCCGAAATAGGCCAGACAGACGCCGCCATCTTCCTTATATTTATGGGCAAAGGCGAGACCAGTGCCGAGCGAGACCTGCGCGCCGACAATACCGTGACCGCCATAAAAGCCATGCTCGACCGAGAACATGTGCATCGAACCGCCCTTGCCTTTCGAAATACCCGATGCGCGGCCGGTGAGTTCCGCCATCACGATATTCGGGTCGATCCCGCAGGCCAGCATATGGCCATGATCGCGATAGCCGGTGATGACGCTGTCCTTGCCGGGGTTGATCGCTGTTTGCAGACCGGTAACAACCGCTTCCTGACCGATATAGAGATGGCAAAATCCGCCGATCAGGCCGAGGCCATAAAGCTGCCCCGCCTTTTCTTCGAAGCGACGGATCAGCAGCATCTGCTCATAGAAATCGAGCATCTCTTCTTTGGTCGCTTTGTAAATCGGTGCCTTCAACCCACCGGTAGAATGTACAACCGGCTTTGGCTTGGCGGGCGCGCGCTTCGGCGACGCAGGTTTTTTGGCTGGGGCGGTTTTCCGGGGAGCTTTTGCCACGCGAGCGGGATCCTTTTTCTGACGAGCCGACAGCATAGCCAAAACAGCTCCATTACCCAAGCACTTAGACTCACCGAATGGGCGGAATTTGTGATCGCCTTTTGAAACAGCCGATTGCTATTTCAGCGGAACGATGATCTCGTCCGGATGAACGACATTCACCTTCTTGCGCAGCAATTCACCGATCAAATCCGGGTCGGCACCCTTTGGATCAAGCAACTCCACCCGGTTTTTCAGGGCAGCGCGCTCGGTCTGCAGCTTGGCCAGTTCGATACCGCGTATTTCCAGCTGTGCCTGATAGTCGCCCCAGGCCAAAATCCCGGTGGGGCCGAGCACTGCATAGCCAGCAATAGCCAGCAGAGTCATCAGCGCGAATCCGGGGCCCAGGGCGGCCTTGATCAGATCTGCAATTTTTCCGCGCTGTGCCATATAATCTTCTTGAATCAGAAAAGTGATTCGCTGGCAAGAGGCTTAACGATTATTCGCCTGCAACAGCGCCCAAGCGCCTCACAAAAACGAGCAACCGGCGATCAGCCAAAAATGGACCGCCCCGCGTAACGGGCGACACTGCCCAATTCTTCTTCGATCCGGATCAGCTGGTTATATTTGGCCAGCCGGTCCGACCGCGCCAGACTGCCGGTCTTGATCTGACCGCAATTGGTTGCCACCGCCAGATCGGCAATGGTGGAATCTTCGGTCTCGCCGGAGCGATGCGACATCACCGCCGTATAGGATGCATTGTGCGCCATCCGGACAGCGGCCAGCGTCTCGGACAAGGTGCCGATCTGATTGACCTTCACCAACAGCGAATTGCCGAGGCCATCCTTGATACCCATGGACAGGCGCTCGGGATTGGTCACGAACAGATCATCGCCGACCAGCTGCACCGTATCACCGACCGCCTCGGTGATCAGCTTCCAGCCTTCAAAATCATCTTCCGACATGCCATCTTCGATCGACTTGATCGGATAGTCGCGGCACAGGTCAGCCAGATAGTCCGACATTTCCGCCGGGCTCAGGACCTTGCCCTCGCCGGAAATATGATATTTGCCGTCGCGGAAAAATTCCGTCGCGGCACAATCCAGCGCCAGCACCACTTCGTCGCCGATTTTGAAACCGGCCTTTTCGACCGACGCCATGATGAAATCGAGCGCTTCGCGGGTCGATCCCAGATTGGGAGCAAAGCCACCTTCATCGCCGACGGCGGTCGCCAGACCCTTTTCGGACAGGCCCTTTTTCAGCGTATGAAAAATTTCCGATCCCCAGCGGACCGCTTCCGACAGGCTATCCGCACCGACCGGCATCACCATGAATTCCTGAAAATCGATCGGATTGTCGGCATGCTCGCCGCCGTTGATGATGTTCATCATCGGCACCGGCAGGACATGCGCCGAAACGCCGCCGACATAGCGATATAATGGCAGGCCGCGCGCATCCGCTGCGGCTTTGGCGACAGCCAGGCTGACTCCCAATATCGCATTGGCGCCGAGACGGCTCTTGTTGGCCGTACCATCCAGCGCGATCATTACCGCATCCAGTTCTTCCTGGTCTTCGGCATCAAGATCGGTCAGCGCATCCTTGATCTCCCCGTTGACCGCAGCGATCGCCTTGAGCACGCCCTTGCCGAGATATTTGCTCTTGTCGCCATCGCGCAGTTCGACCGCTTCATAGGCCCCGGTCGAAGCGCCGGAGGGCACCGCCGCACGGCCAAAGCTGCCATCTTCCAGCAATATGTCGACCTCCACCGTCGGATTGCCCCTGCTGTCCAGAATCTGGCGGGCATGAAGATCGATAATTGCAGTCATGGAATTGGCTCCGAAACAAGATAAATGATGGGCTCGGCCTTATCGCGGTGACCGGCTTCTGGCAATCCATTGCACCGCTTTTATCGACGCTTTCCCCCTTGATTTCAAAGCAAATGCTACCATTTCGACAGGAACGGACCCATAAATGGAACGCTTTGGGCTAACGACAGTTGGCAAGATATAATAGAAGAGGGATTAGCGATCATGGCAGATATCAAGAAATCAACCGCGAAAACGACGGCAAAGGCTTCGGCCAAGAAGCCCGCCGCGAAGAAAAGCGCCGCCAACAAGGATACGTCTGAAACGCGCACGACCAAGGCCCAGAAAGCTGCTCCGCTGAAAGCCGGTGCCACCAAAGCCGCGGCAACCAACACCGCCAGCACGGGCGATTTCAAGGACCGCGCGCTGACAAAGGCTAAATCGGCCGCCAGCCAGGGCAAGGAGCGCACCGGCAACGCGATCGAAAATCTCAGCAAGATGATCGAGGATAGCGCCAAAACGATCGACGACAATGTCGGCCCAAAATACGGTGACTATGCACGCTCCGCCGCCGACGCCGTCTCCTCTTTTGCCGAAAAGCTGAACGCCAAGGAAATCGACGAAATGGTCGAAGACGCGCGCGGATTTGTGCGCAAAAGCCCGGCAGTCGCCATCGGTGCAGCCGCCGTGGTCGGTTTTCTGGTTTCCCGCCTGATCAAATCAGGGATGGATGATACCGACGCATGAGTGTAGCATGGCGTCACCATATTCACGGGTGACGGATGTTGCAGGACAAGGACATATCAGTTTTGGATGAAGAGCGTCGTGCCGAAGAAACCGTCGACTCGATTGCCGGCGAAGCGGAAGCGAAAACGCTGACATCGCAGGTGACCGACCTGATCGATGACGTGCGCCTGTTGGCCCATGCCGAGATTGAATATTATCGGGCAAAGCTGTCGGTCAACATGGCGGCGACAAAACGAATTCTGACGATGTTCGGCGTTGGCCTGATCTTTGGGACAATGGCTATCATAGCGTTTATCCTGGGACTGTTGCTGATCCTGACCGACTATCTCGGGCCACTGGCGGCAACCGGAATCGTGACCGGAGCAGCGCTGCTGGTCGCCGCGATCCTGACGAGCAAGGCGATCAAGGGCGCGAAAAAATTGCCGCTGGATGAACATGATGCATGAGAATGACGATGCCACGAAATAAGGACGAAATATTCAGCCTGCAAACCCTTGCGATCGACCGGGAACTGGCACGCAAAAATCTCAAGCGCGATACGACAGCGGCGAAAGAGCGGTTCACGCCATCAAATCTGGTCGAAGAAGCCAAGACCAAAGCCAGCCGGCGCGTTCGCCAAGCCGGCCAGAGCGCAGTTGATGGAGCCCGGGCCCATCCGTTCCTCACCGCGACCGTTGCCGCGACCGCGACGCTGATCGCGATGCGCAAACCTATTGCCAAACTGATCGCCAACCGCAAACCATCCGAGCCAGACGCAATCGAGGAATAGACTATGAACAAGCTCACCGACAATATCGACAAAGCCCGCGCCGCATCCCGGGAACGGCTCGAAACGGCAAAAGAAAAAGCCACCGAGACATCGGCGATGGCGCGTGAGAAAATGTCCGAAAGCAAGGCGCGCGCGGCGGCTCTGCTCGGCGATGGCCGCGAAAAGGCGGCCGAAAGCGTTGCCGCGACCAAGGATGCCGCAAAAAAGGCCATCGCAAAATCCGAAGAAACCGTTTCCAACAGCCCGCTGGCCATTGTCGCCGGCGGCGCCGCTTTGGGCATATTGATCGGCATGCTGTTGCCGAAGAGCCAAGCCGAAGGCAAATATGTCGGCCGCGCTGGTCGCAAGATCAACGAGACCGCGAAAACCGCCTATCAGGCGGCGAAAGAGGCAAGCCGCGACCAGATCGGCCAGCTCGGTTTCAGCAACGACAATTTGCGGGAACAGTTCAAAGATCTGTTTAGTAAAGCAATCGAGGCTGCTAAGACCGCGATGGCCGCAGCACAGGATGCGGTAAAAGAAGATAATCAGGGCAAAAAATGAGCGAACAACGCAGCAAAATTCATCTCGTCATGGGCGGACGGGTCAAAGACCCCCGCGCGGTAGAGTTTGTCAATCTCAGCGAGATGGATCTGGTCGGAGTCTATCCCGACTATGAGGCAGCCGAGGACGCCTGGCGTTCAAAGGCGCAGCAGACCGTCGATGATGCCGAAATGAAATATGTCGTCGTTCACTTGCACAAGCTGCTCGAGCCGGACCTGCCGGAAGACGTCTAGGCGCTGCGAAACCGCCATTCCAGCAGCGGCCGGGTCAACAGCAAGCCCGCTATAAATCCGCCAATATGGGCAAAAATCGCTATGCCCTGCAGGCTTCCGCTCGTCGCTAGGCCGATCATCAGCTGAATGCCGATCCACGCCAGCGTCAGCCAGACGATCCGCACCACATGGCCCGGAAATGGTCCCACCGCATCGACCCGGTTGCGCGCGAAAAGCAAGGCATAAGCGCCCAGGATCGCCGATATGGCGCCGCTTGCGCCGACCATCGGAATCATCGAAACGCTATCGACAGCATATTGCGCAAAGGCAGCCGCATAAGCGCCAACCACGTAGAGTATCGCCATCAAAGCGGGACCCAGCGCCTGCTCCACGAACCGGCCGCAAAACAGCAGCATCAGCATATTGAAACCGATATGGACGAAGCCGCTGTGCAGAAATGCCGATGAAAGGGGGGTGAGCAAGGCTGGCACCATCCAGCCATGCGCGGACAGGTCCAGCGCCTCGCCGCTCAGCCGGATCGGAAACATGCCGCCGCGCAGCACCGCGTCCTGCTCCCAGCCAAAAATCCAGATTATCAGAAAGATCACCACATTGGCGATGATCAGCCCGTTGGTGAGTTTTCCAGCCGGCAGGTTCATCGGGTCTAGATGAACTCGATCTTGTCGAGCAGGAAATATTTGTCACCCGA
>PFJE01000068.1 GCA_002783865.1 Sphingomonadales bacterium CG_4_10_14_3_um_filter_58_15
CGGCATTACGCAACAGTGACATATGCGCTTTCGAATACCGTCCTTCTGTTTCCCCTGTTAGAGAATGGCCAGCAAAATCTGCTCTGATTTCAGATGGGATTCCAGCACCTTTCATTGAATTTATCGCGGTGTGACGAAATGCGTGCATTGCTTGACCGCCTTTAAGAAATGCGAGTTCCTTGGCTATCTTGGTCCAAATACGTTTATAGTAGGCGTCTCCCATCAGGCCCAAGCCGCTCTCAGCTGCTAGCTCCGGAAATAGGGTTGTCTCTCCCACTTCACGAAGCGCCGTCACATAATCAATCAAGCCCAATCGCTGCAATTCCTCCGCGACCGGCACTTTGCGTGCCGAACTAATGGTCTTCAATCGGCGCACATCATTGGCGCGAACGTTGAAGATCCAAAAACCATCTTCAATCTGCACATCATCGACTTCCAGGCCGCAAATTTCATCGCGGCGCATCCCTGAATACCAGGCGATCAGGGGCACGAAATACCACGCATCGTGAACGAGCAGATCCCCTGGCTGCATTCGCCGCGCATGTGATTTGGCGCCGGTCCATGGCGGGAGATTGAAAATCTCCCTGCCTTGCTCCACGGTATAGGGTGATTGAAGTTCACGTTGGTTACGAGTGTCGTTCATAATGAAAGCTCCGTAGTCCAGTTCTGCCAAAGGCTGGTGCTTGTGAAACCAACCTGTGAGCTGGCGCAGGAAGCCCCAATGTCGGTTGGTCGTAACGACGCCCAATCCAAGGTCATCGCGAGAGAGGTGTTTGGCCGGCCTAATGTTCTCATCTGCGGCTCGCCCTTTCCGCTTTGCTTCTTTCGCCATCGCTTTTTCACCAGCAACGACTTTGGCTTCGGTTTCCTCGATGATTTCCCAGATTGTCATATCGCGATGCTGGGGGGATTTTCGAAAGGAGGGTCCATGCAGCTTTTCGAAACACTGGTCGAGTTTAACGAGATCGTCATGCGTGACAGTCGCCAGCGCTCGCCCATCCATGATTTGCTCTAGAAGCAGTGCAGGAAGTTCAAATTGGTTGCGCGTTTTCAAGGTCCAAGGCTCGCCCTTTTTTCGCGACTTGCCGTCCTTGCCGCCTGTGCGCGGATTATGTTCAAAAAATTTGAGCACCGCTTCGCTTGGTGTCATCGTGGCCCACTGATTGGCTACAGGCTGGGGAGAAGCTGCAGTAGGTGAAGAATTTTGAGGATTCACCGGTTCATAACCCGCCACTTCGACCGGAGCATAAGCCGCGCTTGGATCGGCGAGAACGCGGCGGAATTCCCGGACTGCCTCTATGCGCGCCTGATTGACCACCTTGCGCGCCATGGCTTCACGCAGGACAGATTGCTCCACGCCGATCTCGGCTAGTCTTGCGACGGCTGCTTCTTCAGCCCCATCCTGCTCAATCGAAGCAGCAAGGTCCGACCACGCCATGATGACAATCGGTTCATCGTCGTCGTCGGGATCCATCCGGGCGATCAGGAAATCCTCGATTTTGCCTTTTACGACGCCGTCACTTGCTGCTGATTCGCTAGCGCCCAGACGCAGCGAGAGCGCTTTGTCTATATCGTCGTGATCTTCTGGAGGAATGATGTGTAGATTTGCGTGCATTACTTCGAGCCGATCGCGCTCGATCAGCATTTGGCGGCGATAGATTTCCGCCCGCTGAGCACTGGTCAGTCCGTCGCTTTTGATATTCGCCATCATGTTCATCACTACCCTCTCGCAAATCAAGGTCAGCGCCGGAGCTAGTAATGCAGCATGCCTTCGGCTCTTTGTTTTCAGTGACATCCGTAACCGAAAAGGCTTATCAAGGCCTAAACGTATGAGGCGGCGGTAATAATAGGTGCCGTGCTTGCGAGTGACGTTTTGTATTCCGCACATGGGTCGTGGTATCCTTCCGTGGCACCCTGCCGTGGCGAATCACGACAGGATAAGTGGAAGAAACCAAAGTTTTCAGGACCTTATGTCATTGTTGGCTGGGGCTCCTGCCACCCCAACCAAATTCACGGTATTAGGTGGCAAAGGCCCAACGAGCGGTATTTGCTTCGTTTCCCCGATCTGGCTGAGATAATCAAGATCATGGCAGCGATCTGCCAGCGACGTTTCAATATGGCATTGGGCGATTCAGAATTGATCGGTATTCGAGGGCATGGCCAAGCGGCAGCTCTGTTCGGATGACTATTCTGTCCGTCCCTTGCTCCCCTACACGGCAGCATGCAGGCGGCCATTCGGTCTCTGGTCTTATTTAATCAAGACAGCCAACATGTAAATGATTGTAAATAGCTATCCGGACTGCTGGTAAAACTTATGTAAATCATAGTAAAACCCACATTATGAAATCACCTGAAAGAGCAAAGCTCGCCTTATCAAGGACAGAGAATTGCTAGGAGAGTTGAAATGCGGGTAGCGATAGCGGATGATGATGCGGAGATTATCGAGTTTTTGGGAAGAATCGTCGAAGGCCAGGGGCATGTTTATGCGGGCTATGCCGATGGCACGTCTCTTTCAAGCGCATTGCTGCGCGACACGTTTGACCTGGTAATTCTTGATTGGAATATGCCTGGAAAGAATGGCATGCAAATATTGGAATGGATGAAAAGCGCCGTCGAAGATCGTCCGCCAGTCATCATGATGACCAGCCGCACGGCCAAACAGGATATTAGCGACGCACTCAATGCCGGGGCCGATGATTATATCACCAAACCGGAAGACAAGAATGTCATCGCCGCCCGGATCAATGCCTTGTTGCGCAGAAACAATGGCGCATCCGCAATGGAACCAAAGGCAGAATATGGTAACTATCTGCTCAATCGCATCGAACAGACGGTCAAGCACGGTGAAAAAGAAGTTTCGCTGACCGCAAAGGAGTTCGAACTTACCGATCTGATGTTCCGCAATCGAGACCGAACCTTGTCGCGGCGATATATCATGGAAACCGTTTGGCGTACCAATGCCCACCTGGCCACACGGACGCTCGACATGCACATATCCCGAATTCGATCCAAACTCGCGCTAAAACCGGAAAACGGGTTTAGGATTTTCACGGTTTTCGGCTATGGTTACAGACTGGAGACGTTTGGCAACGGAGGGTAATTGTGTCTGGAGACTTCCGGGGTTGGCTTCCTTTGTCGGGCTGTCGTCTTTTGGCCGCTTTATGTATCTGGGTCTCGGCCTTCGCACCCGGTGAAGCCATCGCTCAAAAAACTTCCGATCAAATCACATATGTTTTCGAACGCGGTGACACGCTGTTCAGCCTTGGCAACAAATATCTGCGCAAACGATCCGACTATGTTGCCGTTCAGCGCCTCAACCGGATTGCCGATCCCCGTCAGATTCCCCTTGGAAAGCCTCTCCGAATCCCCGTCTATTTGCTTAAATATCGTCCAAGTGAAGCCAAATTGAGCGCATTTCGCGGAAGCGTTTCCATCGCCTCCAACGGACGGATTCTGCGGCCGGTCGTTGGGCTCAATGTCGCAGAGGGAAGCTCTATTGCAACCGCCTCGCGGAGTTTCTTGACGCTGCAACTTGAAGATGGCTCGCGCGTGTCGCTGCCATCAAACAGCAAGGTACGGATTACCCGCCTGCGCCATCTCCTGCTCACCGATAGCATCGATTATGAAATTGCCATCGATAAAGGGCGAATTCGGTCTAAAGTTGCGCCGTTGGACAAGCCGGCTGACCGGTATCGTGTCCGCACTCCCGTCACGGTGTCAGCCGTTCGCGGCACAGACTATCGCACCAGAGTAGATGAAATATCGGGCACAGCCTTTTCCGAAACCGTCGAGGGCGAAGTGGTTGTCGCTACCGGGGAAAACTTGACCAGCGCGTCTTTGATTTCGGTCCCTGCTGGTTCCGGCGCAGCGACGACGGTGACGGGTGCAATTACCAAAGCGGAATTGCTACCCCCGCCAGAACTGTTGGATCCTGCCAAAGTCCAGTCGGAGCCAGCCTTGCAATTTTCGATCGCGCCGAGGGACTCGGTTGTTGGTTACCGTCTGATCATTGCTTCCGATGCCGGCTTTATCGATCTGGTAACTGAAGCAGAAGGGCAGGGAACAGTGCTTGATATTCCAACGATCCCAAACGGACGCTATTTTGTCAAAGTAACCGCGCTGGCGGCGGACGGGTTCGAAGGCATGCCAGCAACCTATGCCTTCAAACGCCAACTCAGTACGGTGGGTGGTAGCGCCGAAGCCGGTGATTTCGGTTATCGGTTCAAATGGTTCGGCGAAGGTGAGGGGAAAAGATTCTATCGCCTTCAGATCCTCAAGGATAGCAAAACGTCAATACCGATCATCGACGAATCTGGGCTATCCCGGGATGCTGTTACACTCTCGGATCTGCCGGATGGCGATTATTATTGGCGCGTCGGCGTGATCCAATTTTCGAGTGACCCCGGCGATCCAGAAGCGATCGAAAGATGGACCGATTTCGAGAAATTGACCGTCGCCAACTAACCGTCCCAGTTCGGATCATGATCGATTTTTTGCGGAGGCACAATCACCGATGAGACTGCGCCAGCGACTGGGCATGGAATGGCTGGCAGTAGCGCTGCTGGCATCGTGTCTGGTTGCAGCATTGGCTTATTGGGACAGTTTGTCTCAGTTCGACAATCTGATTTATGACCAACTTTCCCGGATCGACCCACCGCCCCCGCGACCTGAGATTCTGATTGTCGCAGTTGACGAGGATAGTCTTGCCGCCTTTGGCCAATGGCCATGGTCCCGGCAACGTCACGCTGCGCTTTTCAAGCAACTGGCATTAGGCAATCCAGCAGCGATCGGTTTCGACATTTTGCTGAGCGAACCTGGCGATCCTGACGATGACGCAGCGCTGGCACAGGCTATGACGAGTCTTCCGAATCTGGTCCTGCCGCTGCATTTTATTTTGCCGGGCAGCAATGGTGCAGAATATGACGTCAAACATCCGGTGGCGCCGTTTGCCGAGGCTGCGGCTGGTCTGGGTCATGTCAATCTTGTGTTCGACAGGGACGGGGTGGTCCGCCGAGCGGCTCTGTGTTTTGGCGACAAGGCGTCGGGTACAGACTGGCCGCATTTGATGGAGATGGTCTACCGATCAGTCGAGAGGCGCCCATCGTCAGCGTATCAGCGGCTGGCAGACTGCAATCAAACGCTTTTGATGCCCTTCACACGGCGTGGTGCTTATCAATCCATATCTTATGGGGCGTTGGCCAGCGGACAAGTACCGCGAGCTTTCCTGAATAACAGAATCATATTGATCGGGGCGACGGCCAACGGTCTGGGCGATCAATACCCGGTTCCGCTTGGCGATGGAGGAACCCTGGCCGGTGTCGAAATCATGGCCAATCTTTATGGCGGGATTGCGCGCGATGATTTTATCGTTCCGCTGCCCTTCGTACAACAACTGGCGCTATCGCTCTTGCCGATCTGGGTTTTGCTGCTGGGTTTTTGGCGATGGCGCCCGCGGACCACGATCATTGTCTCGTTGGGCTTGATATTGATGATATTGCTGACCAGCGCGATCCTTATTAACTTCTCCGTCTGGTTCGCCCCAGGCACGGCCCTTTTGGGGATCATATTGGTATATCCCGTCTGGGGCTGGCGTCGGTTGCAGGCGACAAGCGATTTCATGGATAGTGAATTGCAGCAATTCCACCGGTCGAAAATCGATATTCCGATCATGCGTCCGGAACTTGGGCCCGTTGATGTCATCACCGGTCAGGCGGAGCAATTGACCCATGCCATTTCGTATGTCCGCGATTTGCGCCGGTTCATCAGCGATGCGCTTAGAAATCTCCCTGACCCGATGTTCATCACCGACCTTGATGGCAAGGTGACATTTGCCAACCAGCTGGCGCAGGCAGGGATGAAAGATGGTGCCCATGATCTTGCGCTGGATGACATGCTCGATCGGTTTGTATCCGCCGATGATCTTCAGGAAGTTAAAGACTATCTCGATTTGAAGCACAGGCCGACCAAACACGATTATGTCGATTTCACATCTCGTAACGGCGAAATTTTTGCGATGCGCCGCGCCGCTGTGATGTCCAACGAAGGAACATTGAAGGGCTATATCCATTATCTGGCAGATATCACCGAAATCGCCCACGCCGCCCAGTTACGGGAAGAGGTACTGCAACTGCTTTCCCACGATATGCGCGCACCGCAGGCGGCGATTCTGGCGCTTCTCGACGGGAAAGAAGGGGATGAAATCACAGGTCGGATCGAAGGACACGCGCGCCGCACGTTGGCACTGGCCGACAATTTTGTCGGACTCGCACGGATCGATGCCAGCGAATTTTCCGGTGAGGATATATTGCTGTCGGAATTGGTCGCGGAAGCCAGCGACAGCCTGTGGCCTCTAGCCCAGGCGCGAAATATCCGGTGCGAAATCGATGACCAGTCGGCCGGTGCCTTCGTCAGTGGGGAACCGTCAACCCTTTACCGGTCCTTTGTCAATTTGATCGATAACGCGATCAAATATAGCCCGGATGGCGGCGTCGTGACCATTTTGATCCGAGTGACGGAATTGGACCGGCAGTCGTTTGTATCGGTCGCGATAGCCGATCAGGGCAAAGGCATTTCGCAGGAGATGTTGGGCCAATTGTTCGAGCGTTTCGCCAGCGATGACCGGATGGCGCGATCATCCATAAAGGGGGCGGGACTGGGACTGAATTTTGTTGCCAAGGTGATGGAGCGGCACGGTGGTCACATTCGTGGGGAGAACAGTCGGGATGGCGGTGCTTGCTTCACCGTGCTTTTACCGTTGGCTGCCGATGTCGAAGAACAAGCCGATTGAATCATTCGATGCCTTGGCGAGTCCGGATTGTACTGCGGGGGGCGTCGCCAGCATCATTGTCCAGTCCGGACAGCGCAGAATCGACAAGAAAGGGCAATGACTGCGCTATAGTGCCGTTGCAGTGATATTCTGCGGCACTGCCTGAATATAGCTTTGCTCCGCGCACCTGATCGAAAAGGCTGATCGTCAATCGATGTTCCCGGTCGCTGCAGGACTGGAATCGCTTTTGCTTTTTAGCGGCAGCTATTAATTTTTCTGCTTCTTGGTCACCAGCGTTGATCGCAATATCGGCTGGCCGATCGGAGAGCGCTACATGGACCAATATCGAGGCATCCGAAGCCATCTGATAGCCTTTTCTGCTAAGCGCTTCTGTGACCAAATCCCGGGCCAGCGCCGTGTCATGGTTGGCCACCGCGTCTATTGGTGACAAGACGAAGCTTGCTTGTTCCGGCGGCGCTATAAGTTGATGCGTTGTCGCGCGGGTTTGAATCGGTCCGGCACATCCAGAAACCGTCATTGCGCTCACTAATATCCATGAGAGTGACCGGATCATCACTTCCCCCTGCCGATTTTCCAAGCCCTTTTGATAGTCTTGCGGTCCAAGGAAGTCACGCGAATAGGATTTCGTTGCAAGTCTATCGTGTCAGTGCGTAGTAAATCACGTAGCCCCAAGAGAAAAAGCCGTGAATGATCGCCCATAATATCGATTTATGGGTAGTGAAGCTGATCGCAATGGCCAGCGCGCTACCAAATCCAACCCCTTTGCTGACGATCTCCTTGCGGACATAGGTGGCTCCCCTTCTCATAGGCGATTCCCCTGCCGCATAATCTTCCGGCCGCATCCGTTCCGGCTTTATCTTTTCCGCCATGGTCAGGCGGCTTCTCGAGCGCGGTCGGACAATTCCTGATTGAGCATTTCTGCCAGCAGGAAGGCGAGCTCCAGCGACTGCGCCGCGTTGAGGCGCGGGTCGCAATGGGTGTGATAGCGATCGCCCAGCGAGGCATCGGTGATCGCTACGCCGCCGCCGGTGCATTCGGTGACATTCTGCCCGGTCATCTCGCAATGGATACCGCCGGCAAATGTGCCCTCGGCCCGGTGCACGGCAAAAAAGCCGCGTACTTCGCTAAGGATGCGGTCAAACGGCCGGGTTTTGTAGCCGCTTTCGGCCTTGATGACATTGCCGTGCATCGGATCGCAAGACCAGACGACCGGATGGCCTTCCCGCTTCACGGCCCGGACGAGAGGGGCAAGGCCGCTTTCGACCTTGTCGTGCCCGAAGCGCGAAATCAGCGTCATCCGCCCTGGCTCACGCCCCGGATTAAGCGTGTCGAGCATTTTCAAAAGCGCATCGGGAGTGAGCGAGGGGCCGCATTTCATGCCGATCGGATTGCCGATACCGCGCAGAAACTCGACATGGGCCGATCCCTCGAACCGCGTCCGGTCGCCAATCCACAGGAAATGCGCGCTGGTATCATACCAGTCGCCGGTCAGGCTGTCCTGCCGGGTCAGGCATTGCTCATAAGGCAGCAACAGCGCTTCGTGGCTGGTGTAAAAGGATGTGGCTTTCAGTTGCGGCACAGTGTCCGGATTGATCCCGCATGCCTCCATGAAGGCCAGCGCCTCGCCGATCCGGTCTGCCATTTCCTCGAATTTTTTTGCCCACGGGCTGCGCGCCATGAAATCGTGGGTCCAGCCATGCACCTGCTTGAGATTGGCGTAGCCGCCAGTCGAAAAAGCGCGGAGCAGATTGAGCGTCGCGGCTGACTGATTATAGGCGCGGACCATCCGATCCGGGTCCGGATCGCGGCGGCTGCTGTCAAATTCGATGCCATTGATGATGTCGCCGCGATAGCTGGGCAGCTCGACGCCATCCTGCACTTCGATATCGGAAGAGCGTGGCTTGGCGAACTGGCCCGCCATCCGGCCAAGCTTCACCACTGGCAATTTCGACGCATAGGTCAGGACCACCGCCATCTGCAGAATGACGCGAAAGGTGTCGCGGATATTGTTGGGATGAAACTCCGCAAAGCTCTCGGCACAATCGCCGCCCTGCAACAGGAACGCCTTGCCTTCAGAAACTTCGGCCAAATCCTGTTTCAGGCTGCGTGCTTCACCGGCAAAGACCAGCGGCGGGTAGCTGCCGAGCAGTTCCTCCGTTTCCGCCAGTTTGGCGGCATCGGGATATTGCGGCATATGCAATCCCTCAAAATCCCGCCAGCTATTCGCCGTCCAATTCGTCGCCATTCGAGCGCTCCGCTTCATTTCCCATAAAATCGAGAGCCTTTAGGCGGGAGTCAAGGGCGATGGCAAGGGAAACCCATTGATGGTTGCCAGCGCAACTATCGGGAAACTACCGTTGCAGACTAGCCGGCCGGTTTTTTCTTCCAAGTGCCGCTGTTGCGGAATTCGGGTTTGATTCGGCTGACATCGGGGAGATTCTGTCCGGCAAATGCCTCGTCTCCACCCTTGGCTTTCGCCTCGCTGCTGTAATTGGGTGCTTGATAGGATCGAAGCGCGTTTACATCTAATGCCGGAGCTGGACGATCGTGCCTGCGCGCATTGTCTGCTGCCATGGCTGCCGTTTTCTCTGATTGAGCGGCTTCGGCTTCGGCCTTGCGTCGGCCCGCCTCATAGGCTTTTTCCAGTGCAATCGGGTCTAGTGAAGAGGGCGATGTGTCGCTGCTCGCCACATCATAGCGGCGCGGCTTTGGTACCGGCAAAGGCTCACCGCCGAGATATCTTTGGCCGAATGCACTCGCCTTTCCGGCCCTACCTTTCCAGCTGTAGAAGCGATGCGTGCCGACCGTGCCGAGGAACCGCAGGCTGGGCGCCCAATAAGGATAGACATAGCTCGCATGGTAATGGGTGGCAGTGCCGACGGTCGTGTAGCTTTTTCCGGCCAATGCTTCGGCAGCGACTTTCTTGGCGCGTGCCCAGTGGAAACGTGACGGTTTGCGGCGTAGTGAACCGTCGCATGTGTAGGTAAACTGGCAACCGGTCGTGCGTTCGCTGCCTTGATAGACAACCCCGCAAACCGTGCTCGGATAGCTGGGATGGCGGACGCGGTTCAAGATGACCTGCGCGACGGCGCGTTGGCCAGCATCCGGTTCCATTCCCGCTTCGTAATAGATCGCTTGGGTCAGACAGTGCAGCGCTCGGCTATTGTCCAATGCCGAGCCACGAAACGCTGTCGGCCGGATGAAATGTGCAGAGGACGGCAGATTAGCATCATCTCCAAGCATGTCCGATAAACCGTCAATCGATCCAGATCCGGGGTCGGCAAGCGGATCAGTACCGAGACCGCCGTAATTTTGCGGGATCGCATAATTTGGGTCAATGAAATAGAAGGCTGATCCGGCAAAATTTTCTTCTGCGCGCTCGACTGATTGTAATTGCGGGTCGCTGGGGTTGAACTGCTGCGCATCGACGCGCGATTGTGACAGGGTTGCCGGGATCAAGATGAGGCTGATCAGGAAAAATATGGTCAAAATCTGTTCGCGGATCGTCAGTTTCGCGAATGACAGGTGCCGTTTCCATGCTGGCGCCGGTTTAGCGGCCTTTGTTATCCAGTCGCCTGTCGCGTCGTCTGCTTCCACCGAGGCCACAAGCGCCGGAATCCTGCTACCCAGACCGTAGTCGGGCAGATGGCTGCTCAGTGGAGGAACATAGGGTGGCGGTACGCGCATGAGTATTCAAATTACCTGATTGGGCCCAGACGGACGAAACGGCTGCGATATAACCGGTTTATGCGGGGTCGGCGCGGCCCAAAACAACGCTGTTCCACGATGGGACGCGGGTTGTCGGTAGGTTAACCGGTTAACGGGGTTTGGCGTTCCCTCAGGTTCACGAGATATTGTGCAACCATGTAGCCGGCGATTCCGAATATGATTCCGCCAATGGCGGGAGCCAGAACAATCCCATCCAGGCCGTAAAACTCCCGGCCCAGCCAGAGAAAGGGGATGAGCCCTAGCGTGTTCCGTAGCCAATTCATCGCGGTTGACCATGTTGGATGACCCAGGTTGTTGCAGGCGGCATTGCCAATGAACAGCATACCATTAAAAAAGAAAAGTGGTGTTAACAGAGCTGCAAACAGCCAGAATACATGACGCCCTTCGCCTGCCAGATGAAAGGCGTCGCTGATCGGACCACTCAAGAGATAGAGGATTGGCCAAATGATCAGCGTATAGGCCAATGCAAAAATCGTCGCTTGCTTGATAGTCATCCGTACCCGGTCGAATTGCAGAGCTCCGAAATTCTGACCGATGATCGGTCCGATGGCGCCGGAAAGCGCGAACATCAAGCAGAAGGCAACTGGCACGACCCGGCCGACAACCGCAAAGCCGGCAATCACATCATCGGAATAATCGGCCACGAAACGATAGGAAATAAAGCCGCCAACCGGAGTGGCAATATTGGTTAGAATTGCCGGGATCAGGATCGCCATGATTGGCGGAATATCGCTGCGAAAGCCTGGCAGGGAAAAACGGTCAAATCCGCCATAATTTTTAATGATCGGCCATATTGCGAAGATCGCCGAAACAAGAGCTGCGCATGCGCTCGCCACCGCAGCACCGTTGATTCCCCAGTCGAAGCCAAAGATGAAAATCGGATCGAGAATGGCATTGGTGATGCCCATGCTGAGAGTCACGTTCATGGCGCGCCGCGCGGCACCGTGAGCCCGCAGGAAGCCGGAGCAGACCATGGCTGTGACGCTGAACGGCATGAACGGTGCGTAGATCCGGATATAGCCGGTTGCGGCCTGATTTGCGGCTCCATCAGCACCGGCAAGTTCGAGAATATCGGGTGCAAAAATGAAAAACAGGATTGCCAATGGCGCGATCAGTATTACGCTAAGCACCATAATATTGGTCAGGTAACGCCTGGCCTGATCCGGTGCGCCTAGACCGATTTGGCGAGCAGCAAGCGCGCTGGTCGCGATCATTAAACCGATATGGAACGCGGTAGCGAAAAATAGAATCGTTGCAGCAAAGCCCATCGCCGCAGTCAGTGAACTGTCAGCGAGTTGCGCGATATAAAACAGATCGGCAAAGTCGACGATGAACATCGTCAACAGGCCAATGCTGGCGGTCAATGACATCGTAGTGATATGCCGAAGCGGGCTGCCGGTCAGGAATATGGCGGGTTGCGTCGCGATATTATTTGTTCCACTGCCAATCGCCTAGCCGGAACCGGCGTGGCCGAAGAGATTTTTTGCCCTATAGTCTTTTGCCAAAGGGTCAATTTATCTCTAATGGAAAATGATCTTTGGGGAGCATTGGATGATCTATCGAAACGGAATCATCGCGCTGATGATCGTGACATTGGCGGGTTGTTCGATTGCCGAGGAGCCGCAAGAGCAGCCGTCTCAGGAACGCGACGTTTTTGAGCGCCGTAACACCAGCCTTGATCCGGCGGATAATGAACTGACCCCCCGAAGCGGGGATCAGGCTTATGCGCGGATCGCGCTTAATTGCATCAACAAGCAATATCCCAACAAGATCACCCATGTGCTGAACAGCGCTGCCGATGTCGCTGAACCAGCGAAACTGACTCCAGTCTTCTATGGCTGCTACGACTGGCATAGCGCCGTTCACGGCCACTGGTTGTTGACCCGCCTGTGGGGCGAGGATCTGGTTCCCGAGATGGATGACGAGATCGGCGCCGCACTTGCCGCGAATTTTACCGCCGAAAAAATAGCCGGGGAGATCGCTTATTTTCAAGGTGGCGACCGAGCAGCGTTCGAGCGGCCCTATGGAATCGCATGGTTCTTGCAGCTGACCACCGAATTGCGCGACATTGCCGCTGGCGAAGGCAGTAAGGCCGAGCAAGCGAAGGAATGGCTTGCCCGACTTGAGCCGCTGGAAGCGGTAATTGTTGGCAATATCAAGGACTGGCTGCCGAAACTGGCTTATCCGATCCGCCTGGGGACGCACAACCAATCGGCTTTTGCTTTTGGACTGTTTCTCGATTGGGCCGCACGCAGCGGCGATCGTGAAATGACCAGCCTCGTCAACAAAAAGGCTCTTGATTTCCATAGCGATGACCGGAATTGCCCGATGGCTTATGAGCCCTCGGGGGAAGACTTTCTGTCTTCCTGTCTGATGGTCGCAGACCTGATGCGACGGGTGCTGGATGAAGGCGAATATGCAAGCTGGTTATCCGATTTTCTGCCAGAAATCCCGACTGACGGTAGCGACGACTGGTTAGCCGTTGGCATTGTGAACGACCCGACCGATGGGAAATTGGTCCATCTGGACGGTCTCAATCTATCGCGGGCGTGGGCGATGGAAGGCATGGCTTCGGCTCTACCAGATGACGATCCACGGCGAGCATCGCTCATCGCTTCCGCTAGCTTGCACGGTAATTCTGGAGAGGAATCTGTGCGCACACCGCATTATTCCGGCAGCCACTGGCTGGCCAGTTTCGCAACCTATTGGCGCACCCGGAGGGGGATCGGCGCGAACGGCAGCAATCCGGCTTCGTGAAACCAGACTCCGCCAAACGACCGGCGCAACAGGCCGAGGCCAGAACCACCTCTTTACTGAATCGGCTATTTCCCGTGAATCGGGACATTGCGATCAAATCAATATTCGGCGTCTGGGGTGCCTATTTTCTGTTTGTCACCAGCCGCCTGCTATACATGACACAGCCCAATGCAGATGCCTTGTTGGTCCAGCGGATACTGATGACGAGCATCTGTATCACCTTCACATGGCTGCTCTATCGCCTGCTGATCGCGGTGCGCAGTAGCGGCATGGGGGCTGCGATGTTCATGCTGACTTTGCCAACCATGATCCTTGCCAACTATATCGCCATTCTCGACCAGATTGTATTTAACCATGAGGCGGCCCTGTTCGACCTTTCCTATCTGCTTGACCCTATAGATTTCACCTCTTTTGATTGGCCCTATATCGTGGATGAGGCGTTTACCCGCTATTTCATCTTGGCCAGCTGGGGGGCCTTATATCTGGCCTTGTCCCACAGTCAGGAGGTGCAACGGATGATGGCGCACAGCCGTCAGTTGGAGCGGGTAAATCGGGAGAGTGAGCTCCGGGCATTGCGTTATCAATTGAATCCACATTTTGTTTTTAACGCGCTCAATTCAGTCAGCAGCCTCATCATCGATCGACAAAATGAGCAGGCCGAAAAGCTCGTCGATGACTTGGCCGATTACATGCGGGCGGTACTGACCGGTGGTGCCGAGGATATGATTACAGTGGAACAGGAAATCGCTCAGCAGGTTCGCTATCTGGAGATTGAGCGGATGCGTTTCCCCGAGCGGTTGCAGTATTTCGTCAACATCGATCCGGCTGCTCATGGTTGGAGCATACCGTCATTGATCGTCCAGCCGCTAATTGAGAATGCCGTCAAATTTGGCGTTTCCGGAACCGATCAACCGTTCAACATCATCATCGCAGCCCAGATTGAGGGCGATCGCCTGCGGATCAGCGTCGCCAATGATGGCAGAGTTCAAATCCCTCCTAGAAAAGCGGGCGATCGCACTGGCGGTACCGGCACAGGTTTGACCAACATCCAGAACCGACTGAGAGCATTATATGGACAGAACGCATCGTTATTTCTGGCGAACAGCAAGGACGGAATGGCCGTTGCAACCATAGTTTTGCCCGATCCGTCTCTAATATTCGAGGATATCTGATGGGGGCGAGGAACCCGCCCTCGGTTCTAATTGTGGATGATGAACCGCTCGCCCGCTCTCGCCTGAGAGCGCTGTGTGAGAGGACGGGGCTATTTGGAGACGTCGAGCTGGCGAATGGCGGACTGCAGGCTGTGGAAAAAGTCAGGCAGAGACAGCCCGACATTCTTTTGCTCGACGTCGATATGCCGGAATTTTCTGGACTCAGAGTTGCCGAGTTTTGTCATGGCCTGGCGCGGGTGCCAGAGATCATTTTTACGACGGCCCATAGTAGATATGCGGTTCAGGCATTTCGGCTGGAAGCTACCGACTATCTTTTAAAGCCGGTGAAGGAGTCGCTGCTGCGCGAGGCTGCAGAGCGCGCCATTGCACATCTCGCTCGCAGCGGAGATGATCAGGAGCCGGATATTGCTCCGCGCCTTTGGGTGCAGGACGGCGCAGGTGCCCTGCAACTGATGGTCTCGGATATTGAATGGGTGGAGGCAGAGCGTGACTATATGCGACTATACCTGCCCGGTCGTAGTTATCTGGTGCACCAATCGATGCGTTCGCTGGAGAGTCAATTGCCGGACGCCCTGTTCGTAAGGGTTCATCGATCGACGATCGTTCGGCGAGACTGCATCGCGCAGGTCCGTCGTAAAGGGCGAAAACGCTATATCATATTGCGGGATGGCAGGCAGTTACCAATTGGCCCTCGTTATGCGGACCGGATTACTGCCACGGCTCAGACCGGACGCTTGGGCGGATCCGACACCGTAACCGAGTAACGCGGCACTGGTGCGGGCTGTTTCAATCCACCGACATCGACAAAGGTCTGTCGTTCAACATTATGTGGGTGTTCCTTGGCTTCTGTCAGCGACAGGACCGGTGCAAAACAAATGTCGGTTCCTTCCATCAGGTCACACCATTGCGAGCGCGTCTTGGTCTTGAAAAGAGCGGTCAGTTTTTCCTTCAATGCAGACCATTGTCGTGGATCCATTTGTGCGTCGAAATCCGTATCGTCCGCAAGGCCCGCTGCTTGCCGAAGCTCTGCATAAAACTGTGGCTCGATGGATCCGATCGAGATAAATTTGCCGTCGCCCGTCTCGTAAGTGTCATAGAAATGCGCTCCGGTGTCGAGTAAATTGACCCCCCGTTCATCCTGCCATTGACCGATGTTGTGAAAATCGTAAATCATCGCCATCAATGCGGCAGAACCATCGGACATCGCACAGTCCACCACTTGTCCCGTTCCGCCAGTTTTGGCATGGAGCAGGGCCGAGACCATGCCAAAGGCCAGCATCATGCCCCCGCCGCCAAAATCGCCTACCATGTTGATAGGCGGGGTCGGTTTTTCGCCGGCCCGCCCAAAGGCATGCAAAGCCCCGGAGATGGAAATATAATTGATATCATGCCCGGCTGCCGATGCAAGCGGCCCATATTGGCCCCAACCCGTCATCCGACCGTATACGAGCTTTGGATTGTCCGCGAGCAACACGTCCGGTCCTAGCCCTAGGCGCTCCATGACGCCGGGACGGAAACCTTCGATCAACCCGTCGGCGTTCTTGACCAGATCGCGGGCAGTTTCAATGCCCTCGTCCGATTTCAAGTCAATCGCGACTAAATTGCGAGAGCGGGACAGCGCGAGACGGGGATCCGGTGCCCGGCCTGGACGATGGAGAACCGTCACCGTGGCACCCTGATCGGCGAGCATCATGCCGCAAAAAGGGCCGGGCCCGATTCCGGCGAACTCAATAATATTTATCCCGGCTAATGGTCCTGCCACGTCCTGCTCCCGTTTAATCGATTGATTAACGGGTCCTATGCAGGGAAGTTATTCTAATCAAGCTTATTCTGGAATCTCATCCGCAGCCTAGCGCGGCGGTTGTCCGCGGCGCAAAGAAGGCGGTTTCTGGGACGACTGGCGCAGGTAGCGCGGCACTTCAGATTTAGTCTGTCCAACCGGCTTTCTTGCGAGCTTTGGATCAATGGGATGATCAAATGCGACACCGAATCTACCTTGCGCGACCCAAGCGACATGCCCGGTGACGCGACCAATATTACGCAATTCCAATTGCACCTTGTCGCCCCGTTTGGTGAGCACCGGTGCTTCGGCCATCAGGCCGCCAGCGGACAGGTTGCGGATACGCACTTCGCCGCAGTTATCACCATCCACGAAGCACAATTCGGCTTTTAAAAACAAACTGTCCCGGTCGAGCTCCCGTTTCGGGTGGCCGAGGGCCTGGCTGTTCATTTTCAGATTATCGTCAAATGGTTCTTTCATGGGCTTCCCGTGGTCGATAAATGTAAAATCATGTGTCGCAAGGGAAATAATAAAGCGGAATAGGTGCAAATTTGGTTAATTGCTGTGCTTTTATCTCACAGAAAATTTGACCCAGTTGGGCGCTTTTTTGGAAGGTCGCGGAATGCGAAAGGCGCGGAATGTTAAGTTTTCCCGACAACCCGAAATTATATTATTGATCGCGCGAGATTTTTTCGTTCCGTTCATGCGCTTCCTGCGCTTCGACGGTCATCGTTGCGATCGGTCTGGCTTTTAGTCGGTCGAGTGAAATCGGCTCGCCGGTAACCTGACAATAGCCATATTCTCCCTCTTCGATGCGTCGCAGCGCCGAATCGATTTTGGATGTCAATTTGCGTTGCCGATCACGAGTCCTGAGCTCCAGACCCCAATCCGTTTCGCTTGACGCCCGATCGTTGAGGTCGGCTTCCTGGATTGGTCCGTCCTGCAAATGGGCCAGAGTCTCCTTGGACTCGTCAATGATTTCCTGTTTCCATTTTTTCAGGGCCCGCCTGAAAAAAGCAAGCTGGCGTTCGTTCATGAACTCCTCGTCTTCGCTCGGTTCGTAACCATCAGAAAGGACTACATCTGCGGCATTTGCGCTACTTTTTGCGGATGCCTTTTTTACCGAGGATGCCAACATACTCTCCAAACATCATGCCCTACCCGAATCCGGCAGGCTGAACCACATATACGGCGGGCCTATACCTAGCGGACTTGCTGGAAACAAGGCGCAAAATCGCTGCGCATCCAATAATTCAGAAATCGAAAAAATTCGGCCCGGTATAAGCTGATATGATGGATATTTTTCTGATCGCGGCCACCTTGTGATTCTTTTTTGCTTCACGGGAAAATCTATATTTTCTGCGATTTTGCAACAAACTGATCTACAATGGTTCCAATTCGGGACATTAACCGTCGATCGATACGTGCTGTTAAGATCTTTTTCCATTTCCGGCATGAAAACACGGTTAATTCAATTGTGATTTACCATTTATTCTGTCTTTCTGATGCATATCAAGACAGCGAAAACGTCGGTTGGCATTGAAGTGCCAGCTTACTGATCGCTTCTTAAAGCGGAAGAGAGATGATATTATGTCGGTACGGATGGCTCTAGCAAAATTATGTGCCTGCACTTGCGGCGGGGCCCTGATTGGCGGCGGCGCTGTGCATGTTTCGGAGGCACCAGCCGCTCCTTATGTGAAAAAGATGTCGAAAAAGCTGCCGATTCGGTCCCGTGTGGTCAAAAAGGGTGAGCCTGCCCGCAAGATAAAACGTACGCGACGCACGGTGACCAAAACGGTGACGGCTTGCCAACCGGCTGTCGTCACGATTGCCCAGACCCCCGCACCACAAGCCATTCCTCTGCCCCCATATATTCCACCCGCCCCGCCTATTAGTAGCAGTGGTGGCTCTATCCCGGTCGTCATTGGTGGCAGCGGCGGCTATGGCGGCAGCAGCGGCGGATTTTTTGGGGGGTTTTTCGGCGGTGGTAGCTCCGGTGGCGGCACTGTCGTAATTTCCTCGACCAGCAGTGGCGGTTCGACCAGCACGTCGTCGGGTGGCAGCTCGACCAGCGGTGGCTCCACCAGTACATCAACAGGCGGTGTCACCAGCACTGGCGGCTCGACCAGTACGTCTACGGGAGGCGTCACCAGCACTGGTGGATCAACCAGCACATCGACAGGTGGCAGCAGTTCCTCTTCGTCGAGCTCGTCCAGCAGCTCCTCGAGCAGTTCTTCCAGTAGTTCATCGAGTGGCGGCGATGGCCATGGTTCTTCTGGTAGCTCCGGCTCTTCAGGTTCTTCCGGCAGTTCTACCAGCAGTTCATCGGGAGCGACCGGCGGGTCTTCAAGTTTCGGCGGTAGCAGTTCATCGAGCAGTTCCTCCAGCTCATCGAGCAGCAGTTCAAGCTCTTCGTCCGGTGGCAGCACGGGCGGTTCCAACGGCGGAACTGATGTTCCGGCACCGCCAGTTGTGCTGCTCTTCGGCGCGGCAGCCGCGGCGCTGTTCGCACGGAGACGCAAGGCAAAAAAGCTCGTTCCAGCCTAATTTGCAGGTGAAGATAGGAATCAAAAAAGCGGCGGGAGCAATCCTGCCGCTTTTTTCTTTGCAGTCTTGCAAGTGAAACAGACGCTCGGCATAGGCAATTGCCATGCATGATATAAAATATATTCGAGAAAACCCTGAATTCTTTGATGCAGCTCTGTCGAAACGCGGCGTAGAAGCTGTTGCCCGAAATTTACTGGCGCTGGACGAACAGAGTCGCGCGCTGAAAACCGAACTGCAAAATGGTCAGGCGCGTCGCAACGAGGCATCCAAGGCAATAGGGAAGGCCAAGGGCCAGGGTGACGAGGAGACGGCGCAGGCGTTGATGGCGGAAGTTGCTGAACTGAAAAGCAAACTGCCGGACGTTGAGGAAAAAGAGCGGGAAATCTCTGGACGGCTGCAGGATATTCTTGCTGCACTGCCGAATCTGCCAGCGGATGACGTCCCGACCGGCGAAGATGAAGACAATAATGTCGAGATCCAGCGCTGGGGCGAGCCGCGCGCATTTGATTTTGATCCGAAAGAGCATAGCGATATCGGCCCGGCGTTGGGCCTGGATTTTGAAACGGCTGCCGAGATGTCTGGCGCTCGCTTTGCATTCCTGCGCGGCCAGATGGCGAAGCTGCAGCGGGCAATCGGGCAATTTATGCTTGATCAGCAGACCATGAAAAATGGCTTTCAGGAATGCGCGCCGCCGGTGCTGGTTCGCGACCAGGCCATGTATGGTACGGGGCAACTTCCCAAATTTTCCGAGGATTCATTCCAGACCACTGAGGGTTACTGGTTGATCCCGACCGCAGAGGTCAGCCTGACCAACAGCGTAAGCGGGCAGATATTGGATGAAGCGCGGCTGCCGATCCGACTGACGGCGCTGACCCTTTGTTTCCGCAGCGAGGCTGGCTCTGCCGGAAAGGATACGAAAGGGCTGATTCGTCAGCACCAGTTTGAAAAAGTCGAAATGGTAGCGATTACGCATCCGGATAACAGCGATGCCGAACACAAACGGATGACCGAAGCCGCAGAATCGATACTGAAAGCACTCGAACTTCCTTATCGGAAAATGCTGTTGTGCGCGGGTGATATGGGCGCAACGGCTCGCAAGACTTTCGATCTGGAAGTCTGGCTGCCAGGCCAAAATACCTATCGCGAGATTTCCAGCATTTCCAATTGTGGAGACTTTCAGGCGCGGCGGATGAATGCCCGCTTCCGTCCCGAGGGCGAGGAAAAGGGGACCAGATTTGTCCACACGCTCAACGGTTCGGGCCTTGCCGTGGGTCGTACATTGGTCGCAGTTCTCGAAAACTACCAGCAGGAAGACGGCTCTGTTACCATCCCCACTGCATTGCTCCCTTATATGGGCGGCATCGACAAACTGGAGCCAGCGTGATGCGAATACTCCTTACCAATGATGACGGCTTCGATGCACCCGGGATGAAAATCCTGCTTGATATTGCGTCTCATTTTTCCAACGATATCTGGATTGTTGCGCCATCTGACGAGAATTCAGGCGCGGGTCACTCGCTGACTCTTACTCGACCGCTGCGCATCCGCAAGCGCGGCGACCAGCAATATTCGGTCGATGGCACGCCGACCGACAGCGTGATGATGGCGGTTGCCAAGATCATGAAAGACGGACCGCCCGACCTTATATTGTCCGGTGTCAATCGCGGCGCCAATCTGGGTGAGGATGTCACCTACTCGGGAACTGTATCAGCCGCGATGGAGGGCGCGCTGGCTGGCATTCCATCAATCGCGCTCAGCCAAGCTTACGCACGCGAGGATATTGGTGCCAATGTGCCGTTTGATGCCGCATTGCATTGGGGGGAGCGGGTGCTGCGCCCGCTAATCAAGCAACGCATGGACCATAGGACGCTTGTGAACATTAATTTTCCGGCGTTGCCCGCGAGTGATGTGAAGGGCGTGCAGGTCGTGTCGCAGGGCATCCGCGACTACGGTCGTTTGCAGATTATCAGTAACCGCGATCCACGCGGCTTCGAATATCACTGGTTCGGTCTGGGTCCGATGGTCGAGACACCGGCGCACAGTACCGATCTGGAGGCGATAGCCGATGGCTTTGTATCAATAACCCCCCTTCATCTGGATCTCACGCATTATGACTCGATGGATGGCTTGAAAAAACTTTACCCCTGATTCCCAGATCCTGCCCTGCGAATTTACTATGTTTTCGGCAGCGGGGCTGGCAAGCTACGCTTTTGTTGCTAATAACAGTCCGCTGAGGGGAAGAGTTGGTTAATGGGGTCATGTATGCGGCATATTGCGATCCTGACATTGCTTCTGGCTGTCACCGCCTGCATCCCGCCGGCCCGCGATGACTATGTCCCTCCGCCAATTGCGCCACAGTTGCTCACCGACCCCTCGGTGCTCGGCACCACGCCAGAACAGGCGCCCGCTTCGACATGGCAAGCGGGTCCCGTGACGCCGAACGCGCAACGGGTGGAATCGGGGACATATATCGTGCAGCCCGGGGACACATTGCGCGGGATCGCCAATAAGACAGGTGCCGGTTCGCAGATCATCGCATCAGCCAATGGACTGATCGATCCTTATGTGATCCATCCGGGACAGCGGCTTAAAATCACCGGCGGGCGCTATCATGCAGTTAATTCGGGCGAAACCGGCATAGCGATCGCCCGTGCCTATGGCGCACCATGGCGCGACCTGGTGACCCTTAATGCACTGGAGGAGCCTTATATTCTGCGTGTGGGTCAGAAGCTGCTGCTGCCCGCAACCGCGCCGATCGATCCTGCCAATTTGAGCATTGAACAACGGGCGTCGGCCTTTGAGCTCGATATTGACGACATTGTCACCGGCAGTCAGCCCGCGCTGGCGGATGGCGCAGCCGCAAAAGAGCCTTCGGATTGGCGGAAAGCCATCAGCCCCAGCGCGGCCATTGCTACACCAGCTGGCTTTGCGGGACGGTTTCTGTGGCCGGTCGATGGCACAGTCCTCTCCAGTTTTGGCAGCAAAGGTGGCGGCAAGGTCAATGATGGCCTCAACATCGGCGTCCCCAAGGGAACGCCCATCCGTGCGTCCGCCGACGGAGTAGTGGCCTATAGCGGCGACGAGATCGGCGTGTTCGGCGGTCTCATTCTGATTAATCATGGGTCGGGTTGGGTTACCGCTTATGGCCATGCAGACAAGCTTGTTGCGACGCGCGGTCAAAAGGTCAAAGCAGGCGATGTAATCGGTCTTGCCGGTGAAAGCGGCTATGTCGAAGAGCCGCAATTGCATTTTGAAATCCGCAAGGACCGCAAGCCCGTCGATCCAACCATTCATTTGCCGAAACGCGGCTGAACGGACCATGGCCAGTAGTACCAACCGCAAGATTTCCGACTATTTCACACTTCGGCGGCGTTCGAGTCTGCCGATTTGGGCGGACATTGCCTGGCGGGTCACCTTCGTCCTCGCGCTGATTGGCATAGCCGTGTCGGTGCATTATTTTGACCGGAACGGGCTGCAGGACAGCTATGACGGCGATGTTAGCTTCCTCGACGTTGTCTATTTCACGATGATCTCGATCACCACCACCGGCTACGGCGATATTGCCCCGGTTACGGAGCGGGCGCGGATGTTCGATGCGCTGGTTGTGACTCCTATTCGCATCTTCGTCGTGCTAATCTTTGTCGGCACGGCCTACAATTTTGTTTTCAAACGAACCTGGGACAATTGGCGCATGAAACTCATTCAAAGCAATCTGCACGACCATATCGTGATCGCCGGCTTTGGCACCAGCGGCAGCGAGGCCGTGCAGGAACTGCTGGCGCGCGGCACCGATCCGGAAGAGATTGTCGTGATCGATTCGTCCGAAGATGCCCTGTCGAAGGCGGAGAAGCTCGGCTGCGCGGTGATCAACGGCGATGCGACGCGCGACAATATGCTGATGAACGTCAAGATATCGCGGGCGCGCTCGCTGATCGTATCGGCGGGGCGCGATGACACCAGTATATTGATCGTTCTGACCGCTCGGCATCTGGCCTATCATTTGCCAATCAGCGTGTCGATCAAGGCAGCGGACAACGAACTGCTTGCGCGGCAGGCCGGCGCGACGACCGTCATCAATCCGGTCAGCTTCGCGGGTCTGCTGCTCGCCGGCAGTTGTGAAGGGGCCAAGATTTCGGACTATCTCAGCGACCTGGCTTCCGCCACCGGTCGCGTCAAATTGGTCCAGCGCGCGGTGACCGAAGCGGAAGTCGGCATGGCGATGAGCGAAGTGGTTGGCTCGGGTCTGGGCGTGCGGATCTATCGCGGCGATGCGGTGTTCGGCTTTTGGGAAGACGAAGCAACCGCGCTGGAGGCTGGCGATATCATAGTCGAGATCATTCCTGGCAATGGCTCGGAGAACCGGCCCAGGCAGAAGGACGAGTGAGCCTGTTCGATAGTTCATATTGCACCTGCGAGATAAACATCTATTCTGTCGGTTCAATGACGGAGCTTGCTGATGGCCGAATCGATAGACATGCCGACCGGGCTGAACCCGCCGAGCCGCATGGCGCAGCTCGGGGAACTTTCTCTGCCGCTCGATCTGGTGCGCTTTGGCATGCAATGGCCGCGGCTGGTCACAGCGCCGCGCGGCGATGGCAGGCCGATCTACCTCATCCCCGGCTATGGCGGCAGCGAATTGTCGCTGCGGCCGCTGGAAGCCTTTCTGCGGCGGCTCGACTATGATGTCGCCGACTGGTCGCTGGGCCGCAACAAGGGCTCCGTTGACCGGGACGTCGAACGCTTTACCAAGGTTGCCGAAGCCCGCTTCGCCGACAATGGCGAGCAGGCGTTCACCCTGATCGGCTGGTCGCTCGGCGGGATCATTGCCCGTGAGGTCGCTCGCCTGTCGCCGCACCTGGTGCGCGAGGTGATCACCATGGGCACGCCGATTATCGGCGGCCCGAAATATACCTCGCCGGGCAAGCGCTTCGCCCGGTCCGCGAGCATCCGGCTCGACCAGTTCGAGCGCGAAGTCCACGAGCGCAACAGCATCGGTTTTGCGCAGCCGCTGACCGTCCTCTACTCCAACCGCGACGGCATCGTCGGGCCGGATATCGCCAGAGACATCTACAACCCTCACGCCCGCAATATCCGCGTCGATGGCGGCCATATGGGGCTGGGCTTCAACCCAAAGGTCTGGCGGATCATCGCCGATACCCTGGCCGGCCGCTGACTGGCCTTCAGCTGGTCGGCTCGGGCTTCTGTTTGCGCCACAGATAGCGATAGACGCCGAACAGGTTGATGCCGAGCAGGACGACGTTCTGGATCGCCAGCGGGTTGTTGCCATCGAGCAGCGACGAGGCCACCCAGACGACCGACGATCCGCAGAACAGGACAAACGCCCAGCCGGTCACCTTTGCCCCCAAGTGCGCCGCGATCATCGCAGCGGCGATCATGCCGCTGATGCTGGCAGTCCATCGCAAAATGTCGACCAGATCCATGCTGTTGCTCCCGCTGCTGCCCATCCATATCGATGTCAGGTCTACGCACGAGCGTCCGATTGCGTTCATCCCTTTTGCATCTTTTTTCCAGGCCGTCGGGAACGGTTTCCCGTATTAACCATTGATAGGGCAGTCGGGTGCTGCCTCTCCCTCCCAATTTTTGGCAGCCCCGGCGTCCTCCCCGGTCCCGGCGGGTTCGATGATTTCGCTACTAACTCCCTATATTCATTGACCAAACCACGCATGGACGGCGCCCATCGCGATGTAGAAGAGCAGCCAGTAGGCGGCGTCGATGAAGAACAAAGTCGGCTTTTTCTGCGAGAACAGATAGTTGGTGCCGATCGCCGGCACGATGAAGCCTAGCGCGACGCCAAAGGCGGTCAGGATCTTCACGGCGAAGGACAGGTCCACCGCATAGGTCGCGAAGGTATGGGCCAGCGTCCACGAGGCGACCAGGCTGAAGGCGAAAGCGCCGCCATAGATGGCCCCCATATTACCTTGCTTGATCTGCTCTTCGGTCAGGCCGACCGCGCCCATCCATGTCTTGCCCATGATCGGGCCATACCAGATGCCGCCGACCAGAAAGCCAGCCAGCGCGGCGACCACCACCGCAATCCAGTTCACGTCGAATATGTTCATTGCATCCTCCCCAGAACGTGCCCCGGCGCAGGCCGGGGTCGATCTCGTGTATCAGAATCCGGATATTTCGGCAATTGGGACGGGGGCAGGCGGTGCAGGGCTTGGTCCTTCAGCGATGGTGAACGGTTGGCGTTTCCGAGATGGGCCCCGGCCTGCGCCGGGGCACGCCGCCGGGCTGGCGGCTGCCGAACAATGATCGTGACTCGCCGGCAAAACACGCCTAAAGGCCGCGCCTTATGGCTACCCAAATTCCTTCTCCGCCCAAAGTGGGCATGGTTTCGCTCGGCTGTCCCAAGGCTCTGGTCGACAGCGAACGGATTCTGACGCAGCTGCGCTCGGACGGCTATGACCTGTCGCCCGACTATGCTGGCGCGGACGTTGTGCTGGTCAATACCTGCGGCTTTCTCGACAGCGCCAAGGAGGAGAGCCTCGAGGCGATTGGCGAGGCGATGGCCGAGAATGGCCGGGTGATTGTCACCGGCTGCATGGGCAATGAAGCCGACCTGATCATGAAGCGCTTCCCCGATGTGCTGGCCGTCACCGGCGCGCATCAATATGAAGACGTGGTGACCGCGGTGCATGCGGCGGCGCCGGCGGCGCGCGGTGCGTTTGTCGATCTGGTGCCGGAAGCGGGCCTGAAGCTGACCCCGCGCCACTACAGCTATCTCAAGATTTCCGAAGGCTGCAACCATCGCTGTTCCTTCTGCATCATCCCGAGCCTGCGCGGCGATCTGGTCTCGCGCCGGCCTGATGCGATCCTGCGCGAAGCGGAGAAGCTGGTCGAGGCGGGGACCAAGGAATTGCTGGTGATCAGCCAGGACACCTCGGCTTATGGCGTCGATATCCGGCATCAGTCGCGCGTCTGGAATGGCCCGACCGGGCAGGGCCGCGAAGTGCGGGCGCACATGACCGATCTCGCGGCGGCGCTTGGCGAGCTGCGCACGCCGGACGGCAAGGGCGTGTGGACCCGGCTGCATTATGTCTATCCCTATCCGCATGTCGACAAGGTGATTCCCTTGATGGCCGAGCGCAAGATCACGCCCTATCTCGATATCCCGTTCCAGCATGCTGCGCCCAATGTCCTCAAGCGGATGAAGCGCCCGGCCAACGAGGCCAAGGTGCTGCAGCGGGTCAAGAGCTGGCGCGACATCTGCCCCGATCTGACGATCCGCTCGACCTTTGTCGTCGGCTTTCCCGGCGAGACCGAGGCGGATTTTCAATATCTGCTCGACTGGCTCGAGGACGCGCAGCTCGACCGGGTCGGCGCGTTCCGCTTTGAGCCGGTGGAAGGGGCCGCCGCCAATCTGCTCGACGGCGCTTTGCCGGAAGAGGTCAAGGAAGAGCGCTACCAGCGGATCATGGACGTCACCGCCCGGATCAGCGCTGCCAAGCTGCAGGCCAAGATCGGCCGCACGCTGCCGGTGATCATCGACGAGATTGGCGAGCCGGACGAAGATGGCGATGTTGGTGCCACCGCAAGGTCCGAGGCCGATGCGCCGGAGATTGACGGCAATGTGTTCTTGCGCAATGTTGGGGCGGATCTTGCGGTTGGTGACATAATTGACGCGGTGATCGAGGATGCGGATGAGCATGATCTGTTCGGGGTGGCTGCGGGGTAGGTTCAGGATGAACGGCCAGATTTTGGTCGTCATTGCGAGCGCAGCGAAGCAATCCAGAGAGGTGAGCGACGCACTGGGTTGCCGCGTCGCTTCGCTCCTCGCAATGACGGAGGGGCTTTTCGCACCAATCATCACTTTTAGCCCCTCCTTTTCAAAGGAGGGGTTGGGGTGGTTTCTCTCGGTTGAGCGCTGCCTTTGCGTTTTCATTCCAACATCTCCATTTCACCGCTTTTCGCTGACGCGAGCGATGCTGGCGCATCGCCACCACCCCAACCCCTCCTCTGAAGAAGAGGGGCTTATTACCCTTCCGTTCGTGTCGAGCGTAGTCGAGACACGCTGGAGCCGCTTGCTGCCGCCGGTCTCTCGACCTTGGCCTGTCCTGAGCGCCTGCCCAAGCAGCCAGTCGAAGGGCTCGAGACGAACGGTGGGGGCAGTCAATATCACGCGGCGTCCGCATATCATCGTCATCCTGAACTTGGTTCAGGATGACGTTTCTTTCCCGTTTGCACTGAGCTTGTCGAAGTGCACCTCTCGTCGGAGAAGCGTGGTTCGACAGGGCACGGGATTGAGCCAGCACGGGGTGCTGACTCAAGGTCTTGGCCACTATCGGTATTGTAGTCATTCTCCTCACTCCCACTGTGCTCCGGACTTGATCCGGAGCTCTGCACGGCCCGCACCGGCATTTCCTGTAGGGCAGGGCTCCGCGTCGAGCGCGGAGCACGAGCGTGGCTGGATATCATCACCGTCATCCTGAACTTGGTTCAGGACCTCCATGCGCTTGACCTGATCGACGGTGTTTGACCTCACGGGGTCCTGAAACGAGTTCAGGATGACATTTCTTTCCCGTTCGCACTGAGCTTGTCGAAGTGCACCTCTCGGAGGAGAAGCGTGGTTCGACAGGCTCACCACTAACGGTATCAGGATCATCCTCACGAGGGCATTCCCGCACCCATTCTTGACAAACTTTACAGTGTCATAGATTCATTTCCTCTTCCGCCGCATCGCGCTGAAACTGGGCCTCCGCTTCCGCCTCGAACACCAGCGCGGTGATCACCGCATCGTCGCTGGTGCCGGTCGGCGTGGCGGTGAGGCCGGGGACGTCGCGTGTCATTTCGGCGGCTTCTTCCGGGGTCATGCGGTAATAGTCCGGCGGGCCGTCATGGTCGGGGAAGGTGACCGCGTAAAATTCGTCGCCTGCTTCCTCCGGTGGTTGGGCAGGCTGCTGCCATGCGTCCGCCTCGGCGGCCAGGATCGCCAGTTCGTCCTCGGTCGGGGTGGCGACCAGCGGCGCGGTATCCTCGCCGGCAGCGATCGCCTCCATCAGCTCGCCAAAGCGGGCGGCGCCGCGCTGGGCCGGGATCTGCTCGGCGATCTTGTCGAGCCGGCCGAGCAGCGCCAGCAGCAGCCGACTGTCAAAGCGCCGCCGCGTCGCGACGACCTCGCCATGGTAGAAAACTTCCTCCTCGACCCCCTCGATCGCCCGCTCCTGCAGCTTGTCCTGCGCGATATCGCGTGCCAGCACCAGCGCCGCCAGCCAGCCCCGGGCAAAATCGCGGTCGCGGCGGCGCAGATCATAAGCCGACTGGCGGGTCATCTGGACGAAATAGGCCGACGCCTGGACATTGCCGGTGCGGGCGAGCGCCTCGAGGAATTTGACGCGGGTTTCGGGGAGCCAGCCATCGTGGCGGATCGCGCGGGTTGGGGTGTGCTCCGCGCTTGACGCGGAGCTTTGCGCGTTTTCAGAACTGCCGGTGCCTAGGCCGCAGGGCTCCGCGTCAAGCGCGGAGCACGAGTGTGGTTGTGGTGGTTCCGTTAGCCCTGAGCCGGTGGCGCTGCGCGCCGTCTGCGACCCCGAAGGGCGCTGCTGTTCCGAGAGGCGTGGTTCGACAGGCTCACCACTAACGGTATCTCTAAGCCCCTCCTTTTTAAAAGTTTCAGGTCGATCGGTCCCCCGGACCGATCTGAAACGGCCGGGGGCCGTTTCACCTGAAACTGGGTTGGGGTGGTTTCTCTCGGCAGAGCGCGGTCCTCCCATTTCAAGTCCATCCCGTCCGGCCCCACCGCCATTCGCTGGCGCGAGCGATGCTGGCGCATCGCCACCACCCCTTATGTCCCCTCCTCTGAAGAGGAGGGGCTGGTTCGGGTCGCCACCTTCACCCGTTCCCGCACCCCGCGCATTGCGCCGCGCAAATTCATCCTGATAGGTCATACATCCTGCTCCTTGCAAAAGACCATCCCGACCGCAGTGCCGATCCGGGGGGAGCGGTGCGGGCGGGTATGGTTTGTTAAAGGGAGGTTATATAACCTATTTGGTTTGTTGTAGGAAAGGCCATAATTGGGCCTGTAGGGTGATACCTAAACGCAATTTCATTGCTGGCAACAGAGAATAAATTACTCAATTCTAGTTACTAAAATGTGCGGAAGAAAACCATTCCTGTGCTCATAGTGGGGATTGAAGCGTGCATCAGAAAGCTCCAATGCCATGTCCATACCTTGGGCAGCTGTTCGCTTAATATGAACAATATCAACAGTTTTGAAACGTTCTTTCTCTTTGTCTGTGTACGATTGCCGAAAAACATCTAGCCCAAAATCTATCGCTCCCGGATCAACTATGATCATTTTTGCCTTATTCCGCGTAGCCACCCATCTCCGAAGGATAGAATTAATGTGGGCATCACTAAAAGAATAACCTACGACTTGAAGCGTCCCGGGTTTTCCGGAGGCGGTTTCATTTGAGTCATGCGACCATATCGAGGTTCTCGCAGGCTGCATAGTAATTAG
>PFJE01000144.1 GCA_002783865.1 Sphingomonadales bacterium CG_4_10_14_3_um_filter_58_15
CAGGATAGGATTCGAACCTATGTACGCTTACACGGGCAGATTTACAGTCTGCTGCCTTTAACCACTCGGCCACCTGTCCATCCGGGTATCCAAGGCCGCCATTGGCGACAAGAGCGGCTCAATGACGAAGGGATGGCAAACTGTCAATGCCTGCCCTTGCAAATTTGCAGAAAAAAAGGGCTGTCTGCGACAGACTTAGCGGCTAGGGAAGAAATATGGCACGCAAGAACAAATCAATCAAGAAAACCGGTGGCGGTCTCAAATTCTGGGGACGGCACGCGGTCGAGGCAGCGCTCGACAATCCCAACCGGGTGGTCAAGAAAATCTCGATCACGCGCGAGGCGCTGGCGACGCTGGAGATTCCTTCCGATATCGCCGTGGTGATCTGCGACGTCGCCGATCTCGGTCGGGTGATTCCGCGCGATGCCCCGCACCAGGGCATGGTCGCCGATGTCGATCCCCTGCCCGACATCTGGCTCGGTGAAATATTGGACCAGCAAAGCGATCGTCCATTGTTGCTGCTCGATCAGGTCACCGACCCGCATAATGTCGGCGCGATATTGAGGTCTGCCGCTGCCTTTGATGCCGCAGCGATCATCACCCAGGACCGCCATGCCCCGCCCGAATCGGGCGTGGTGGCAAAATCGGCTTCGGGCGCGCTGGAAATCGTTCCATGGATACGGGTGGTCAACCTGTCCCGCGCGCTCGATGAAATTGCGGAAGCCGGCTATTGGCGGATCGGGTTGGACGGCGATAGCGGTGATGAGCTGGAAAGCGCGATGGGAACCGGCAAACTGGCTTTGGTCATGGGCGCGGAAGGCGAAGGCTTGCGGCAGAATGTCTCGGCCCATTGCGACACGCTGGCCCGGTTGCCGATGAGCCCGCGCATGGAAAGCCTGAATGTTTCCAATGCCGCTGCCATTGCCCTATATGCGGAGTATACCAGAAAACGGGGAGAATAGTCGTGGGGAGATATTATAGGTGGGCGCTGGCCCTGGTCGCGCCGTTGCTGCTGACAGGCTGCTTGCTGATTCCGGGCAAGTTTGAATCGCAATTGCGGCTGATGAACGACGGAACCTACAGCTTCACCTATACTGGCCAGATGCAAATGGCTGAAGGCGACGACAACCCGATGTCATCACAATCCGGCATGGGGGATGATGACGCTGACAATGGTGGCCAACAGGATGATGACCAGAAAAACCTCGCGATGAGCGCCATTTTCGGTGGCGCAGTACCGGGAGACGATGAGGGTCTGAAAAAATTCGCCGAGCAGCTCGCCAAATATGATGGCTGGAACAAGGTTGAATATGTCGGCAACAATCTGTTTGAAGTCGAATATGCGGTGAGCGGAAATTTCGACCAGATGTTCGCCTTTCCCACCATGACGGGAGCGACAATGCAATTCCCCTTTGTTCAGATCATTCGGCGCAGCGGCGGCGAACTGGAAGTATTGACGCCGGCCATGGCTGGCCCGGGCGGCCTCGCCGGCGCGATGGGGCCGATGCCGATGGGCGGATCTTCCGAGAAAACGAAGATGGAACCGATTGATGGTGTCTTCACCATTGTTACCGATGGTGAAGTTCTGACCAACAACACCGAAGATGGGCTGACGCTCAGTGGCGGGACAAAGAACATGCGCTGGAAGGTTGATGGCACCAGCGGTCCGGACGGCAGCCCGCGCGCGATCGTCAAATTGGCGAACTAGGGCCTTCTCAGCGACAGCAATCCCCAAAGTTAGTCAAAGTTTGGGCCTATGAGCGGTTTTGCGCGCGCCGGTTGCGGGGAGTGGGTATATTGGACTCACACGAAGCCACGAAGACGCGAAGCGGAAGACGCAAAGTTAATTTAAGTCAGTTTTCCGGCCTTGGTGGCTTTGTGTCTTCGTGCGAGCAAAAGCTTTACACCAACGCGCGTTTTTATTTTCCGTAAACTTTGCCCCGCACCCGCAGTTTTCCTGCCTTTGTTGGACGCCAGCCGGGTACCGAGTGTGAACTTCCAGATGCCCTCGCACCGGAACGGCTAAGTATGCGAACAGCTTATTCAAATTGTCAAAGAGCCTGTCCCGCGCATGTCGCGGGAGCGGTGGAGATAATAAGCTATTGGGATGGGTGTAGGACAGCGCTTTTTACCCCTTCTCCCTTGAGGGAGAAGGATAGGAAATCTTGCCGCCGAAGCTTTAGCGAAGGCGGCTAGATGCAGTTGGATGAGGGTGCACGGGCCCAAATGATATCCGTTAGTCCTGAGCCTGTCGAGCCGAAGGCCAGCGCAGCTAACGACGCCTTGCGACGAGAGGCGTGGTTCGACAGGCTCACCACTAACGGATGATAACCCGCACTACAGCACCCTCACCCAGCTTCGCCTAGGCAGCCCTTCGACAAGCTCAGGACTGCCAAGTCTGCGCAACCCTCTCCCTTAAGGAGAGGGAGATTGGGAGCATATTGCAAATATTACAGCAACCCCAATACATTTTTATCCAAAACCATACCCTTGAATTATTGAATAAAGTTATGATGGTATATTGGTTTATCGAGAGTGCTATCGTCTCGAATTATAGGGTCGTATAACAAATCAGTTTTCAACCATGTGAGTTTTTCTTGGATTTTGCTTGATATGGGCTCTTCGATCATTTGCACTGATATTTGTTTCAGGCTGTACCCCTCGCCAAAGCGGGCTTCTAAATCACCTGGATCTACGATTTGCACCGAATTTGGCTCCAGCTCATCATCAAAGTAGACGAAGCGCGGGTAATCGATATTTCTCGCCGCAGCATGTGCTATCGACGGATAAAGGAAACGACGTTTACTCTCTTTCGCCTCATCCAGCAGAACTTTGAAATCTTTGCGTTTATAGTCTCTTTTCTCTCTGGCTTTTGTAAAGTCATCCCAGTAAAAAGTGGCGAAATGAATTTCTCGGGTATCAATGTCCATTAACTCAAACAGTGTTTTGCCATTCGGCATATCTATCATCACAGCCTCACCAGTTTGGACGATGGCAAATGGTGTCGATTGATATTTTATTTGACGAACAGCTGAGCCCTTCCGCAGCCCCTCCGGCGTCTCCACTTCCACCGTAATCTTGTAGTTGTAGTCACCCACAGGGCGAGCGCAGGCTGAGAGACACAGCAGGCATGAAAGAATTATCAAAACACGTGAGGAATTAATTTTGCGTTTGATTCTATGCACTCCAAAACAGTTTGCTACGCGAAGTGTCCAGCGACACTCCACACGCAATCATTCATTTTTATCTAAAGTCATGTTTTGTAATCCATCTTAAAAAACCCGTCATGCATTCTAGCTGAAAAAGGCCAATCTTTTCTTGGAATGCCGTCTGGAATTTTGCCAAAAATCCGAACCGGAATCCCATATTCCAACTCGGGTGTTCTCATAAGCCAAGGCAGTTTAGCAGCGATTTTTTCTGTTATTGGTTCATCCGTTATTTCGAACCTAATCGATTTTAGGTTTACTCCTGGTCCGAAGCTTTTTGCCAAATATTTTGGATCGACCTGTTCGATACTGGTTGGCACATTGATATCGTCAAACCGCGCCAACACCGGACAATCCATTTTATCGGAACTTTCTTCCAGACAGGAAAGTTCACTGCCCTTACCCTCCATTTTGGAAAGTTGGGTCATGTCAACTACAAGATCGGAGCTGCGCGAGCCCAGCAAGCTGTTGATGGGGATGAAAAATATCGCATCATTTGAAGTGAAGCCACCATTTTTGTTTACGCTCAGCAAAGCAAATAGCGTTCCATGGTCTCCCACTTCAACAAAAGGAGCTTCGCCTTTCATGGCTACCGAGTGATACAGACCTTTTTGTCCGGTACGCGTACGATTCGCAAACTGCATGCCCAAGACACTCGAACCGGAATATGTCTTTCCGTCTGCTTCAACATCCACAATGATCTTGAAGTGCACCCAGGGCGATATTTTCGTACTACAGCTTGTTAAAAACAGTATCACGAATGCCAAAAACAGCCCGCCGATAGCTCGGCGTTGAAGCATTGGCAGAAAGTTGCCTGATTGGATAATCGCTAGCCCCCTCATCAAATATCATGCAGACGCTTCTGCACAAGACCGCCAAATGGCAGCGATCCTTTAATAATACCGTGCATATTTTTATGATCTGGTTTGTTTGCGACTATTGGCATGGATGGCAACGACAATTTGGTGCAAGCCAAGAGCAAATCATCGTAAATCTTGTAGTAACCAATCTTCGAGGAATTCCGGCAGGCGCTACTCCTTCTCCCTTGAGGGAGAAGGATACGAAATCTTGCTGCCGAAGCGTTAGCGGAGGCGGCTAGATGGAGTTGGATGCGGGTGTTTTTCTGGTGGGTTGCTGTACCACTCGGGGGCGGTACACCCTCACCCAGCTACGACTAGGCAGCCCTTCGACAGGCTCAGGACTGCCAAGTCTGCGCAACCCTCTCCCTTAAGGGAGAGGGGGAATAACCGACCTTCGTTCAGCGTCCAGCTTCCGCTCTGTTTTTTTGACGCAAGGGCAGGAGATGGGCCCCTGCCTTCGCAGGGGCCCAGATAGAAATTCAGTCTTCTTCGGCGATCCGGACCTTGAGGCCGTCCAGTTCGTCCGAAACCTCAATCTGGCAGCTGAGCCGGGAAAATTCGTCGCGGTGGTCGCTGCTTTCGAGCAGATCGTCCTCGTCTTCGCTCATTTCCGGCAATTTTGCTTTCCAGTCCGGGGCAACATGGACATGGCAGGTCGCGCAGGAGCAGCAGCCGCCGCATAGCGCCAGCAGTTCGTCAAAGCCATTGTCGCGAATCGCTTCCATGACGCTGATTCCGCTATCGACGGAGACCGCTTTCTCTTCGCCATCGCGGCCGGTTACGTGAATCGTTGGCATAGCTACCCCTTAGTGACTGTTATTTAAAAATCCCGCACGCTATGTCTGGGCCGTCAAAAAGAATCAAGGGCCGAAACGGGGACGGGTGATCGATGGGCCTATCAAAAGAAGTGATCAAAGCCGGGCTCGACCATGTCTCTGCTATCGAACCCAGACTGGCGGCAGCCGTGGCACAATCCGGCTATCCGGAACCCCGGCTCCGTCCTGAAGGCTATGAGACGCTGCTGCGCACAATCGTCGGCCAGCAGGTCAGCGTGGCATCGGCGGCGGCGGTGTGGAACAAGCTGGAAGCGCGGCTGGGCGCTGGCTGCCCGGCCGAAGCACTGATCGCGACCGAGTTTGACGAGCTGCGCGCGTGCGGACTGTCCCGTCAGAAACAGGGCTATGCCAGAAGCCTGGCCGAACTGATCCTGTCCGGCGGGTTGGATCTCGACAATCTGCCGGAGGATGATGAAGCGGCGATCGCGCTGCTGACCCAGATCAGGGGGATTGGCCGCTGGTCCGCGGAAATCTATCTGCTGTTCGCGCAGGGTCGTCCGGATATCTGGCCAGCCGGTGATCTGGCGATTCAGATCGGCGTCGGCAATTTTCTAAATCTGGCGGACAGGCCGTCAGAAAAGGACGTGCGCCTGTTGGCCGAGGCATGGTCGCCACATCGCGGCGCTGTGGCGATCTTCACCTGGCATCATTATCATGTAATGGTGATGTAGGCCGCCGTCATTGCGAGGAGCGAAGCGACGTGGCAATCCAGAGCGTCTATCCACTCTTGCCGGTGTGTGCCGCTCTGGATTGCTTCGCTGCGCTCGCAATGACGCCCTTGTACGATGCTTTTCTTTTCCCGATCACTAGATATCCAGCGGGTGATTCCACCAAGCGGTGTCGGTAAAGGCGCGCATATCGAGTTCGAAGCTCCAGGCGGAGCGATGCTGATGCGCGACATGAAAATAAGTGTCGGCGATCGCGGCAGGTTCCATGATTTCATCTTTTCCTTCCGCTTTGGCCTCTCGCAATTGTGCAAAGCGTTCCGGTCCGAGCAGCTTGCCGAGCGTGTCCGGCGCATTAACCGCGCTGTCGATCAGGATATGGGCGACATGGATATTCTTTGATGCAAATTCGGCATTCAATGTCTGACAGAGCATCCGGCGGCCTCCCATCGCGGCGGCGTGGCTATGCTGCCCGGCATTGCCACGGATCGCGGCAGTGGCCGAGGTGACCAGCAATGCGCCGCCTCCTCGCTCCACCATCTTCGGAAGCAGTTTTTGCGCCACCCGGAACACGCCGAGAGTGCCCATCCGCCAGCCAAGCTCAAAGGTTTTGAGCGGCGTGTCGGCCAGCGTCCTATTGCCGATCTGCGCGCCGAGATTATAAACCAGCACATTGATCGGTCCGATATCCGCTTCGACATCATCGATCAGCTTCTCGATCGCCCCTTCATCGACCGCATTGAGCAAATGGCCGGAAGCCTTGCCGCCGGCTGCCTCAATTTCTGCGACCAATTTGTCGAGCCCCTCTTGATCGCTGCGACGGCATAGTGCGACATGATAGCCATCCTGCGCAAATCTCTTGCCGACATGGCCACCGATTCCTGCGCCCGCCCCGATTACCATGCAAACATCCGTCATATCGCGCGCCTTTTGTCGATTATTTGAGAAACGGGTTGAGCCGCATGACTTCTTCCATGAAGGACCTTGGTTTCTTCCAGTTGGCGGTTTTCAGGTTGGTCCTGAGATCCAGCGCCTTGATCACATCATTGATGAAATGGACGCAGTTGCGCTTGTTGAGGCTGTAGCTTTTCTGCGGAATAGCCTGCCATTTCTGCACCACCGCCATCAGCTTGCGATATTTGCTGTCGTCGATATTGACGGTGAAATGCGGGTTGCTGCTGGCGATATAGTCAGCCGAGGGCGCCTTCACATGGCCGTTGACCGAGCCGAACAAAATGCCCGGCGACACGTTGACGGCGGTGAAACCGAAGGCGGTGTCGACCTTGCGGCCATCGGACGTCTCGCCCTTGGCGACAAAGAAGGCGTGCGGGAAATTCTTGCCGAAATCATGCGAATAGAAGGTAACCGTCACTTCGGCCCGGGCCGTCACCGAAAAACACGCCATGCAGAGCAGGGCGACCAGACCGGCCATTCTCAATAATTGTCTAAAACCTGATTTCACGTTCATTCCCTCAATTTATCGTTCAGCCAGCGTGCGGCCTCGCGGGGCGTTTTCTTGTCCCCTTCGCGATCGACCGTATAATTGGCTTCGCGCATGTTTTCCACCGTGATTGCGCCGATCAGGGGATTTATTGCCGCAACAAATTTATCGTCGCGACTGCGATCGGGAGCCAGCAGCAATATCGCTTCATAAGATGGTATGGCTCCTTTTGGGTCTTCCAGCACGGTGAAATTGTTCGCCGCGATCCGCCCGTCCGATGAAAAGGCCGAAATCACGTCTACTTCTCCGCTTGCCAACGCCGGATACATGAAAGTGGGGTTGAACGAGCGCGCGTCCTTGAAACGGATCGGATAGGCATCCTGCACCATCCGCCACTCGGGCCGTTCGAGAAACTCGACATCGGTGCCGAAGTTGAAATCGCTGGATACCCGCGCCAGATCAGCGAGCGTCTTGAGCGATTTGTCGCGGGCATCTTTGGCTCTGACCGCAAAGGCATAGGTGTTTTCAAAGCCCAGGGCGCCCAGCATTTTGACGCCGTGATTGGCACTGGTCCATTGCGCGATCTCATCCAGCATTGCCGCTTTCGGCCGGCTATCGGTACGCTGCATCTGGTTTGTCCAGATCGTGCCGGAATAGTCGACATAGACGTCAACATCGCCTGCCGCCAGCGCCTGAAAGACCACCGCGGAACCAAGACCATCACGGTAACGGACGCTATATCCGGCCTTTTCCAGCCGCGACCCGATCAGCCGGGCGAGAATGAACTGTTCGGAGAAGCTCTTCGCTCCGATCACCACGACATTGTCGCGAGCGATCAGCAGCGGCAGCGTGGCAATCAACAGTCCCGCTGCGATCAGCAGCAGTCCTGCTCCCGCCAATATCCGACTGCGTTCCCGGATGCCCCGTTCGATCAGCCCGAGCAGCAGATCGACCGATATGGCAAGCGCTGCAGAAAACAGGCAACCGGCCAGCACCAAGGTCCAGTTCTGGGTCTGCAGTCCGGCGAAGATCAGATCGCCCAGACTGGGCTGGCCGACCGTAGTCGAAAGCGTCGCCGCACCGATCGTCCAGACCGCGGCTGTGCGGATGCCGGCCATGATCGTCGGTGCCGCCAGCGGCGCTTCGACAAGTTGCAATTTTTGCCTGGCAGTCATGCCAAGGCCATCTGCGGCCTCCCTGACCGCCGGATCGACGCCGGTCAGGCCGGTCACCGCGTTGCGCAGGATCGGCAGCAATGCGTAAAGGGTCAGCGCGAGCAGCGCCGGCAGGAAGCCGAAGGCGGAAATGCCGCCACCGATCAGCGCCGACACGCCGAGCAGCAACGGATAGAACAGCGCCAGCAGGGCGAGACCGGGGATGGTCTGGATCAGGCTGGCGACGGCCAGCGCGACCGCGGCGATGCGCGGCGAGCGCGCCGCCCAGATGGCCAGCGGCAGGCAGATGAGCATCGCCAGCAGCAGCGCGGAAAAGCTGAGCTGGACATGGGCGGCGAGCAGTTCCGGGACGCGGGCCAGCGCCTGTTGCCATTGTCCGTTCATGATGTCTTGCCCAGCGCGATGAGATGCGCGGCCTGGGCGCGGGGAATGGCGACCAAAG
>PFJE01000077.1 GCA_002783865.1 Sphingomonadales bacterium CG_4_10_14_3_um_filter_58_15
CGCCAATCAGCGCAATCTTGTTACGGGCCATGTAAGAAATTCTCCTGAAATAGAGTCGAAATGGATATTAGTGGCCGGATTAGGCCCCTAAAATGACAAATTCAACCGCAGATCGCACCATTTTGACCGCTATCTTTGCAAGTGGCTCGCAGTAGCATTAATAGCGAGTGGATTTCGCCAAATCGCCGTCACCCCTGCGCAGGCAGGGGCCTAACCCAATAGCGAGAGTCACCCCATAGATCGGTTTGGATAGCAGCCTCCGCGGCTATGACGCCCAAAGCCAAAACATGCTTCCAATTCTTCCAATCTTTTGCGTTGCAAAGTGAAATTGAAATGCCATGATGCAAAGAAAAAGAGGATGCAACATGCTGACAAAAGGCGACGATTATCCGCTGCACCAGACGCCGGAACCAATGGCGCTGTCCGGCGGCAACCGCAATTTCTACGACCGCTACTTCTTCAACGGCTATTCGGCAGACGGCCACATCTTCTTCGCCGCCGCGCTCGGCATCTACCCGCAACTAGACATCATGGACGCCGCCTTCTGCGTCTCGATAGACGGCAAGCAGCATAATCTCCGCGCCTCGAAAAGAATGGGCAGCGAACGGCTCGACCTGACCGTCGGACCGATCACCGTCACCATCGTCGAACCGCTAGAGAAACTGCGCCTGACGGTCGCCGGCAACGACAGCCCGATCACCGCCAACATCCACTTCACCGCCCGCCACCGGCCGATCGAGGAGCCCCGTTTCATTCGCCGCGACGGCCCGCGTCTGATGATGGACTATACCAGAATGACCCAGAACGGCGACTGGTCGGGGACCATCACCGTCGAAGGTCAGGACATCGATATCGGCAATTGCCGGGGCACCCGCGACCGCAGCTGGGGCATCCGCCAGATCGGTGCAGCAGAATCACAGCCACCACCCGCTGGCGCCTTTCCGCAATTCTGGTGGCTCTGGACCCCGCTCAATTTCGACCAGCACGCCTGCTTTTTCCACAGCAATGACGACGGCGAAGGCCTGCCGTGGAACCGGCGCGGCGTAGTTGATGCCATTTCCGGAGCGGCAGAAGAGTTCGAACCGAACACCATCGACCTCACCTATCATTCGGGCTCCCGCCGCATCAAGCAAGTGGGGCTCGAAACCGCTGATGGAACCCTCTCCATCACCCCGCGCACCGGCGACAAGGCGCGGACTTTCTATATGTCCGGCCTCGGCTATCTCCATCCGGTCTGGGGCCACGGCATGGACCATGGCGATCTGGAGATCGGGTACGACGTCATCACTCTCGACCCGGCACCGGCAATCGACATGACCACCATCCATATTCAGGCGCTCAGCGATGCCGTGCTGACCGTCGATGGCCAAGAGCATCAAGGCATCGGCGTGGTCGAGCAACTGTTTATCGGCCCGCACGCAACCAGCGGCCTGACCGGCATCTTGGACCCGGCAGCATGAGTAGCCGCTTCCCAGTCCGCCCCGAAGAGTTCGAGTCCGCGTTCATTGAGCACGTTTTTGACGCACCTTCCGGATCACTCCGGTCCCTCCGCCACGAACCGGTCGGCACTGGCCAGGTTTGCGACAGCTATCGCTTCACCTGCGACTGGGCAGATGCCCAAGGTCCGGCCACATTCATCGCCAAATGCCCGAGCGCCGATCCGGTTAGCCGGGGGGCAGCGGCGATCTTCCATCTCTATGATATGGAGGTCGGCTGGTATCGGGACCTGGCGGCATCCTCGGATGCTCTATGCCCCACATCCTATCATGCAGATATTGCCGAAAATGAGCAGGAATTTGTCCTGTTGCTCGAAGATATGTCGCCCGCCACACAGGGTGATCAACTGGCCGGAGCGACGCTGGTGCAGGTAGAAACCACGCTGGCCGCCGCCGCCAAGCTCCACAATATCCAGCCAACCGACGGTTTAGACGGTTACAACTGGCTCCACCATGGAGCGGGCAATAGCGCCTTTCTGCAAAACACCCTGCCCAATGGCTATCCGCTTTTCCGCGAACGGTTCCACGAACTTTTGTCATCGGACATTCTGGATCTCGGCCAACAGCTGATCGACCGGTTGTCCCGTTATGTCGCGCACGAACCGCCCGCACTCACGATCACCCATGGCGACATGCGGCTCGACAATATCCTTTTCCATGCCGATGGCCGGGTCGCGGCGCTGGTCGACTGGCAGACCTGCTCGCTCGGCAATCCGGCAAACGATGTCGCCTATATGATCGGCACCAGTTTCGCTGATCCCGCGGCCCGGTATCAGCACGAGAAGCGGCTCGTTGAAGATTATCTCGCGGCTCGTTCAAACGCGCCAGATTTCGACATTTTTTGGCAGGAATATAGGCGCCACGCCTTTTCCGGCTTCATCATGGCAATCAATGCCTCGCTACATGTTGAGCAGACCGAACGCGGCGACCGGATGTTCGCCGCCATGGCCGAACGCCCGGCGCAAATGGCGCTGGATCTGGACAGTTTGAGTTTGATATAACTCATTGCGGAGCGCGGTTGGCTTTGTTTAAACTTCCCGGGTAAGCGCCTCAACTGGTGGGCAGGTCTCCCTGGCCATGGCCGAGCGCCAGATATTCCTCCGACTGCATCTCGATCAGCCGGGACGCCGTGCGTTCGAACTCGAAAGATCCATCGCCTTCGGGATAAAGCGCATCTGGCTGCGCATCAGCAGCCGCCAAGAGCTTCACCTTATATTCGTAGAGCGTGTCAATCAGCGTTACAAAGCGCGCCGCCTCGTTGCGATTCTCCTTTGAGAGCACCGGAATGCCGACAATTATCACACTGTGATAATGCCGCGCAATCGCCAGATAATCCTGTGCGCCGCGGGCCTCGGCACAGAGGCGCTTGAACGAGAATACCGCCACACCCTTCAGTGATTTCGGGACATGCAATGTCCGCCCGCCCGGAACGGCCAATTCTTCGCTGGGAACATGCGCGGCGTCATCAGGCGAATAGTCGGTCAGGCGGAAAAATGCTTCGCGCAGTGCATCGGTTGCGGCATCGCCATTGGGCACGTGCCACAGACCGACATCACCCAGACGCTCGCGCCGATAATCGGTTGGCCCGTTCAACGACATCACTTCCAGCCTGATCTTGAGCAGTTCGATGAACGGCAAAAAATGCTCGCGGTTGAGGCCATCCTTGTACAGATCATCGGGCGGCCGGTTGGAAGTGGTAACGATTGTCACCCCTGCCTCGACCAAGGCGGTGAACAACCGCGACATGATCATCGCATCGGCGCTATTGTTTACCACCATTTCATCAAAAGCGAGACACCGGGCTTCGCTGGCCAGAGCCGTGGCGACCGGCATGATCGGATCGCCCAGTTCCTTCTTGCGTTCCTCCCGAATCCGGGCGTGTACATCCAGCATGAATTCGTGGAAATGGGCCCGTTTCTTCCGCTTGATCATCAGATTCTTGTAAAATAGGTCCATCAGCATCGACTTGCCGCGCCCGACCCCGCCCCACATATAAATGCCTTTTGGCGGTGCCGGTTTTTTGCCGAATGTGCGCCACAAGAGGCTGCCACGCGGCGGCACCGCTTCCAGTTCTTTCTGCAGACGAGCGAGGCTTTTGGCGCAAGCCTCCTGATCGGCATCGGGCTTTAGCTCACCCTGCGCAATCAGCGCCTGATAGCGCTGATAGAATGCGCTCATTGCAGATCGGTTTTCTGGTTCGGGGCCTTTTTCACGATCGCGGTGAACGAGGCCATATTGTCCTGTCCCGCATCGCCCTGCACCACCAGCCCCCGCATGAACAGAAAGCGACCGGTTTCGCGAGCAATTTCGACCTGTGCCTCCAGCAGTTCGTCGAGGCGGGCGCCGCCGATGAAATGGGTCTGCAGTTCCATCGTCACAGCAAAGCCCGACGGCCCCAGCTCCAGCACTCGCATCGCAGCGAACAGCGAACAGTCGATAAAGCCCATCATCGTGCCGCCATGGACAACATCGCCGAGATTACGGTGCTTGCGTTCAGGAAACATGCGGACCCGGGCGATATTGTCGCCGAGTCCGTCACCACCACGGCGGACAATCATCCTGCCGAGGAAGCTGTTATAACAATCGGGATCAGTCAACTTCCAGCTGTTCCAGCCGGGATAGTCCGGGTCGGGATCGCTTATGACAAAATTGCGCTCGGACTCGGCCATCAGTGCTTGCCGGTCTTCAGATTTCGCGGGATGCGGTCATCTTCTTGATCTCGGCGATCGCCTTGGCCGGGGACAGGCCCTTGGGACAGGCGTTGGCGCAGTTCATGATCGTGTGGCAGCGATATAGCCGGAACGGATCTTCCAGCTCATCAAGCCGTTCTCCTGTCATTTCGTCGCGGCTGTCTGCGAGCCAGCGATAAGCCTGCAACAGGATCGCGGGGCCAAGGAACTTGTCGCTGTTCCACCAATAGCTCGGGCAGCTGGTCTGACAGCAGGCGCACAAGATGCACTCATAGAGTCCGTCGAGTTTGCCGCGATCTTCCGGCGATTGCAGTCGCTCCTTGCCGGATGGCGTTGGCGTAACCGTTTTCAACCAGGGCTGAATCGACGCATATTGGGCGTAAAAATGGGTAAAATCGGGGACCAGATCCTTGATCACCTCCATGTGCGGCAGCGGCGTTATGGTAACTTTGTTGCCGCAATCTTCGATCGCAGTGGTGCAGGCGAGGCCGTTCTTGCCGTTGATATTCATCGCGCAGGACCCGCAAATGCCTTCACGGCAGGACCGGCGGAAGGTCAGCGTCGCATCCTGCTCCGATTTCATTTTGATCAAGGCGTCGAGCACCATTGGCCCACATTCATCCGTATCCACTTCGAAAGTATCGTAATGTGGATTCTCGCCCTTATCGGGGTCATAGCGGTAGACTTTAAACGGCCGCTTCTTCCCGCCGGTCAGCGCTTGATGCAACTCACCCGTTTTGCGGATCTTGCTGTTCTTGGGGAGCGTGAAAGTAGCCATGTCTATTGGATTCCCTTGTTCTGCGGATCGGCATAACCAAGAAGTGCCGGTATCTCAACCGTTTTGCGCTGCAAAGACAAGGTTGCGTCTTTCGAATTATGCACTCACTTGTGGCGCTCGAAAAAGGTGACCATGTCATCCAGTACCGGGGCCTTGTACCGAAACGGCTTCGCCACCGCCATCATGATCTCGAGATGGTCGATGCCGGCATATTCGACATATTCGGCTTGGCCACCCGCTTCTTGGATTTTATCACGCAAGGTCTTGCTGTTGCGAGGCTTGACCTGGGTGTCATCGGTGCCGCTCGAAAGCCAAAGCGGCGGCGCATCGGACCGGATGAAATTGACTGGCTGGGTCATTTCCGGTGCGGGATAATCGCCAAAGCTTTGCTTTGTCGTTTCGGAGTCAAATGGATAGAAATCATAGGGTCCGGCCAGCGCCGCCACGCCGCGGATCAGGTCCGGTGACTTGCCCTCGCGGCCCAGCCACTGCGGGTCGAGCGCCAGCATCATGACATTATAGGCACCTGCTGATTGACCAGACAGGAATATGCGGTTGGCATCACCGCCATATTGACTGATATTGTCATCGACCCAGGCTAATGCCTTGGCGCTGTCCTCAAGAAAACCGGGGAAACGCGTTTTCGGGAAGAGGCGATAATCGGGCAGCACGACGATATAGCCACGATTGGCCAGCGCCCGGCCGGTGAAAGCATATTGGTCCTTGCCTCCGTCGCGCCACCCGCCGCCATAGATGAAGACGATCACTGGCAGGGGTTCGGTCGCAGCGCTATCTGGAGACCAGATATTAAGCCCCAGCCCCAGCTCCGTGTCGTAAACCTTGTCCTGCACCAGCAGCTTGGCATTGCTGTCGCCCGGGATGACATTATTGACCATATCGAGCTGTTTCGGTCCGGGCTGCGAGAAGAACCACGAGGCGAATCCGCCCAAAGTGAGCAGCAACACAGCGATCATGACAAGCCATTTCATGGGAAGAGCCTTAGCCAGCCGCTCAGGCGCTGGCAATGGCGCCCCAGTCGATTGGTTGATGGCGATCCAGAGTGGCATCTGCGGCGGGCATGGGATATTTGAGCCCATTCCCACAGTTGAATAGCACCGCCCGGTCGGTCTTGCTGATCAGGCCATCCTCCAGCGCTTTCAGATAGGCCGCGGCGGTTGCGGCGCCCTCCGGACAGAGCAGCAGCCCGTCCTCCTGACCGATCCGTTGTTGCGCCGCGATGATGGCTTCATCCTCGACGGCGATGGCAAAGCCCTCCGAATCGCGGACCGCCCGCAATATCAGGAAGTCACCAATCGCGACCGGCACGCGGATCCCCGCCGCCACAGTATGGGCATTTTCCCAAAGCGGCGCGTGGTCGAGACCCTTTTCCCAAGCATCGACAATCGGCGCGCAGCCGGTGGCCTGCACGGCAACCATGCGGGGTCGTGCTGAGCCGATGAATCCGATCGCTTCCAGCTCGTCAAACGCCTTCCACATGCCAATCAGGCCAGTGCCGCCGCCAGTCGGATAGAAAATCACGTCCGGCATTTCCCATCCCAGCTGCTCGGCCAGTTCTAGGCCCATCGTTTTCTTGCCCTCGATCCGGTAAGGCTCTTTCAGCGTCGACAGATTGAACCAGCCCATTTCCGCCTCGCCATCGGCAACAATCTTGCCGCAATCATTGATCAGGCCGTTCACCCGCCAGACCTTGCCGCCCTGCAAGGCGATTTCCCGGACATTCACCTCCGGTGTATCGTCCGGACAGAAAACAAATGCTTCCATCCCGGCGCGCCGGGCATAGGCGGCCATCGCGGCACCGGCATTGCCATTGGTCGGCATGGCCAGCCGTTTCAGCCCCAGCTCCTTGGCCATCGACACCGCCATAACCAGGCCGCGCGCCTTGAACGAACCGGTTGGCAAGCGGCCTTCATCCTTGACGATCACATTTGATCCCAGTGAATTGTTCAGGGTGATCAGCGGCGTCATGTCTTCGCCCAGAGAAACGATATTGGCGGAACTCGCAACCGGCAGAAGCTCCCGATAGCGCCAGAGGTCGGTCGGCCGAGCCGCCAGCTTTTCCTTGGTCAGCGTTTCGGTAACCGCCGCCAGATCATAGCGCACCAATATCGGGGCGCCAGCCGGCGACAGATTTTGCACTGTGCCGGCCGGCAAAATATCTCCGGTTTTCGAACATTCCAGATGGGTGACGAAACTGGTGATGTCGGCGCTGCGGTTATTTTGGGTCATGGTCTCCTGCTAGCAGCAGCAGCTCGACAATCCACCTCAAAATTTCGGATCTGCAGATCGTCAGGGAATCAACCCGTTGCGTTTCAATCCTTCGGCAATAATGGTTTCAAGCAGTTGTTCATGACTGAAACCTGCAGCGGCGGCCGATTTCGCAACAACTTTTTCAGACCATAGATTGCAGTTCAGGTTAATCTCGATAAAATTGATGTCGCCCGTCTTCCTGTCCAATCGAAATTCGATACGCCCATAATCAAATGGCTCAAATTCACGGGCAATTCTCTTCGCCATCTCCTGAACTTTCGCAGCAAATTCCGGATCGTCAAAGCGTTTCAGCGTTGCCTTCTCTGTATTCGGCACCAGATCGCGCTTCTCGTAATAGGTCCACAGTTTCGGAGTATCTTCGCGCTCATAAATCAGCATGGGCAGCGCTTTCGGTCCATTAGAACTGATGAAGGCTGCCTGCACATCATATCCATTGAGATAAGGCTCGACGATCGCATCATGACCTTGCTCATGGATTCCGGCAACGGCATTGGCAACACCCGCCCAATCGAATGCATCGGAAATCGCCCAGCTCGCCGAGCTGGCATTCGGCTTGATTACCCAGCGCTCCGCTTTCGGGCAGTCCGCTTCATCCACGGGTGCGCCGCGCCGGAAGCAAAACCAGGGCGCCGTCGGAACGCCAACATGGGCTGCCACAAGTTTGGAAGCTGACTTGTCATCGCCCAATCCACGAATGAAGGGCATGGCACCGACATAGGCTATCCGATGCATGTTGCACAAAAGCGGAATCATCATTTCGCTGTTCACAAATCCGCCGCGATTCAGCAGCGGAAAAACAAAGTCGACACCTGGATGCGCGAACAATATGTCATATGTGTCGGCTACCGTCAGATTGATGCCAAGCTTTTCCAGGCTGGTTCTAACCTCGTGATGGTAAATGGCGTGATTGCCATCTTCCGGATGCATGCCCCCACCCCAATGCGCATGCTTAGCTAGATATAGAAATTTCAGCCGCTCTTTGGCTTCGCCGGGTATCCTGAGCGGTTGGATGGTGGAGGACATTGACAGCATAGTGTTTATCTTCGGTCTGCTTGGTAATATGATTCAAAAATATGATATAAGCGGTCAGATTTCCAGGTCGTCAACACGGTTTTGCAGAATAGCTTCGACGATCCTGTACGTGCGTTCGTTGTCGACATCGATAGCCTGCGTCCCGTCACTTATTGGTACTCGGCGGATTTTTATGCCGAAGCGTTTGGACATTCTCTCAGAGTCTGACTCGAAACTATCGCGAGTAAATTCATAGCCTTGCGATGCGTCTGACGAGAAGTTGGACAGAGGCTGCG
>PFJE01000153.1:0-52360 GCA_002783865.1 Sphingomonadales bacterium CG_4_10_14_3_um_filter_58_15
GCCCTTCAATCTTCTGGTCTGACCTGCTGCCACTGATTTCAGCTGAACGCGGGTAACGCACAGGACGCGGTCATGTTCATATTGATTGAAACGAACTTGACTGGAAGATCAACTGCCAATCATGCGACAGCCGGAATAGGTGTCCCGGCAAATAGCCGCGTCAAATATTCTCCGGCCAATAAAGCCGCATGGGATTGTCGATCAGCAGCTTGCGTTGGAGCGCTTCTGTCACCGCGATTCTGGGGATCATATCGACCAGATGACCGTCGTCCGGAATGTTCGATTGCATGTTGGGATGGGGCCAGTCGGTGCCCCATAATACGCGATCCTGATAATCCTCGACCAGCGGCCGGACCGCTCTGGCAAAATCATTCCATGGATCGTTGGTCGCATCCAGCCGGTCCGGGCAGGTCGCCTTGAACCAGATATCCGGGCGGGAATCGAGAAGGGATCGGAAGGCTTTCATCTCCGGTCCGTCGGGTCCCTGACTGACATCCGGGCGGCCCATATGATCCACCACCACCGGCACGGGGATTGCATCAATGAAAGCGCGCATTTCGTCCAATATGTCGGCTTCGAAATAGATCACGACATGCCATCCGGCGGGCAGACGAGCGGCGATTTCAAGGAACTTGTCCTTCGGCGCGTTGTCGACGAGGCGCTTGAGGAAATTGAACCGCACGGCCCGAATGCCGCCGTCGTGCAGCGCCGCAAGTTCGGACTCGCTGATGTCCGGATCAACAACAGCGACACCACGCGCCTTGCCGCCCGACTTGGCGATGGCATCCAGAGTGGCTTTATTGTCAGTGCCGTGGCAGCTCGCCTGCACGATCACATTGCGATCAAATCCCAGATGATCGCGCAAGGCAAAAAGCATGTCCGGCCCTGCGTCGGCGGGCAGATATTTTGCCTTCGGGCTGAACGGAAACAGAGCCTGTGGGCCAAAGACATGGCAATGGGCGTCTACGGCGCCCGGCGGCGGGGTGAATTTCGGTTTCGACGGATTGTCGTGCCAGCTGGTGATCCGGTCCTGTGCATCGGCGCTCATGCGAAAATCTCTCCGTCCATCAATTTGCGCGCGGTCCGCAGCATCGCGGCGCTGGTTACATTGCCGCCACCATCGACTTCCATGACACAGGTGGTTTCTCCGGTGGGATGTTCAACCGACATGGTTTTGCGACTGCCCTCAGGGATATCGGCAACCTCGGCAGCGGGAGAATCTTCGATCAGGCAGGCCGTTGCCACCGTGACCGCAGCGAGCACGCCAACGCTGGCATGGGCGCGCTTGGGAATGAAACTGCGCACGGTGATCGCGCCGCCGTTTCTGGGTGCGGCGACCAGCATCATCTTGGGGACCGATTTCTCCGCGACATCGCCGAGATTCATGCGCTGGCCAGCGGCCAGCCGGATCGCCTCGATGCGGGCTTTTACTTCTTCGGCCGCATCCAGTTCGTCGCGGCTTTCATAACCGGTTGCGCCGACATCTTCCGCCTTCATCACGATGCAGGGCATGCCATTGTCAATCAACGTGCAGCGAACGTCGTTGATGATATCGACAGCGTTTCTGGTTGGTAGCAATGCACCGCAGCTTGATCCTGCCGTATCGCGAAACTCCAAAGGCACTGGTGCTGCTGTTCCGGGGACGCCATCGATGCGCGCATCGCCGGTGTAAATTGGTATGCCGCCATGCGTCTCGACCGTAGCCACTGCGGTTTGCGAGGTGTTTTCCATGAAGATCGTGACTTTGGTCTGCTCACCGGTGGCGGTAACCAGCCCGCGTTCGATCGCAAACGGGCCAACACCCGCGAGGATATTCCCGCAATTCTGCGCATCGCTGACCAGAGCCTGATCGACGAAAACCTGCAGGAACAGATAATCGACATCGATGCCCTGGTGATCGGACTTTTTGATGATCGCGACCTTGCTGGTCAGCGGGTCGCCCCCGCCCATGCCGTCGATCTGACGGTCATCGGGAGAGCCCATGATCCGGAGCAGAAACGCATCCCTCTCGGCTTGATCTGCGGGCACGTCTTCTGCCAGAAAATAGCCGCCTTTGGACGTACCGCCACGCATCCACATGACGCGCGCCGAGGCGAGCGGTCTATCAGACATATTTCAGGCCTTCTTTCTCCAGCCGTTCGCGCATCTGGTACATGTCCAGCCCCAAGACGCCGCTTGCCAGTTCCTGCCTTTTGTCTTCTTCATTGGCTTCCCGCGCCTGCGCTTTTTCGAGTACTTCGGCCGCCCGCTCGCGCTGGACGACACAGACGCCGTCGTCGTCGGCAACGATCACATCACCGGGATTTACCAGCGCACCGGCGCAGACGATCGGTATATTCACCGAACCCAATGTGTTCTTGACCGTGCCCTGTGCGAAGACGGCCTTGGACCAGACCGGGAAATTCATTTGCGTGAGATCACGGACATCGCGAACACCGGCGTTGATGATCAGTCCGCGACCGCCGCGAGATTGCGCAGATGTCGCAAGGAGATCGCCGAAATAGCCATCTTCGCAGGGGCTGGTCGGTTCCAAGACTAGGATATCGCCTGCCTGCATCTGCTCGATCGCGACATGAACCATCCAGTTGTCGCCGGGCGCGGCCGATATGGTGACGGCATTGCCCGCCACCCGCGCACCTGCATAAATCGGGGTCATGTGCGAGGCCATCAGGCCGGTCCGGCCCTGCGCTTCGTGGACGGTTGCGACGCCGCATTTGCCGAGTGCATCGACCAGTTTCAGATCGGTCCGTTCAATATTCTGAACAACAATATTCGCCATTTTAACTTCCTCCGACAATCGGGTCAGTGTTGCAGGCCAGGAGCGGTAGCGCAATTTGGAACTTGGGCAGGGCTATAAGATTGTGCTAATCCTGTGCTATGGAACTTTGGCACCTCAACTTGCGGCATTTATACGCGGCCATGGAAATCTGCGACAAAGGGAGCATTAGCGCTGCGGCAGACGCCGTTAATCTGACGCAGCCTGCGATAACACAGGGGTTGGTGAAGCTCGAAACATTGTTGGGGCAGCCGCTGTTCGAACGTCGCACGGATGGGATGGCCCCAACTGCCGCTGCGATTATCTTCGCCCCCCGGATCGAGGCTGCGCTGGCAAATATCGGCTCGACGCGGGTTACCATGGCGCAATTGCGCGCCTTTCTGTTGGTCGCCGAGCATGGCAGCTATCCCACTGCCAGCGCGATGTCGGGGCTGGCGCAGCCCTCATTGCACCGTTCGGTTGCCAATCTCGCCATCGCTCTGAAGCGCAAATTGCTCGAGCGGCGCGGAAAGGGCATGGCGCTGACCGCACAAGGACGCGCGCTGGCCCGCTCCTTCCGGCTGGCCCGCGGGGAACTCGCCGCCGGACTGTCGGAGCTAGAAGCGCTCAAAGGCCGGGAAACCGGCACCATTTCGATCGGCGCAATGCCCTTGTGCAGAGCGCGCCTGCTCCCCAAAGCCGTGGCGCAATTTCACAATGCTTATCCTGAAAGCGAAATCCGGATTGTCGAGGGTAGCCATGCCGAGCTGATCGAACCACTGCGCGACGGCGAGCTGGATCTGCTGATTGGGGCCTTGCGCGATCCGTCTCCCGGCGATGACGTGCAGCAACAGGCCCTATTCGAAGACCATCCGGTAATCATTGGCCGCTATGATCATCCTTTGCGGGACCAGCCGAGTGATCTGGAGAAACTGGCCAGCTATCCTTGGATCATCGCAGCGCCGGGCACGCCGCTGCGTATGCGGTGGGAGCAGATGTTCGAGCCTGCCGGCATCGCCTGTCCGGACGTGCCGATCGAATGCGGCTCGGTGATTACCATCCGCCAGATCTTGCTCGAAAGCGATTTCCTCACTCTGCTTTCGCCCGATCAGGTTGCCGTGGAACTGGAGGCCGGGTGGCTGTCGGCAATCGGCGAGCCACCCGAAGGTCTGCACCGGACCATTGGCGCAACAACCCGTGCCGGCTGGATGCCCACCGCGATGCAGCGGGATTTCATGGCGATCCTGGAGCAGGCGTCGAAAGGCTGAATTCGCTTTATCTTATATCCCGTGCGGCTTTCCGATTGGCGGATTTAGTGGACTGCGAATAGCAGGGAGACATGATTCAATCCTTCTCTCTTATCGGTTTCGGTGAAGCCGGCTCGACCTTTGCCAGAGCAGGCGGTTGGGGCGAAGCCGCGCGGGCCTATGATATCAAGGACAAGCAATCGGAATATGGTGCGGTGGGCGTGACGGGATGTGCCGGCTTGCCAGAGGCAATCAAGGGGTCGTCCGCGATACTCAGTCTTGTCACGGCTGGCCAGGCAAAGACTGTTGCAGAAGAAGCTGCGCAGAGCATCGCGCCGGGCGCATTATATTTTGATATGAACTCGGTCGCCCCCGATACGAAACGCATCTCTGCGAAATTTATTCAACAAGCCAATGGGCGATACATCGATGTCGCGGTGATGGCTCCCGTCCATCCCGCCGAACTGTCCGTACCGCTGCTGCTTTCGGGTGCCGACGCCGCGGAGGGTGCTGCTGTTCTGACCGGTCTTGGCTTTGACAATATTCGTGTAGTGGACGGTGAAGTCGGCAAAGCATCGTCGATCAAGATGATCCGCTCGATCATGGTCAAGGGCATTGAAGCATTGACCGCAGAAATGATGCTCGCTGCCCACGAAGCAGGAGTGAGTGACGATGTCCTGCAATCCCTCGGACCGGAATGGGCCGAAAAGGCAGAATATAATCTCGAACGGATGAGAAGCCACGGGTTGCGGCGGGCGGAAGAAATGCAGGAGGTCGCCTTGACCCTCGAAGCGCTGGGCATCGAACCCCTGATGACCAAGGCGACGATTATCCGCCAGCGGGAAATGGCAAATAAGGAAGGATTGGCGATATGAGCCTGATTATCGATTGCCACGGCCATTATACCACTGCGCCGGCGGCGCATAATGAATGGCGCGAGGCGCAAAAAGCGGCCTTCGCATCTGGCGAACCGGTTGGATCTTATCCCGAAATTTCCGACGACCAGATCCGCGAAACGCTGGAGGCCAACCAGATTAAATTGCTGAAAGAGCGCGGCGCTGACATGACGATATTTTCGCCCCGCGCCTCGGCAATGGCGCCGCATATCGGCGATGAAAGCGTGGCCAGAAAATGGGCGCAGGTGAACAATGACCTGATCAAGCGCTGCGCCGAACTCTATCCGGAAATATTCGTGCCCGTCTGTATGCTGCCGCAAAGCCCGAAGGCCGACATGCAGGGCAGTATCGAGGAGCTGGAGCGCTGCGTCGACATGGGTTTCGTGGGGTGCAACCTCAATCCCGATCCCGGCGGCGGCAAGTTTGAACATCCGCCTCTTACCGACAAGTTCTGGTATCCATTCTACGAGAAAATGGTCGAACTCGACGTGCCGGCGATGATCCATGTCTCGGGCAGCTGCAATCCCGCCATGCACGCCACGGGCGCTTATTATATCGCGGCAGACACGATTGCCTTCATGCAATTCATCCAGGGCGACTTGTTCAGGGACTTCCCGGACCTGCGCTTCATCATTCCGCATGGCGGCGGCGCAGTGCCTTATCATTGGGGGCGCTATCGCGGCCTTGCCGACATGCTCAAGCAACCCGATCTGTCCGGTCATGTGATGAACAATGTCTATTTCGACACCTGCGTTTATCATCAACCGGGTGTGACCCTGCTGGCCGATGTGATCGACAACAAGAACATCCTGTTCGGCAGCGAAATGGTCGGCGCGGTGCGCGGCATTGATCCGCAGACGGGCCATTATTTCGACGACACCAAACGCTATGTCGATGCGCTCGATATCTCGGATGCCGAGCGGCATGCGATTTTTGAGGGCAATGCGCGGCGGGTCTACCCGCGGCTGGACGCTCAGTTGAAGGAGAGAGGGTTGTGAGCAAGATTCAGGATCGGGATATTCACGAATATCTCGCGGAACTCGAGGATATTCCCGGTACCCGGGTGTTCACCGCAGCGCGAGCACGGAAAGGTTATTGGCTCAACCAGTTTGCGATGAGCCTGATGAACGCGGAAAACCGCGAGGCCTGGAAGGCTGACGAGAGAAAATATCTCGAGAACTGGCCTATGACGGACGAGCAAAAGGAAGCCATCCTGGCCCGCGATTATAACCGTTGTCTCGATCTGGGCGGCAATGTCTATTTTCTCGCCAAAGTGTTTTCCACCGACGGCCTGAGCTTTGCCGAGGCGGTTTCGACCATGACCGACATGAGCTTTCCCGAATATCAAGACATGATGAAGAAGGGCGGGCGTTCGGCTGAGGGCAATCGCTCGATCAAGGCCAATCTTGCCAGTGCGGCTGCCGAGAATGAAAAGGGAGTGAATTGATATGGCGCGTATTACAGCCGGTGTTGGCAGCAGCCATGTTCCGCTGCTCGGCGTAGCGGTCGATCAGGGCAAGACCGAGGATGACTATTTTGCTCCGATATTCAAAGGCTATGAATGGACGAAAAAATGGGAAAAGGAAGAAAAGCCGGATGTGATCATTCTGGTCTATAACGACCATGCTTCCGCGTTCGACATGAAATTCATTCCGACCTTCGCCATTGGTTGTAGCGAAAGCTACAAGCCGGCAGATGAAGGCTGGGGACCGCGCGAGGTGCCGGATGTCGAAGGCCATCCCGATCTCGCCTGGCATATTGCCCAGAGCCTGATCCTCGACGAGTTTGACATGACGATCATCAACGAGATGGACGTCGATCACGGCCTGACCGTGCCGCTCAGCATGATGTACGGCCAGCCGGAAAAATGGCCGGTGAAGGTGGTGCCGCTTGCGGTCAACGTCGTTACCTACCCGGTGCCGTCGGGCAATCGCTGCTGGGCGCTGGGTGAAGCGATCAAGCGCGCGGTCGAGAGCTTCCCGGAGGATCTGAACGTCCAGATCTGGGGAACCGGCGGGATGAGCCATCAGTTGCAAGGACCGCGCGCCGGTCTGCTCAACCGGGAATGGGACAATGAGTTTCTCGACCTGATGGTCGGCGACAGCGATGCTGCGCGGCATATTCCGCATATCGAATATCTGCGGGAGACCGGCAGCGAGGGCATTGAAATGGTGATGTGGCTGATCATGCGCGGCGCGCTCGGCAAGAAAACCAAATGTCTGCACCGGCACTATCATATCCCCTGCAGCAACACGGCGATCGGGCATATCGTGCTCGAACCCGACAACTAGATTTGACGGAGAATTGACATGAAAATTGCACTCGCCGGTGGCGGCGCTTTTGGTGAAAAACATCTCGACGGCCTGAAAAATATCGCCGGTGTCGAAGTGACGGCTCTGGTTGGCCGACGGCTCGAACCGACGCAGGCGATGGCCGACAAATATGGCGTTGGCTTTGCCACCACCGATTATGAAGCGATGCTGGAGCGGGATGATGTCGATGCCGTAATCCTTTGCACGCCAACACAGATGCACGCGGATCAGGCGATCAAGGCGATGAATGCCGGCAAACATGTGGAGGTCGAAATTCCGCTGGCCGATAGCTGGGCCGATGCCCAGGCGGTGATGGACAAGCAGAAGGAAACCGGGCTTGTCTGCATGGTGGGTCACACCCGCCGCTTCAATCCCTCGCACCAATATGTGCACAACCGGATCAAGGCGGGCGAGTTCAATATTCAGCAAATGGATGTGCAGACCTTTTTCTTCCGCCGCGAGAATATGAACGCCAACGGTCAGCCGCGCAGCTGGACCGACCATCTGCTCTGGCATCACGCAGCCCATACCGTCGATCTGTTCGCCTATCAGGCCGGCCCGATCGTGCAGGCCAATGCCATTCAGGGGCCGATTAATCCCGACCTGGGTATCGCAATGGATATGTCGATTCAGCTGAAGTCGGAAAGCGGCGCGATCTGTACCCTGTCGCTCAGCTTCAACAATGATGGGCCGCTGGGAACGTTCTTCCGGTACATCGGTGATACCGATACCTATATCGCCCGCTACGACGACCTGGTGAATGGCAGGGAAGAAGCCATTGATGTCTCAGACGTCGATGTGTCGATGAACGGCATTGAACTGCAGGACCGCGAATTTATCGCCGCCATCCGGGAAGGCCGCGAACCGAACAGTTCGGTCGCGCAAGTATTGCCCTGCTACAAGGTTCTGCATGATCTGGACAAGCAGCTCGGGTGAAAACGCAGGTTGCAATAATTGGCGCCGGGCCGGCTGGACTCTTGTTGGGCCATTTGCTGCGCGCCGAAGGCATTGATTGTGTCATCGTCGAGCGCCAATCGCCGGACTATATACTCGGCCGGATCAGGGCAGGGGTGCTGGAACGCACGACCACCGATCTTATGGACCGACTGGGCATCAATGAACGATTGAATGCTGAGGGGCTAAAGGAAGCAGGCTTTGCGCTCGCCGATGGCGAGCGGCTGATCCGCATTGATACGCTGGGCCTGACCGGCAAATATGTGACCGTCTATGGCCAGACCGAAGTGACGCGGGACTTGATGGAGGCCGCGCCGGAGCGCGATCTGCAAATCATATATGAAGCCGCCGAGGTTTCGCTCCACGATGTCGATAGCGACAATCCCTATGTCACCTTCGAACAGGGTGGCGCTGCCCAACGGGTTGATGCCGAATTTATCGCCGGCTGCGATGGCTATTATGGCCCATCGAGAAAGGCGATTCCGGCAAATGTCGCGAAGGAATATGAACGGGTCTATCCGTTCGGCTGGCTTGGCATTTTGGCGGATGTGCCGCCATGTCACAAGGAACTCATCTACGCTAATCACGAACGTGGTTTTGCGCTGGCATCGATGCGGTCGAAAACGCGCAGCCGCTATTATATCGACGTGCCGCTTACCGAAAAAGTCGAGGACTGGTCCGATGAACGCCTGTGGGACGAGCTTGCCATTCGGCTCGGTCCGGAAGCAGCGGCCAATATCACGCGGGGGCCATCGCTCGAGAAGAGCATCGCGCCGCTGCGATCCTATGTATTCGAACCGATGCGCCATGGCCGGCTTTTTCTGGCAGGTGATGCCGCGCATATTGTGCCGCCTACCGGTGCGAAGGGATTGAACCTCGCGGCGTCCGATGTCGCGTATTTGTCCGAAGCCCTGATCGGCTTTTTCAAGCACGGCGATCACGACGGGATTGCAGGCTATTCGGCCAAGGCCCTGGCCAGAGTGTGGAAGTCGGAGCGGTTCAGCTGGTCGCTGACCAAGCTGATGCACCGCTTTCCCGAAGACGGACCGTTTGAACGGCGGATGCAGATGGCGGAACTGGACTATATCGCCAGCAGCGTCGCCGCGCAGACCGGCATTGCAGAAAATTACGTAGGTTTGCCTTTATGAGCATATCAAAACGCACCATCAGCGGCAGTAGCGTCAATCCGGTTGGGCTGGGCTGTATGTCCCTGTCATGGGCTTATGGTGTGCCGCCGTCGGAAGAGGATGCATCCAAGCTGCTGCATCGGGCGCTGGACCTGGGCTATGACCATCTCGATACGGCGAATATCTATGGGCTTGGGCACAATGAAACACTGATTGGTAACGCCCTGCATCGCCGCCGCAAAGAGTTTTTCCTGGCGACCAAAATGGGGCTGATTGTCGATGGCGACAGACGGGGCGTCGATTGCAGTCCCGCAGCGATCCGCCAATGTGTCGAGGAGTCGCTGGCAAGATTGCAGACCGATCATATCGATCTCTATTATATGCACCGCCGTGACTTTGACGTGCCGATCGAGGAGTCGGTTGGTGCGATGGCTGACCTCATCAAGGAGGGCAAAATCGGCAGCATCGGGCTGTCCGAAATGTCGGCCGAGACGCTTCGAAAAGCAGCGGCGGAACATCCCATCGCAGCCGTCCAGACGGAATATTCTCTGTGGACCCGGAATCCGGAAATTGCCGTTCTGGAAGCCTGCCGTGAACTGGGCACAACGCTGGTGGCTTTCTCTCCGGTCGCGCGTGGTGTCTTGGCCAACGGCGTGCGCGATGTGGGTGCGCTGGCGGAGAAGGATCTGCGCCGCAATATGCCGCGTTTCAACGAAGAGAATTGGCCGAAAAACCTCGGGCTGGTGGATCAATTCAACGCCATTGCGGCGAAAGAAGGTGTTACCCCGGCCCAGCTTTCACTGGCCTGGGTCTTGTCCAGAGGTGAGCATGTTGTCGCCATTCCAGGAACAGCCTCTGTCGCCCATTTGGAAGAAAATCTCGCGCGATGGGACTGGGAACTCTCGGCGGAGGTCAAGAGCCGCCTGGATGCACTGATCAATCAGGAAACCGTTGCCGGGCCGCGCTACGGAGAGCTGATTCAGAAAACCATCGACACCGAGGAATTTGCCTGATGACCATCGACGCTGTCATAAACTACGCGGCGCGCACCGATTTTCGCCAGCGCTATTATGCCAATGATCATAGCAAGGATACGGTGGTGGTCGAAGGGCGCACCATGCCATTGGTCGATGCCCGCGTCAGTGCACCCGATCTCGATCAGGAAGGCTTCAAGCTTGTGCGCCATGCCAGCGCCGTTTCCGATTTCACCGATCTGGCGCAAATCGCGGCCGTTCATGCCGATGAAATCGTCGAATTGCTGAAGGCCGAGACGGGAGCGGACGTCGTCATCGTATCGGGGCCGGGCATCTTGCGATTCAGTGAAAAAAGCCAAGAGGCTGGCGCACACAATAACAGCATGCCGGCGCGTTTCGCCCATATCGATACCAGCGCAGAAACTTCCAAAGGATTCGCGCAGGGCAGCCAGCCTGAAGGTGCCAAGGTTCGCCGCTATGCTCATTATAATGTCTGGCGATCTTTTTCGGGAGCGCCACAGGATGTTCCGCTCGCGCTCTGCGATGCACAGTCGGTCGGCAAGGATGATCTGCTGATCGCGGATGCTCTTTTTGATGAAGCCGGCAAGCCTGACTGGGGCTTCGAAAGCTATCTTATCGCGCATAGTGATGCGCATCGCTGGCACTGGTTTTCCGACATGGCGATCGACGAAGCGCTGATCTTCAAGACCAGCGACTCCGAATATGAAAACCCGGTGCCGCATGTTGCCTTTGACCACCCGGCGGTGCCCGAAGACTGCCATCCAAGAGCTAGCCTAGAAATGCGGGCGGTCGCTTATTGGTGCGACTGACCGGTCTTGCGCGTCCGAGCTATCTACGCTAGAAAACTAACAAATGTTATTGTTAGGAGAGCGGCATGGCAGAGTTTCCGGGAACACCCGATTATTTCGGGCTGAACAAGCCCATTGGTCAGGAATATGATCATATGGATCTTGCAGTGGAAGGCACCATACCGGCCGAAGTGGCGGGCACGTTTTTCCGCGCCGTCCCGGATCCCGCCTTTCCGCCTTTCATCGAAGATGGTGCTGCGTCATTGTCCGGTGACGGCATGATTTCTGCGATCCGGCTTGGCGAAGGCAAGGCTGCCATTTCGATGCGCTATGTCCAGACCGAACGCCACCAGGCGGAGGCCACCGCCGGGGAAGCGATCTTTGGCAAATATCGCAACCCCTATACCGATAAACCCGAGGCAAAGGGGCTGGACCGCACGGTTGCGAATACCACCCCGATCTGGCATGCCGGGAAGCTGTTGCTGGCGAAGGAAGATGGTCGGCCCTATCAGGTGGACCCCCAAACGCTCCAAACCATCGGTTCCCATGACTTTGGCGGCAAGTTGAAGTCCGACACCGTAACCGCGCATGCGCGGATAGACCCGGAAACCGGCGAGATGTTCATGTTCGGCTATGAAGCCGACGGTCTCGCCTCTACCAAAGTCGCTTATTTCATCGTCGACAAGGATGGCAATCTGACTCGCGAACAATGGTTTGACGCCCCCTATTGCGCGATGATGCATGATTTCACGATCACCGAGAACCATACGCTTTTCCCGATCTATCCGACCACCTGCGACCTTGAACGGCTGAAGGCAGGCGGGGATCACTGGGGCCATGAAATGGATCTGGAGAGCTGGGTCGGCGTGATGCCGCGCTATGGCGATGTTTCCGAAATGCGCTGGTTCAGGGGGCCCAAGGGCGTGTCCTGCTATCATATGATGAACGCGCATGAAGATGCCGAGGGACGCATCCAGTTCGATCAGTGCCTGTCCAACGTAAATGCATTCCCGTTCATCCAGCGGGCTTCGGGCCTCAATATTCCGCCTTGGGAAATGGAAGGCAGGCTGGCCCGCTGGACGCTCGACATGAATGGCGAAAGCGACGAAATTGTCGAAACCGCGATTGGCCCGTCGGGAGACTTTCCGGTCATTCCTGCCGACAGACAGGGCAGGGCCTATGACCATGGCTGGATGTTGACGATGAACCCGGAAATGCAGGGGCCGCCGGTTTTCGGCGGACCGGTCGGCGCGATGTTCAATATGCTGATGCGTATCGATCTGAACGGCGGACCCCCGCAGGCCATGGCGCTGCCACCAGCGCATTGCATCGAGGAACCGGTGCATGTTCCGTCGAAACAGGATGGCCATGAAGGTTGGCTGGTTGCGGTGGTCGATGAACAGACGGGACCGGAAGATTTCAGCCATCAATGCTGGATCATCGAAGCCGGCAATGTCGGAGCCGGACCGGTCGCGAAGATCGCCATACCGGAGCGGCTGCGTCCGCAAATCCACGGCTGGTGGGTCAGTCAGGCAAAGCTTGACGCCGCATGACAAAAATTGTCGTTACCGGCGCATCGGGCCAGTACGGGCGCTCGGCAACCGACAAGCTGATCGCGATGGGGCGCGGGGAAGACTTGATCCTGATCTCCCGCACACCGGGCAAGCTGGAGGATCGTATCGCGCAGGGTTGCACCGTGAGATATGGTGATTTCGACAAGCCGGAGACATTGGCCGAGGCTATTGCTGGTGCGGATAAGATGCTGCTTATATCACGGACGAGAGTCGGCGCACGGATACTCCAACACAAAGCGGCCATCGATGCCGCCGCCGCCAACGGTGTGCAGCATATTGTTTACACCAGCTTCGTCAATGTCGAGGAAGACAATCCCGCCATTGTCACCATTGATCACCGCGAAACGGAAAAGCTCATAAAGCAAAGCGGTTGCCGCTGGACCTTCCTGCGCGATGCCCATTATGCCGATGCGATGATCCTGAATGCCGGTCCGGGCTTTATCGCCTCGGGTGTCTGGCAAACGAGCACGGCCGGCGGCAGGGAGGCGATGGTCTGGCGCGACGATTGCGTCAATTGCGCTTTGGCGGTGCTGACTCAGGAGGGGCACGAGAACAAGGCTTATCCGATCACCGGGCCAAACAGCGAAAATTTTGCCGAGGTGGTCGCCATGCTGAACGAGATTGTCGGTTGTTCGGTCCAGCTGGTCGAGACCGATGATGACGGCATATATGCCATGTTCGATGCCATGGGCATCCCGCGGGAACCGGTTGATGATCAGACGGTTGGCGGCATCCCCTGGAACAGTGATGATATGGTCAGTTTCGAGCGCAGCATCCGCGAAGGCTATCTGGATATCTGCACCGACGATGTCGAAAAACTGACGGGGAGAAAGGCCCGTTCCGTCCGCCAGATGATCGAGGAAAATCGGGAATTTCTGAAGCAGCAGATTCCCTGAATAGAATCCCTCAGGTCAGCGCATAATAGCGCAGCAAATTGCCGTCCGGTTTGCGTTCGCCCACGCCAACAAAGACATGGCGGGTCAGCCAGTCATGCTTGCCGGCAGATACGTCGAATGTCGGCTGGCCGCGCAGATAATAATCGGCATGGTCGACGGCCGGTCCATTGTCGAAGGCCCATGCGCGCAGCCGCGTCATTGCATCGGGGGAACGGCCCCAGAGAAAGCCCCGGTTCTGCATGTAGATGATCGTGCCATCCTCTTCTTCCAGGCAATAGCGGGCATCAAAGCGCGCCGTATCATCCTCGCCAAAATGCGCATAGTCGCCGCCGGAATTGGGGATCGCCTTGCCGCGCAGTCTGGGTCCTTCAAACGTGCCCTCATCGACCAGCACGGCGCTGCGCATCCCGCCTTGCGGCAAGCCGGGAATGCTGAGTACGCGGGTAAATTTGAGCCGGCATTCAAAGGCAAATTCGAGATGTGGTTTGTTCATGGTGGAGAGCATATCTAATCCTTGGTAAAATAGGCAACACCGCGAAACTCGAAACTGCGCCGCTCAATGGCATCGGGGCGACTGGTATCCGGAAAGGCGGTATGCGGCGCGCGCCATGCGCCGCTGTGGTCGGAATCATAGAATTTGATGAAGATCACTTCCTCGTCTGTCATGTCCGGAAAATACCACCAGCGATGGTCGGGCGAATGGCGGAATATGGTGGCGGCCATCATGTCCTCCTCGCCGGGAATCTCGACAAACAGATCATCGCCGGTGGGAATGACATCGACATCGACTTTGGTATTATGCGTGCCTTCGCCGTCCTTCACCGAGGGGCCTTCGCAGAGAGCCAGTGGCCAGTCTTGCGGCGGTGGCGAGAGGGCGCGCCACAAGGAGAAGCAGATGAACCGGTCATAGCCTTTGCCTTCTGGCCGTCGGGCGCGATACAACATCTCGGACAGTCTTTCCGCCGACTTTTGCGTGAAATCGACATGGGCCTCGCCAGCTGGTGGCTGGACCTCTTTGCTGGTTGTCCCGGACGTGCGGAGCATCCCGCCCATCGGGATGACAAAATCGGCGCCGGTCATTTGCCGGACGACGTCCTGCACCTGTTGCGCATATTCGCTATCAGGCCCGTAATTGGCGACCCAGTCGGTGATGTCCGTTTTGTGCCGTTCGATGGCAAATCCGTGCTCATCCAGGGTGAACGGACCAGCCAGTCGCGCATTCCTGATTTTCACATCATAAGGCGCATATTCGCCGGTATTATATTCCTCACCGGGTGCCCAGAACCGTCGATTGATCAGCGAAGTGGGCAAAAGATATTGAATCTTTGCATCAATTTCCGCAGTGGCAGGGCTCAATGGCGTGTCCGCATCAGCGGTCATTCTCTCATCCTCCTAAAAATCCAGACTGCCCTTCCGTTCGACAAAGCGCCAGCCGTCCGCTGTCAGCGTCAGGCGATCCTGATAGCTGCCGACTTTGGCCGCCTGATCGGGGCCGGTGAACAGCAATATCTGGCTGGTTGCCGTTGCAGTTCCATCCGATGAGACGGTGACCCGGATATTGGCGCAGATATGACGCGATGCGCGGGCTGGGCGGGCATTGAATGCCGCCAGTATCGCATCGCGTCCTTCGACAAAATCGTCGGGCGCGGTGGGCCGACTCATCCTGCCGTCCGCGACATAGAGCGCAGCGACCGCAGCCCAGTCGCCCGCATCATTCAGCGCGGCATAATCGATGATCAATCGCTCACAGGCGCGTTCGGCGATCAGCGTATCTACTGCATCCATATTCGTCAGTCCTTGAACCCTTCGCGAGCGCGGCTGTTGTCAGCGACAATCGGTTCGCCGGTTACAGGGTGCGGATAATGGAAATCGACAATGTCCGTGGCGGGCCACAGCCGCGGTACCGGATCGATCAGTTCGTCGGGACCCAGCGGGTCTTCCGGAAAGCAAGTCGTCGCCATCGGGATGAAATCGATCGGTGTCTTTTGCCAGCCGTCGGCGAAACTGCCGTGCCAGTGCGGGAAATAGCGCAGCGCCTTGATTTTCCAGACGCCATCTTCGCGCACATATTCATTCTCGTAAACGCCGCCTTCCCACCACGCGCGGGCATCGCCTTCGGCGCTTTCATGCAGACCGGCCTGCATCATCGATCGTCCGCGCACTTTGGCGGTCTTGCGATCGTCAGCAACATCGATCACCATCTGCAGCTGCGGATGATCGAGCAGCCAGCCATATTTGGGGCCATTGTGACCGGCGGTGAAAATATTCTGAAACCGTTCCTTGTACAGACGTTCGACGCCGGCCTTGCCTTTGTAGATCCCGCCGAGAAACCAGACGTCGCCATCTTCGGAGAACAGATCGACGCACTCATTATATTGCGATTTGTCGATAAAATATCCGTAGCTATATTGGACCCGACGGATCTGGTTGATGTCCTGTTCAATCCCCAGTTCATGTTCCAACTTGTCGATGCGCGCCGTCAAAGCTGCAATATCAGACATATTCTAACCCTCTCTCATTTATAGTTATTTTGGAGCTTTTGTGCGCCAGCTTTTGGCGTAAGCGGTTCGCGCAACTTCCGAATAAGGTGTCGGCGCGACGACCGCCTTGATCGTGACTTGCCGATGCGGTTCAACCGTCGGCTTGCTGGTGCCGCCGTCCGGCTCGCCCCAGATGAAGTCGACCTCGGTGCCTGGCTCGGCATATTGTTCATCGACCATCGCCAGCGTCAGCATCTTGCCTTCATTGGCGGTATAGCCGATCCAGGTGGACAGGCCGATCAGCTTGCCATCGACCTCGACCCGGTCAAACGGATGCATCGCGTAGACCGCGCTGGGGAAGTCCATGAATTTGGCGCGCAGACCTTCTTTCTCAAATTGCGTGTAAATCGCATCGGTCACCGATGCATTGTCGAGTGCCAATGTGACCTTCTTGCGCTTGGGCTGCTCTGCCATTTTCTCGAGCGCCGCGCGACCGATGAAGTCATGATCGAATTTGACAAAGAACCCGTAGCCCAGATCCCAGGGGCTGAGATAATAGCCTTCAACGCTGTCGGGCACATAGCTGCCGCCGATCGAAGCATTGGCTTCATAGTCTTTCCCGGTCAGCCATTCGCGATAGGGCTTCATCGCTTCGCCGGTATAGACCGCAGGCAGTGGGGAGGGGATCCAGCCCGACTCAAGCGTATTGGACGAATAGGTGCGACCGCCGACGAGCTTCATATCGTGTGCCTTTCCGGCTTCGACCAGAGCGCCGTGCACCGCTTCGCGCTCTTCCCAGGGTCCCATCAGCTCATAGCCGGGTTGACCGGCCATGCCGTGGCGCAGGGCGTGCACTTTCTTGCCGCCGATTTCCATCCAGCACATGTGAAAGAATTTGAGTTCGGGTGCCGGTTTGCCAGTGGCATCTTCGATCACCTTGGCGGAATTGGGGCCTTGAACCTGATAGCGATAGTGGCGCCGGTTTTCCGGATCAGGACGCGCGGCAGTCCGTTCGTCATAGCTCAGCGTCACATCATGATCACCGGTCTCCGCATGGAATTTGATCCAGTTCAGCGTTGGTGCGCGACCAACGAGATTGAACTTATTCTCGGCCAGATAAAACAGAATGACATCGCCGATCACGAAGCCATCGTGGCTGACGGGCACAAATTGCTTGGCGCGGTCGGGGACAAAATTCTTGAAGCTGTTGATACCAATGCCATTCAGAAATTCGAAGGCATCCGGACCTTCCACCATCAATTCGGCCATATGATAGGATTGATTGAACAATACACAGCTGTCGTTCCATGCCCGTTGCTCGACTCGCCAGTTGGAAAATTCTGCAGGGACGCCGGGATAGACATTGGGTCCAACTTGCTGGTTCCGCAAAAGCTCTACAGTGTCGCCCGCTTTGTTGAGAATTTGCTCAAGTGATTGTTGATCTGCCATCGGTCCATTGCTCCTAAGAATATTTTGTCTGCAACAATTTTGGTTGCAACATTGACTTTCAATCGGTTTGTATGTGTTGCTTACCAGAACGTCAATTGCTATTGTAAGCAACGCATACAAAAAATATCGAGATTGGGAGATCGGATGGCCATTGCTACGACACATGTTGGAAGTCTGCCGAGGGGCGACGAACTGGTCCCGCTGTTGCTCGCCCGCGATCACGGCGAGCCTTATGATCAAGCTGAATTTGATGCAAAGGTTCAGGCCGCGATCTCGTCTGTCGTGGATCAGCAGATCGCAGCCGGCGTCACTTTTGTCAGCGACGGTGAACTCGGCAAGGTTGGCTATTCCACCTATATGACCGAGCGCCTGTCTGGTTTTGGCGGCGACGTCCCGCGCAAGCCCGCGCTGGATCTTGCACCGCTCCCCGAGTTTCGCAAGAAGCTGGGCGCGATCATGGGTGATCAGGAATTTGTCCGCGCGGCCTGCATATCAGAGGTCAAGCTGGTCGATCTCGAGCCCTGCCACGAAGATATCCGCCGGTTTAAAAAGGCCACCGCGGGCAAGCCAACGCAAGGCTTTATGAATGCTGCTTCCCCCGGCCTGATTACCGCGTTTCAGCCGAATCAATATTACCCGACGCACGAAGCCTATCTGGCCGATCTGGTCGATGCCATGCGTCCCGAATATGAGGCCATCGCAGAAGCCGGTTTCTATCTCCAGCTAGACTGTCCCGATCTCGCGATGTCGCGCCACACAGGCTATCAGGACGCCAGCGAGGCAGATTTTCTGAAGATCGCCGAGGCCAATGTCGAGGCGTTGAACGCAGCGACCGCGAACATCCCAAAGGATAGATTGCGAATGCATATATGCTGGGGCAATTATGAAGGGCCGCATGATCACGACATTCCGCTGGAAAGCATTGTCGATATTATCCTGAAGGCGCGCCCCGACACCGTCCTGTTTGAGGCCGCCAACCCGCGGCACGAACATGAATGGAAGGTCTGGGCGGACGCAAATATTCCCGATAGCAAAATATTGGCACCGGGTCTGATCGATACCTGTTCCAACTATGTCGAGCATCCCGAACTGATCGCCCAGCGTCTCGAGCATTTTATCGACATCGTCGGCGCGGACCGGGTCATCGCGTCGACCGATTGCGGCTTCGGTACCTTTGCCGGCTATGGCAAGATCGATCCGCAGGTCTGCTGGAAAAAGCTGAACGCACTCAGAGAAGGCGCGGATATCGCCGCTGCTCGCATCTAGCGAGCGTCCAATCCCGCTGCCGCTAATAGTTGGACAAGATCGCCAGACTCGGCGCGTCCAGCGGCACGCCAGCCTTTTTCTTGGCTAGTTCCTCCGTGCGGGTCTTGCCTTGCAAATCGATCAGATAGGCATGGATCGCACCAACGTCCTCTGGCGAGAGATGATCATCCCAGCGCGGCATGCCATTGGGTAACAACAATCCTTCCAGAACGATCTTGTCGAACACATCGTGCGTTGCCGGCTGCATCCGGCGCAGATCAGGGGTGATCGAGCGCGGCTGGTTGGAATGGCAGAGGACACAATTGCCGAAAAACAGACTCTGGCCCTTGGCGATGGTCGCCGCAGTGACGCCGGGCTGTTGCGCGGGTGGGCCGGCGGCCACTTCCAGCGCTGGCAATGCATCCGGGATGTCCACCGGCCCGCCCCCCAGCTTGAACACCAATAGCCGACCCATATTGCCGCGCTTATAGGCCGCTGCGTAGCTGGGCACATAAGGAAAACCGCCGCCGCCCCAGGCCGCCATCACGGCGACGTATTGGACGCCGTCGACGCGATAAGTCATCGGCGCGGCAAGGATGGTGGTTCCGGTCTCGATGCTTTTCAATAGCCTGCCATCCATCTTGTCAAAGACGCGCAACTGTCCGGCGAGATTGCCCTGAAACAACAGGCCTGATGCGGTGGTCAGCACGCCGCCCCGATCCTGCCATCCTTCCATTGGCACCGCCCATTCGGTCTTGCCGGTCAACGGATCGATTGCGCGCAGTTCCGATGAAAATGGCTTGCGCTTTGCCTCCGCAAAAGCCGGTAGCGCTTCCACCGCGGTGGCAATAGCGGGCGGCAATGTCGGCAAGGCGGCTTCGATGTCCGACGTGAAGATAAGCGCTGCGTCATTGTTGAGCATCTTGGCCTTGAACGGCTTCTGTCCGGGCGTCATGAACAGCAAATTGCCCATATCCTGCACCGGGGCATAATAGAGGCCAGTCTCGGGATCATAGCTGCCAGGATGCCAGTTTCGCGCACCGGGCGTAGCCGGGAATACGATCTTCGGACCTTGGGAATAATCCGCCGCCTCGGGGTTCGGAATCGGCTTGCCCGTATCCGGATCAATGCCCTTGTTCCAATTCTGCCGGACGATGGCGTTGGCCTTCAGCAGCTTGCCGTCCCGCCGGTCGATTATATAGAGAAAGCCGTTCTTGGGAGCATGAATCACAACCGGCCGCTCTTCGCCGTCGATCGTCATGTCGGTCAGGATCATCGGCTGGGTCGAGGTGAAATCCCAATTGTCATTGGGGGTTTCCTGATAATACCACTTCACCCGACCGTTTTTGGCATCGAGCGCCACGATCGATGCAAGATAGAGCTGGTCGCCGCCTTTGGGCGAACGTTTCTGCGTATGATAGGGGCCGCCATTGCCGGTGCCGACCAGGACATAGCCGGTTGCCGGATCATAGTTGATCGCATCCCATGGCGTCCCACCACCGCCAATATCCCAGCGACTATCCGGGTCCCAGGTCTTGACCGCCGCTTCCAGATCGGGATGGTCCTGCGGTCCCAGCTTCGGATCGCGCGGAACCGTGTGGAAACGCCATACGAGTTTGCCGCTATCGAGATCATAAGCGCTGACATAGCCGCGCACATCATATTCCGCGCCGCCATTGCCGATCACCACAACATCGTCAGCAACTTCCGGCGCGCCGGTGGAATTTATCCCCCGGCTATGATCGTCAACCGTGTCCGCTTGCCAGACCACTTTGCCGGTCTTGGTATCCAGCGCGTAAAGCTGAGCGTCGAGGGTGGCGACATAGACTTTGTCATTGGCCACCGCGACGCCCCGGTTGGCCATATCACAGCAAACCGTCCGGTTGACCTGCATGTCCACATCCGGCTCAAACCGCCACAGCTCCGCTCCGGTTGCCGCATTGAACGCATAAGCGCGACCGGCCACGCCAGATGTGTACATGATCCCGTCGATAACCACGGGCGTTGCCTCCAATACCCGATTGGTGCCAAGATCTGCAGACCAAGCGAGACCGAGAGTTTCAACGTTCTCCCGGTTGATATCGGTCAGTGAGGAATGATGGGATTTGCCGATGTCGCCACCGGTCGTCACCCAGTCATCTGCGCTGGTCTTGATTGCATCCGACTGACCCGAGCAGCTTGCCAGAACCAACAGAAAGGAGGCGACAAATTTTTTCATAAAGCATCCCAGGGACTGGGCATATGGTAAGGCACGGTGATGAAATTTGCCTCGATCTGGCAGATCATCCCATCGTCTATTTTGAAAATCTCCGCCAGATAGAAGCTGTGCGGGCGGCGGATGAAGCTTTTCACCCATTCGCCATTGGTTAGCTGATAGCGATCCAGCGCGCCGCAATGATCGATAAAGCCATGGGCCAATACGATGCCGCGTTCCTCGTCGACCAACGGGAAACGACGGGCGCGCAACCGGTCATCATAGCGATAGAAGCCCAGCCGGAACTGTTCTTCGCAGCCCATCCCGGTCGTGGGAATGACTGTCGCATTTTCCGGAGCGTTGGTGCTCTGGAAGCCGTTTTCGACCCGGTTGCAGTCGGGATGGAATTTGGTGTGGATTTCGCCGTCGTTCAGTTCGAGCGTTTCGAAATAGCCGTCCGACAGGCGGATCATTTCAGCGCGGGGAGCAGGAACTTCGACATTGGCCTCAAGAATCGGCTTGGTGTAGAAACGCGGATTGGGCAGGACCAGCCCGCTATCGGAATTGCGGACGATGACCATCTCGCTTTCCGCCACCCGGCCATCATCATCGACCTTCAAGCGCAAGCTAAACGCCGATTCCTCCATCGGTTCCACAATGGTGCCGAAATACCCGATCCCTCCGGTTTTTGTGTCGGCAAAGCGCAACTGATAATCGCCCAGCCGCTCAATGGTTTGCCAGACACCGTCACCGCGTTCGAGCATAACATTATTTTCCGACGTCAAAGGATGGTCGGACCAATTGACCGCAGAGGCATTCCCTTTACTCAGCGCGTGCAGATAGTCATCAAGCACCTGATAGAGCGCGTTCCGATCCATTTTCATCCTCTCGTATTTTCTCATTTCCATCTTGCATATTCTAACAATTGTTACAATACTCAAAGGCGGGAGGAGGAGCGAAATGGCGTATAGCGAACAGGAAAAAGCGAATCTGGATCGGGTGCTGACAATGTACCAGGAGGTACTCGTGGCGATGAACCCCGATGCGGTCGACGATCATCTGCCCCCTCATTATATCCAGCACAGTCTGCTTGCTGCACCCGGATTGGGACCGCTGAAGGAATTTCTGGCGATGGTTCGCGACCAAAGCCCGGATGCAAAACAAACGATCCACCGAAGCTTTGCCGATGACGATCATGTGATCGTCCATGTCCATGTAGAACGCTGGCCCGATGATCCGGGCTTGGCGGTTGTTGACATATTCCGTTGCGAAAATGACGAAATTGTCGAACATTGGGACGTAATTCAGGAGATTCCGGCACAATCTGTCCATAAAAACGGGATATTCTGACCATGCGTTTCAAGGAAAAATCGGTCGTCATTCTGGGCGGCAATAGTGGTATCGGACTGGCCGCTGCCAGGGCCTTTCAGGCGGAAGGTGCAACGGTCGCGATAACCGGGCGCAATCAGGAGACACTGGACGCCGTCAGCGCAGAGACTGGCATGCTGGCGGTGCAATCAGACGTTAGTAATGTTGCGGATACAAAGGCTGCGCTCGCAAAAATTGCTGCGCAACATGGCGGCATCGACATATTGTTCGCCAATGCAGGGGTCGGCGGTTTTGCAGCGATCCCCGAAGTCACCGAAATATTCTGGGACGGCGTCCATTCGGTAAACCTGCGCGGTATGTTTTTTGCGCTTCAGAATGCGCTGCCTCATATGACGGACGGCGGCAGCATTGTTGTCACCGGATCGATCGGATCGGTGATGGCACTGCCCGGCAATGCGACTTACGCCGCTGCCAAGGCAGGACTGCGCGCAGTAGCCCGAATATTTGCGACCGAGCTTTTACCAAGGAAGATTCGGGTCAATATGGTTTCGCCCGGACCAACCGAGACGCCGATCGTTCACCGCGATACCAGCGCGGAAGAAGCAGAGGCCTTGCTGGCCATGATGCGCGAGGCGGTGCCGATGAAGCGGATGGGCGAGGCGGATGAAATAGCGAAGGCGGCGCTGTTTCTGGCATCGGAGGATGCCAGTTTCATCAATGGCGTCGATCTGTTTGTCGATGGCGGCTGCGTGGAACTTTAGGCGAGCTCCAGTCCCTCAAATATCGCTTTATGCTCGGCCGATTTGATTGTATTTTCCAGCAGCATGGTGACGGTCATCGGACCAACACCGCCCGGGACCGGCGTGATCGCCGATGCTTTTTTGGCAACGCCCTCGAAATCGACATCGCCGGCGATCGAGCCGTCGGCCAGCCGGTTGATGCCGACGTCGATGACCACGGCGCCCTGCTTGACCATCTGCGGCACGATCAGATTGGGGACCCCGGCAGCAACGACAAGAATATCGGCCAATATGGTGAATTGAGCCAGGTCGCGGGTCTTGGCATGGCAGATCGAAACCGTCGCATCGCGCGCCATCAGCATCAACGCCATCGGTTTGCCGACGATATTGCTGGCCCCAACCACGACGACATTCTGCCCCTCGATCGGGATATTTTCATGCTCGAGCAGCTTGACGACGCCAAAGGGCGTGCAGGGCGAAAATACGGTATTGCCGGTAACCAGACCGCCGACATTATACAGGTGAAAGCCGTCAACGTCCTTTTCCACCGCGATGGTTTCCAATACCTGTGCCATATCGATCTGCGGGGGCAGGGGCAGCTGAACCAATATGCCATGGACGTCTGGATTTGCGTTCAGTTCCACGATTCTGCCGAGCAGCTCGGCATTGCTGATTGTTTCCGGCAGATTTTGCGAAAAGGATTGGATCCCGACCGCTGCACAGGCCTTGACCTTGCGGCCGACATAGACCGCAGATGCCGGATCATCGCCGATCAACAGCACGGCCAGCCCCGGCGTGACACCATGTTCCTTCAAGGCGCAGATGCGTTCTTTAAAACCTTCCCGCATGGCAGCAGCAAGGCTGCGGCCATCAATAATCCTGGCAGTCATCATGATCCCCATTTAGTATGTAATACATACAATAATAAGGGCGAAGGTCAAACCGAATTCGGCATTGATCGTGGCAAGCAAATCTTACTGCATCTCCCAGAAAAACAATCCGTCCTGAAGCTTCTCGACGGTCAGCCGTTTGCCGCGTTCCTCCAGGAAGCCGCGAGCGAGGATGAAGTCGCTCCATCCGGTCATGCCGGCGATCTTGCGGCTGGCGGGATCGGAGCGCAAATTTTGCCAGAAATTTTTATCCTCGCCGGCAATGTCAATCTTGCGCACAAAATGCGTGCTGGCAAAGCGCACGCTGGTTGGATTGCGGCTATCGAAGATGATCAAATCCGCCGACCGGGATGCGAGTGCCGCTGTGGAACTGGCCGACACGGCAGCGGCAGCGATCCCGCTTTTCAAGATAGTGCGCCGGGAAAGGGTCATTGGTTCGCCTTCGCAAGATATGTGGCGATCGCGTCGAGCTCTGCCTCGGTCGCTTCGACACGCGAAATTCGCGGCATCGCCATCTTGCCCTGACGCACCACGGTCTTGATATAATCCGCCGTCAAATCGGTCCGGTTGGTCAACAGCCCCGTCTCGGGCGGCTCTCCCGCCTTGATTCTCTGCACGGTCAGAAGGTTGGTCCCCATGCCTCCGGCCAGATGGCAGGAGCCGCAGCGATTGGAAAATAGGTCTTCACCGCTTTTGCCAGCTTTCAGCCGGTCGCCGGGCGGCAATTCGGCGCGCATCTGATAGGGCGGGGGAGGCGGCGGACCGCTCTCGGTTGCTGTGGCCGCTTGCTGGGAATCGTCTGCGCCAAAACCGCAAGCGGCCAACAGCGCGCAGGATATCAATGCAAGCCGTTTCATACATTGTCCCCTTTCGCTTCATCGCGATAGGCCGCTGGCCAAACACCCTGTTTTCCCGGTGCCAATATGCCGTTCGGATCGATCGCGTCTTTCAGCTTCTCGTTCAGACGACGCTGCGCTCCATCGTTGAAATCATAGGTCTGGTTGACCTCGTCCATCCAGCCGAGATGGGTGCGATATTCGCCATAGCCTGCTTCGGCGGTTTCCCGGATCAGGGCACTGAACATTTTGCGGATATTTTCGACCTGTGTCGGCTTGTCGCGATCGTACATCAGCATGTTGATATTCGTGGCAAACCGGCCGCCGATGGTGAAACTGGCATAGAAGTCGACATCATGGTCGGCAATGATCTTGCGGCTGCGTTTGAGCTGGCCCAGGACATGTTTCGACGTGGCCGGGACCACCGGCGAAAAGCCCATATGCGCGCCGCGGCCGCCGACCCAGTCGCCCATCTGCAGCGCAATCGCCGATGGCATGCCCATGGTCGGATCATATTGGTTGATCGGATCGCCCTGTTGCCACCAGACTTCCATCGGCGGCGTATCGATATGGCGTTTGAAGGCCTTTTTGACGATGTCCGCCTTGGCCTTGTTGAGCGTCTCGTCGCCATAAAATCGGATCTGGACCTGCCAGTAGCCGAGCTTATGTTCCTTCAGCAATTCCTGCACCCGTGATTCCGGTATAGCGCCTTCCTTGTCCCAGAAATCCTTGCGCTGGCCTTTGAGCACAATTTTTCCGAGCCACGACGGAATGAACACATTCTGTTCGATAACACCGGCGGTTTTCAGCGGCGTGATCGTGTCGACAACCCAGCCGATATCTTCCTCGTTCGGAATATCATAAGTCAATTGAAGTGACGTGTCCGGTGCTGGCTGAAGCCAGACGCCGGCCTTCGTCACCACGCCCATATTGGACTGGGTGAACATGTGGGTCCAGTCCGGACCAAAGCTGAGCGGAAAAAGATGCCAGCTGTGATTATTGTCCATCGCACCCATGCCGGTGCGCATCACTTCGCCATCGGGTAGCACTGCTTCGATCCCGCACAGATTGCGCGCGTGCTGGCCATAAGGTGTGTAGCCCATGCCATGATCGAGCGCGTTGCCCAATACCGAGCCCCAGGCATTGCCGGGAACGGACATCCACAGCGGTGCCTTCGCCCGCTGGATATGCTCGTAAAGATCGAAGAAACTCACGCCGGGTTCGATCACGCAATAGCCAAGCTCGGTATTGAGCTCTTCGATTTTAAGCATGCGGCTGAGATCGAGCACGATCGAACCAGGCAACCGCGGTGCGGCCGTTCCATAGCCAAGGTTTTTGCCGCGAGAGACCGGCCAGAGCGGAGTCTTATATTCATTGGCGATGCGCATGATCGCCTGAATTTCTTCGCGTGTTTGTGGCGCCACGGCTGCGGAAGCGGGCCACTCCGTTTCTGGACCAGGCGCGTAGATATCCGAATAGGCGTCGCGATCCTGATCAGTCGCCAGCACCCAATCCTTGCCGACCACCGCCGCATAGGCTTTCAGTGCATTATCGAATTGCGCGGGCGACACCCGCGGTGGCAGCGTAAGTTCCAACAAACCTCTCCAATATTATTCTAACAATTGTTAGCATGATATCCTGAGCCTGCGCAATGTTGATTTGGGTTGATTTGGCGGACTCGAGCTCTCGTGCGCGCAAAAAAAGGGCGACCCGAAGGCCGCCCTGATAGTGAGAGCAACGGTGATCCTCGTCGATCAGAATTTCTTCTTGACCGTCAGCGCCCATTCGCGAGGACGCGCCGGCAGTGCCTTGTCGAAACCGCCGCCTGCGCCGAGCAGGTTGAACCGGCTGAGATAATAATATTCGTTGGTGATATTGGTCACTTCCAGCGAAATATCCAGATCTTCGTCGGCATTTCTCCAGGTCAGCCGTCCATTAAGCGTCGTGAAGCTTGGCAAGAAGGTTCTGCCGCGCGGTGTGACCGACGTATTCGGGCCGGTATATTGCTTGGCCTGATAGGTGAAATCCAGACGCGGTGTGAGACTGCCGCTGTCGCCCAGTTCGGCCTTATATTGCATACCGAGATTGGCTTTCCATTTTGGAACGGTTGGCGGATCACTGGGATCGACACCGCCAGGATTGGTGCCAAATGGCGGTATAGCGGCGGCCGGATTGAGACTGCCTGCCTTGAGCTTCTGGTCGATGTAGCTCAGTGCGCCATCGATCAAGAAACCGTCTACCGGTTCCGCTGAAAGCTCCAGTTCGACGCCCTTGACTTCTGCATCACCCGCATTGAAGCGAGCGGCACAAGGCGCCCCTGGGCAAGCATTTACCGGAATCTGCAGGTCGGTATAGTCATTGAGGAATACGGCGCCATTGAAACGCAGGCGATTGTCGAAGAGATCGCTCTTGAACCCGACTTCATAGGCGGTAATCCTTTTCCGGATTGAACGGGATCAACTGATCGGCATTGAACGGCCGCGGATTGGTGCCGCCGCCTTTGAAGCCGGTTGAAACCGAGGCATAGCCAAGAAAGGCATCGGAGAACCGATAGTCGACCGCTACCCGATAATCTAGCCGATCGGCGCTGTAGCTTGCGGTATTGCCGCTGAGCGCGCCGGGCGATCCGATTCCGTTGGCGGCACCAACCGGATCGACAAACCGGTTCACGGTGCCATCGAGGTTGAGCCGGAAATAGGTCTGATCCTTGGATTCATCCGTGTAGCGGAGGCCGACGTTTACGGTGAGCTGATCGGTGACTTCCCAACCGACATTGGCAAAGACGGCCTTGGCTTCCGCGCTGGTTGGATCCGGCTGACGAAATTGCAGCGGAAAGACCGACACATAACGGATGTCTTGGAAAGAATCATAGACCGAGTCCTGCTCGAAATAATAGCCACCAAGCGTGACGTTCACGCCATCGGCTGGCTCCAGGTTCAGCCGCAGTTCCTGACTGAAGCTTTGGTTGGTCAGGAAGTTGCGACCGAAATTGGTGTGGATCGGTGTCAGATCGTCATCGGTGAAGAATTCGGTGTCGAACTCGCGATAGCCGGTGATCGAGGTGAGTTGCATCCAGTCGTTGAGTTCGATCTTCAGGTTGGCAGAAACGCCCCAGCCGGTATATTTGCTCTGGTCGGTCCCGGATGTCGCGGCGAGAACGGTTCCCGCTGCTCCCAGCGGATCTATAAAGACCCCCGGCGCCACTTCGAGTGCTGGCTGCCAGACAATGCCCGGCTGGCCAGTCGTGGAATAGTTACAGAATTTACCGCAGATGAAATTGTTGCTCAACGGCACTCCGTTGTTGGCCGTATTGGGTGCCGGGACGGGACCGGTGTTGAGCAGGACTTCGCCGGCAATCGTGCGTTCGTCCTTTACATAGTCGGCGCTAACGGTCAGCTCGACGCGGTCGCTGGGAGTCCACTGCACGATACCGCGCAGGGCCTGATAGCCGACGCCGCCCAGCTTGCTGACCACACAGTCGCCGCCGCCTGCATTGGTCGATGGAATACCGCTTGTAGGGTTTTCGCAGCCGTAATCGATCCGGTCGACATAACCGTCCTGTTCCTTGAACACACCGGAGATGCGCATCGCGAGATTTTCGGTCAGACCGAAATCTGCTGCGGCGCGCAGTCCAATGCGGTTGCGCGAACCGTAGGTCGCTTCGACAAATCCGCTGTTATCACCAGTCGGTTTGCGGGAGAAAAATTTGATGGCACCGCCGGCGGAGTTGCGGCCAGTCAGCGTTCCCTGCGGACCACGCAGGATTTCGACTCGGTCAACGTCGAGCAGATCGAATATTGCGCCGGTCAGCTGAGGATAATAGACATCATCGATATAGATGCCCACACCGGGTTCGAAAGCGGGGTTGAAGTCATTTTGGCCAACGCCGCGAATGGACGCGGTGACCGATGGTCCGAAGGAAGCGCCTTGTGGGCGGATCGCCACGTTCGGTGCTGTGTCGGCAACTTGTTGCAGGTTGGTCTGGCTTTTCGCCTCGATCATTTCTCCGGTCACTGCGGTAATCGCCAGCGGAATATCCTGAAGATTTTGTTCCCGGAACTGCGCGGTGACGACAATGATGTTTTTGCCTTCGTCGGCAGAATCATTGGCGTTCTGAGCCATCGACGGTGCGCTTGACAATGCGACCCCGATGATTGCTGCATATGAAAGTGTTTTGAATTGCGCGAGCCGTGGCTGTATAACTTTTGACATATATTCATCCTCCCAATTCTGTAACCGAAAAGAGGCGTTTTCGCCTTCTTGATTGTGTGTAATACATACAATTATTGAAACATCAAGATGCAAACAATTGTTAGAAAGAATTTTGTTGAAAATTTTGTGCGATGTGGCTTTTTGGTATCAAAACGACTAAGCGCATCTGCATGGAAAAAAAGGAAGAGTCCCAAATCGCGATGGATCAGGTCGAGATTCTCATTGATCTGTTGAAGGTCGCCACAAGAATCTCGCGCCCCATGCGCGACGGTGTAGCAGACCCGGAAGATATCAGCGTCACCGAATTGCGAATTTTGATGGCGCTGGGCGGTGAGGGGGCCTTGGCGGGAATTGATCTCGCCGAACTTATGGCGATGCAGGCCATGAATGTCAGCCGGGCATTGAACAGTCTTGAGAAGATGGGCTTCGTCGAGCTGACCGACAACCAGAATAACCGGCGGCGCAAACCCTATCAATTGAGCAAGGCGGGCCGCGCCAAATGTGAACAGATGAGCGAAAGAATCGCGGAGGTCGCCAGATTCGTTTTCGGCAAACTCACTGATTCGGAACTGCGGCGGGTTGATAAGTTGCTGCGCAAAATAGATGGCCGGTTGATTGAATGGGAATCCCCACCTGATTTGCACCATGTGAAGCGGGCTTGAATCTGCAAGTGGGGCGCCATTGGGCCTGACTTGATCGTCATCCGGTATCCTAGCCAGTCTTTGGCAGCCGAAAAACATTCTCCGCATTGGTCTGCATCAGCATTTTCTTATGTTCATCGGAAATATCCATCCGGTCGTAGCCAGCGAGCTCGTCGGATGATTGCTGATAGGGATAGTCCATCGCATAGATCACGCGCTCCGGTCCCATTACCTCCATGCAGAATTTGATTGCCGGTTCCCAGCCGACGCCGCTGGTCGTGATCCAGATATTGTTCTGGAAATAATAGCTGACGGGATGCTTCAGAGTCACGGCCGGCTGTCCGCCGCGGAGTCCGGGAATGCCATCCGCGTTGCTCTGCATCCAGTCGAAGCGATAAAGATGCAGCGGCAGGCATTCGCCCATATGCCCGATCACCAGTCGCAGTTTCGGATATTTGTCAAAGGCACCGGAGAAGATCAGGCCCATAGTATGCAGCCAGACATCATGCGGAAACCCGCCGAGCGCACCGAACAGCCCACGATCCTTATAATGCTGTCCATTATAAGGCGCGGTTGGATGAATGTAGAGCGCGGCGTCGAGTGCTTCCAACGCTTCCAGTATCGGCTCGTAAGCCGCTTCATCCAGATAGTGTCCCTGAACGTGGGAATTGAGTACCGCGCCGTTGAGGCCGAGTCGGCTGTTAGCCCGTTCCAGTTCGAGCACGGATCCCTTCACATCGCGCGGATCAAAGGCAGCAAGGGCTGAAAACCGGTCGGGCCATTTGTTGCAGCTTTCCGCCGCAAGATCATTGGCTTGCCGTGCCAGTGCCGTGCCTTCGCTTTCTCGCACAACCTGAACGCCGGGCGAGGTCAGCAGCAGCAATTGCCGATCAATCCCATATTCGTCCATATGGGCGATCCGGCCTTCGCCTATGTCCTGCAACATGCCCTGCAATTTCGGCATGGAAGCGAACATGCCAGCCATACCGAGCGAGGCATCGTCCGGTGCATCGCCGCTTTCCAGATATTCCAGCTGCGCTTTCACCAGATCGGGAAAGGTCCATGCTTCTTCGGTAGCAATACGCTTGTAGGGGGCATCCCGATCTACTTCCCCTGCCGGCGGTGCCATGCCGATACGCTTGCGAACGCCCCGCTCCTCCGCATGGCCGCGCAGGCCTTTCTCGCTGCCGTCGGGTAGCAGCGTCATTGTTGCGGCTCCTGACCCATCAGCAGGGCCCCGAATTTGGGATGGGCGAAATGCATCGGAACGTCCTGCCGGCTCGGCCAGGTCCGGCGGATGTCCTGTTCATCGAGCAGATAATCCGGTCCGATCGGATTGTCGGGATAACATTCCGTCAGCGGCTGCAAATGGCTGACCGTCTTGGACCAGCCCGCCTCATAATCGCCCTGCCATTGCATCATATAGTCGAGCCGTTTGATCTTCCAGACATCCCCTTCGCGGACATAGTCATTCTCGTAAATACCGGCTTCCATGAACTGCAGCGGCAGACCTTCCGGTTTCCATTGGCGCGACTCGTGGCTGCCACCGAACAGCATGCCGCGGAACCGGCCCTTGGCGGTTTGGCGGTCCGGGGCCACGGTGATGATGTCCTGCATCTGGAAATGGTCGAGCAGGAAGCCATCGACGGGGCCTTCGCCGCCATTTTCGAGGAACAGATTCTGGAACCAGGTGCCATAAAGGCGGAATATGCCTGCATGCCCCTTGAAGACGCCGGATAGAAAGGTAACTTCGCCATCTTCAGCGAATAATTGGGCAACATCGGCAGCCTTGTTGAAGTCGATATAATAGCCATAAGCCCAGTGCAACCGGCGGATGGCATTGATATCCTCCAGTTCGCCGATACGGTTTTCCAATTTTTCCAGACGCACTTCAACATCAGACATGATCGACTCTCCTTGCTTTTAATTGTATGCAACACTAACAAATGATAGCATAAAAGCGAGAGGAAATTTTATGGCGTGGCGAGGCAAGACCGCATTCATTACCGGTGGCGTGTCGGGAATTGGCTTTGGTATTGCGCGTGCGTTCAGCGATGCCGGGATCAAGCTCGTTCTCTCGTACCGCAATGAAGATTATCGCGAGCAGGCTGAGCGCTGGTTTGTCGATCAGGGGCACGAAATTCCCAGATTTGTGAAGCTGGATGTCACCGACCGGCAGCGCTTTGCCGAGCTTGCCAAGGAAATTGGTGACATTCATATATTGGTGAACAATGCGGGGGTCAGCGTATTCGGTCCGACCGACGAAGCAAGCTATGCTGATTATGACTGGATCATGGGCGTCAATTTTGGCGGCATAGTCAATGGTCTGGTTTCGCTATTGCCGGGGATGAAGGCGCACGGCCAGGGTGGGCATATCGTCAATGTTGCGAGCATGGCAGCGTTCTGCGCCGGTCCGCAGGCGGGCATATATACGGCCAGCAAGTTTGCGGTACGCGGCCTGACCGAAAGCCTGCGGTTCAATCTGGCACCCTATAATATCGGTGTCTCTTTAATGTGTCCCGGTCTGACCAAAACCAATGCCTGGGACAGCGCGCTCAGACGGCCCGATGGCTTTTCCGAAAGCGGCTTCGCTCCGCTGGACCATCAGGAGCTCGAACGGTTCGGCAAGGCTTTTGACCTTGGCATGGATCCCCTGGAAGTGGGCGAAAAGACGCTGCGCGGCATTGTCGAAAATCGCGGGCTGATTTTGACTCATCCTGATCATCGCGAAGATTTCGAGGAAATATATCGCGGCATGATCGATGCCTTGCCGAATGAACCGGTGCCGGAAGGTCGCGCCGAAATCGAGCTCATGCGTCGGCAGGCCAATCGCGCCGCCGAGGCTGGCATGCGGATTGGACTGGATGATTTGACATGAACGAAAAGGAACAGACAGCATGACACCCGGCAGCGTTCATATCAAAAATACCGACAAATTGTGGATCGGCGGCGAATGGGTGGCCCCCCATTCCAAACGCGATATCGAACTGGTCTCCCCCAACAGTGAAGAAGTGATAGGTTCCGTCGCCGAGGCCGATGAATCGGATATGGATGCGGCGGTCGCGGCGGCGCGTTTTGCTTTTGACCACGGCCCGTGGGGTCAAATGCAGCCGGAAGAGCGGATAGCTTTGCTCAAGAAAATCGCCGAGCATCTGCACGGACGAACCGATGAAATTGCCCGGGCCTGGACCATGCAAATGGGCGGGCTCGCCAGTTTCGCTGGACCGATGACCGCCGGCTCGACGATGAATTTCGACCAGATCATTGCCATGGCGGAAAAATTTGAATTTGTTGAGCAACGGCCTTCTCCGGTTGTGCACACCGCCCTGGTCGCACACGAGCCGGTGGGCGTCGTTGCCGCCATTGCGCCCTGGAACGGACCCTATGGTATCATGCTCAACAAAGTCGCCTATGCGCTTGCCGCCGGGTGCACGGTGATCATGAAGCCGTCGCCGGAAACGCCGTTAGAGACATATATCATTGCCGAAGCAGCCGATGCGGCGGGCCTGCCAGCGGGCGTCGTCAATCTCGTCTGCGGCCACCGCGATGCCAGCGACCATCTGGTGTGCAATCCGGGCGTCGACAAGGTCAGCTTCACCGGCTCGACCGTCGCCGGCAAACGCATCGCCAGCGTCTGCGGGGAACGGATCGCGCGTTGCACGCTCGAGTTGGGCGGCAAATCCGCGGCGATTATTGCGGATGATTTTGATATCAATGCAGCGGCGCAGATGTTGACCGGCACGATCACGCTGATGAGCGGTCAGGTCTGTGCGATGCTCAGCCGCGTGCTCGTCCAGAAGGATCGTCATGATCAACTGGCCGAAGCGATTGCTGGCGAAATGGAAAAAGTGGTCATCGGCCCATCCGATGATCCCGCGACCCAGCTCGGTCCGCTCGCCATGAAGCGCCAGCTTGCACGCGTTGAAATGTATATCGAGGAAGGCAGAAAATCCGCTGATCTCGTCACTGGCGGCGAGCGGCCCCGCCATTTAAATCGCGGCTATTTTATCGAACCGACCCTGTTTGCCAATGTCGACAACCAGTCGCGGATTGCGCAGGAAGAGATTTTTGGTCCGGTGCTTTGCCTCATTCCCTTTGCGGATGAAGAGGATGCAATCCGGATAGCCAATGATTCCAGCTTTGGTTTGAACGGTTCGGTGCTGACCAATGATCCGGACACCGCCTATCGCATCGCCCGCCGCATACGGACCGGAGCCGTCGGGCAAAATGGTATGCGAATGGACTTTGGCCTGCCATTTGGCGGGTTCAAGCAATCCGGCATCGGCCGCGAAGGCGGCATCGAAGGACTGCTTGCCTATCTCGAGACGAAGACCATCCTGCTTGATGGCGCACCTTCAAGCTTTTCGACTTGACCGCTGGCTCGAGTATAGTAAGTAACGCATACAATAAAAAACAGCCTTGGGAGAGGCCCATATATGAACGACGTTACCCTTTATCATTGGGAGCCCAATGCGAATTCGGGAAAACCGATGCTCGCATTGATGGAAAAAGACGTGGCTTTTGACAGCCATTATCTCGACCTTCTGAATTTTGATCAGCATGACCCGAAATATCTGGCGATCAATCCGCAGGGTACGATCCCGGCGATGACCCATGGCGATCTGGTGTTGACCGAGTCGACCGCAATCATGGAATATATCGATGAGGCGTTCGATGGCCCGCGCCTGATGCCGGAAGATGCAAAAGAGCAGTGGCGCATCCGCTGGTGGATGAAGTTCATGGATCAGTGGCTGGCACCGAGCTTCTCGATGTTTGGCTGGAAATTTTTTGTCGGACCCAACGCCCGCGAACAGCGCGGCGAAGACGAGCTGGAGGCGGCGATCAACCGCATCCCGCTGCCGGAGCGACGGGTGGCTTGGCGCAAGGCAGTGTACGGCCTGTTCAGCGACGAAGAGATGGCGGAATCGGGTCGCCGGATTGGCCTTGGTATTCGCATGCTCGAGGAAGAATTGGGCAAGCGAGAATGGCTGGCGAGCGACAATTACAGCCTCGCCGATGTGAATGGCTTCAATCTGGCTTATGCGCTGCCCTTGTCGCAGCCCGAGCTGTCCAACGACGAACTGACTCCCAATATCATGCGCTGGCTGCGTGCCATCTATGCCCGCCCGGCGACAAAAGCCTGCTGGGCGATGGGCAAGACCGACATGGTCAAGCGGGTCGACATATTAGAGCAGGATTATATCGCATGAGCATGACTCTCTATCACGGCCAACCCAATGGCCCGTCGCTCACCGTTCTTGCGGCTCTATTTGAAAAAGGCGTGGATGCCGACCTGCAATTTCTCGACCTGGCAGCTGGCGAACGCCATGCCCTGCCCGTGGCGGGACAGACAGAAGTGGCCATGAGCATCGAAGGCGAGGGGCCGGTGCTGCTTGTCGATGGCGAGGCGATGGCCGACAGCGTGTTTGTCGGCTGCTATCTCGACGACATCGGCAGCGGGCCATCGCTGCGCCCGGCTGATCCTTATAAGCGCTGGCAAGTGATGATGTGGTGCCGCCAAATTATCGAACGGCTCGCGCCCGCTGCGGGATATCTTGGTATCCATGAAGCATCGGCACCAGACATAAGCGATGACCGGCTGCCCCGGATTCAAAGCGAAGACCTGCGTGCCCGCTGGGCGGATTGGCGCGACGGAAAATTCGAAGATGAAAAGCTCGAGGATTCGCGGGTCAAGGTTACGCAGGCGGTCGAGAAATGCGAAGCGCAACTGAATGGCCACGACTGGTTGTTCGGCGATTTTTCACTGGCCGATCTGGAAACCTACGCCTGGCTTGCCGGGATGGTTACTGTCGTGCCGTCTGCCTTTGTCGCCGCGCCCCGGACGATGGACTGGCTGGCACGGACAAAAGCCCGGCCCTCGGTCAAGCGGGCATTGGCGCAGGCAAGTCAGGATTCGCCGGAAGCGAGTTGGGCACCCGGTCCCGAAATCAATCGCTGGGGTTAAATTCGCGAGTTTGGGAGAGACACATGCGAACGTCATTATTGTTGATATCGGCCACGCTGGCTTTGCTGACCGGTTGCGATCAGGGCATGGATCTGGATGCACCGGGCGCGGTCAACGCGGAAAAGCTCGAGCAGGCCGCCAGCAATGATCAGGATTGGTTGAGCTACGGGCGGACCTATGACGAGCAGCGCCACTCGCCTTTGGCAAAAATCAATCAATCCAACGTCAAGGATTTGGGCCTCGCCTGGTTCGCGGATATGGACACCGCCCGCGGGCAGGAAGCGACGCCGATCGTCATTGACGGAAAAATTTATATCACCACCGCCTGGTCGAAAGTGAAGGCCTATGATGGTGTCACCGGCAAGCTCCTATGGGAATATGATCCCAAGGTCCCGGGTGAAACCGCTGCCGACGCCTGCTGCGATGTCGTCAATCGCGGCCTGGCGGCGTGGGGTGACCGGCTGTATTTTGGGACACTGGATGGACGGCTGGTCGCGCTTGACCGGGCGACAGGCAAGGTCATCTGGTCCAAGCTGACCATTCCCGTCGGCGAGCCCTATACGATCACCGGCGCACCGCGGATCATCGACGGCAAAGTGATTATCGGCAATGGCGGCGCGGAAATGGGCGTCCGGGGGTATATCACAGCCTATGACGCGGAAGATGGCGAAGAGCTCTGGCGTTTCTATACCGTCCCTGATCAGCCGGGGAAAAATACCGCGAAACATCTGAAGGCGGCCGAGGCAAGTTGGAAAGGCGAGTGGTGGAAACTTGGCGGCGGCGGCACCGTCTGGGACGCGATGGCTTATGATCCCGAGCTCGACCTGCTTTATATCGGTGTCGGCAATGGTTCACCGTGGAACCAGTCCTATCGCTCGCCCGGCGGTGGCGACAATCTCTATCTCAGTTCTATCGTGGCCCTGCGTCCGTCGACCGGCGAATATGTCTGGCATTACCAGACCACACCGGGCGAGACCTGGGACTTTACCGCCACGCAGCATATCATTCTGGCCGACCTCGCGATTGACGGAAAACAGCGCAAGGTCCTTATGCAAGCGCCGAAAAACGGCTTCTTCTATGTTCTCGACCGGGCAACCGGCGAATTGTTGTCGGCGAACAATTACGTCGCAACCAATTGGGCAACCGGCATCGATATGAAGACCGGTCGGCCGATCGAAAACCCCGACGCGAGGATCGATCAGACCGGCAAACCGTTTGTGGTGACGCCGGGACCGGGTGGCGGACATAATTGGCAGCCCATGGCTTATAATCCGGACGCTGGCCTGGTATATATTCCGGTTCAGGAAGCCTCCTTTCCCTATTTCCCGGAAGCAGACTGGAAAAGTGCAACCATCGGTTTCAATACCGGTATGGATTTTGCTGCGGGTGCGATGCCCGCCGATGCGAATATCCGCAAGGCGTCTTTGGCGTCAACCAAAGGCGCCCTGATCGCTTGGGATCCGGTGGCGCAAAAAGAGCGCTGGCGCGTGAAGTTCCGCGGACCGTGGAATGGCGGCATATTGTCGACGGCGGGCGGTCTGGTGTTTCAGGGCAATTCCGCCTCAAGGTTTGCCGCCTATAACGTTGTCAGCGGTGAAATGCTGTGGGACACGCCGACCCAGACGGGAATCATGGCGGCTCCGGTGACCTATAGCGTGAATGGCGAGCAATATGTCGCGGTACTGGCAGGGTGGGGCGGATCCTGGGCGATTTCGCCCGGCATCTTCTCCGAGGTTGGCGGCCCGGTTCGCAATATTTCGCGGCTTCTGGTTTATAAATTGGGCGGCAAGGCCAAGCTTCCACCCGAGCCGCCCTTGGCGCTACTACCGATTGATCCACCCGTTGATAACGGCACGCCTCGGCAGCTTGCGGAGGGGGGACGGCTGTTTGGCCGCTTCTGCGGGGTCTGCCACGGGGACGCCGCCTACGGCAGCAATCTTGTGCCCGATCTGCGCCGCAGCGGACTGTTGCATGATCCGGACAGCTGGAAGGCGGTGGTCATCGGGGGCATGCTTAAAGACAAGGGGATGGTCAGTTTCAAGGAGGCAATCTCAGAAGAGCAAGCCGATGCAATCAGGCATTATATCATCAGACGCGCCCACGAAGATAAAGCTCTGGGCGACAAATAGGACAGGAAAAGCATATGGGAATTACATTATATACCGCCGCGACGCCAAATGGCTGGAAAGCATCTATCACCCTCGAAGAACTGGGGTTGCCGTACGAACTGAAGACCATTTCCTTTGATGAGAATGAGCAAAAGTCAGACTGGTATGTAAAGATCAATCCCAATGGTCGGATTCCGGCGCTGGTCGATGACGGCTTTCCCATTTTTGAATCGGGAGCGATCATGACCTATCTGGCGGAAAAGACCGGAAAACTCATGCCAACCGATCCGCAAGGCAAGAGCAAGGTCATGCAATGGCTGATGTTCCAGATGGGCGGCGTCGGACCGATGATGGGACAGGCCAACGTGTTCTTCCGCTATTTCCCCGAGAAAATTCAACCGGCCATCGATCGCTACCAGCGCGAAACGCGGCGGTTGCTAGAGGTGCTCGATGGTCATCTGGCCGATAATGAATATCTCGCCGATGACTATTCGATCGCCGATATTGCCAACTGGTCCTGGGTGCATTCCTACCAATGGTCGGGCGTGAACATCGAGGGTCTCGACCATCTGGAACGCTGGATTGATCTGGTGGGCGCGCGTCCGGCCGTTCAGCGCGGTCGTGACATTCCGACGCCGCGGGACCGGGCTGCGGAAGAGGCCGCCGCGGCAAAAACCGGCCCGCAAATGCTGTCATAACGCTATTGCTACGACATTTATTGTATGCAAAACACACAATATTTGATAGCTAGCAACCATAATAAATTTAGGCATGATCCCAGGAAAGGATGCTCTTATGAACGAGATGTCGACCATATCGCTGGCACAACACGAATATTCGGACGCCGCCAAAAAAGCATTGTCACGCAAGCCCTCGCTGTTCATCAACAATGAGTGGGTGAGTTCGTCGGCCGACAATAATCTTGCGGTTATCGACCCGTCGTCCGGCAAAGAAATCAGCCGGATTGTAGATGCGTCTGACGCCGACGTCGACAAGGCTGTTGCGGCTGCGCGCGCCGCTTTCGATGATGGCCGCTGGACCGGCCTGCCACCGATTGCGCGCGAACAGATGATCCATGCGCTCGCGGATCTGGTCGAGAAACATGCCGGTGAACTGGCCGAGCTGGAATCGATCGATAATGGCAAGCCGGTTGGCATGTCGTCCGCGGTCGATATTCCTGCTGCCGTCGGCATGCTGCACTATATGGCGGGCTGGGCGACAAAGCTCGGTGCTGATTCCATTTCGCCGATGTCGACACCAAATGGTGCGTTTCACAGCTATGTGCGCCGCGAGCCGGTTGGTGTTGCCGGCCTCATCGTTCCGTGGAACTTTCCGCTGTTGATGGCTGTCCTCAAGGTGGCTCCGGCAATGGCAGCAGGCTGTACGGTTGTCCTGAAGCCGGCGGAGCAGACCTCTCTAACGGCCTTGCGCCTTGCCGATCTGATCGCCGAAGCTGGCTTTCCGGCGGGTGTTATCAACGTCATTACCGGCAACGGTCACACGGCAGGTGATCGTCTGGTACGGCATCCGGATGTCGACAAGATCGCCTTCACCGGCTCTACCGAAGTTGGTAAGATCATCAATCGCACGGCAACCGACACGCTGAAACGCGTCACGCTGGAACTGGGAGGAAAATCTCCCGTGATCGTGTTGCCGGACGTCGATGTGGCGCAAGTTGCTCCCGGCGCGGCCGGGGCGATTTTCTTCAACGCCGGGCAGGTCTGCATCGCTGGTTCACGGCTTTATGCTCATAGTTCAATCTTCGACAAGGTCGTTGAAGGCATTGCCGAGACCGCCGCATTCTGGGCACCACGTCCTTCTCTCGATCCCGCAGCCCATATGGGGCCACTGGTCTCGGAAGAGCAATATACGCGTGTCATGGACTATATCGACCAGGGCAAAAAGGCCGGAGCATCGGTTGCCATGGGTGGCGATTGTCCGACGGCGGATGGCTATTATGTCAACCCGACGGTGCTGGTCGATGTGAAACCGGACATGAGCGTTGTTCGCGAGGAAATTTTCGGACCGGTTGTCTGCGCACAGCGTTTTGACGATCTGGATGAGGTGGCGAAGCAGGCCAATGACAGTTGCTTCGGCCTGGCCGCCAGCGTCTGGACCAAAGATGTGTCCGCCATGCACCAAATGTGCGCAAAGTTGAAAGCGGGCACGGTCTGGGGTAATTGCCACGGCGTGATCGATCCGGCCTTGCCATTTGGCGGCTATAAGCAATCAGGGCTTGGACGGGAGCAGGGGCGTCAGGGTGTCGAGGCCTATACCGAACTCAAGTCCGTTATCATCCAGCTCTGATCACATTTATCGGGGGAAGGGAAGCGGGGCAGATTCCTTGCCCGACTGCTTCCCCCCGCTATCCGAACCAGGAGAGGTTTTAGATGCCCATCGATTTAAGCAAGATCAAAGCGATCGACGTTCATGTCCACGCCGAAGTGTCCTGTCATGACCCCGAAGATCCGGTGATGGGCAAGTTTTTCGACGCCGCTAGCGCCTATTTCAAGGCGCCGCGCGAACGGCCGAAAATTCCCGAGATCATTGAGATTTACCGCGAACAGCAGATTGCCTTCTGCCTGTTCACCGTCGATTGCGAAACGGGTATCGGCGCCAAGCGTGTCTCCAATTACGAGATCGCCGAATATGCGGCGAAGAATGACGACATCTGTATGGCCTTTGCCTCGATCGATCCGCACAAGGGCAAATTGGGCGCGCGCGAAGCCCGTGATCTGATTGAAAATTATGGCGTGAAGGGTTTCAAATTTCACGGCATCATGCAGGATGCGCATCCGGCTGATCGCGTCGCCTATCCGATTTACGAAGTGATCGCGGAGTACAAATTGCCGGCGATATTTCACACCGGCCACTCTGGCATGGGCACCGGCATGCCGGGTGGCGGCGGGGTCCGCCTGAAATGGGGGCAGCCGATACTGATCGATGATGTCGCCGTCGATTTCCCGGACATGAATATCATTCTTGCGCACCCGAGCTGGCCGTGGGTCGACGAAAGCCTGTCGATGGCTTTGCACAAGGACAATGTCTTCATCGACCTGTCCGGTTGGAGCCCGAAATATTTCCAGCCGCAGATCATTCAATATGCCAACGGGCAATTGCGCAAGAAGATGATGTTCGGCTCCGATTTTCCGCTTATCCATCCGCAGAAGTGGATCGACGCGGCCAAAAATGTCGGCTTCAAGGACGAAGTGATGCCCGGCATCATGAAAGACAATGCTGCAAAATTGCTGGGGCTGACGTGACAGGTCTGTCTGGTCGTCATTTCATCATAACCGGCGCATCCACCGGCATCGGTTTCGCAACCAGCCAGATGCTGAGCCGCCGCGGTGCGTCAGTGTCGATGCTGGCGCGTACCGAGAGCAAGCTTGTCGAAGCCGCAGCAAAGATCAACCGTGATGGCGGCAGCACATATTGCGTCCCGGTTGACGTGTCCGACAAAGACGCATTGATGGCGGCTATCACGAAAGCGGAAAGTGAATTCGGACCCGCAGACGGACTGTTCGCCAATGCAGGTTCCGGCGGCAAGTTTTCCCAATTGGCAGATTATGCGGATGATGATTTCGATGCTGTCATTCGAACCAATCTGACCAGCGTCTATTGGGCAATCAAGCGTGTTTTACCCGGAATGGTCAAGCGGCGGCGAGGTTCGATCGTGGTCACCGGCAGTCTGGCCAGCGAACGCGGCATCGCGGGAAATATCGCGTATGTAGCCTCGAAGCACGGCGTTCTCGGGGTGGCCAGAGCCGCCGCGATCGAAGCTGCGCCGCACAATGTACGGGTGAATTGCGTCATTCCCGGCCTGATCGAAACGCCAATGCTGATGGGGCTTGATCCCTCTGCATCACCAGAAGCCATTCGTGACAAGCTGGGCAAGGCGGTGCCGCAAGGGCGGGTCGGTTCGGCCACCGAAGTAGCCGAAATGGTCTGCTTTCTTCTGTCCGACGCTGCGAGCCACGTCACTGCACAATCCATCGCCGTCGATGGCGGCATTCTTGGCACCCAAACTCCAATGTGAGGCATAAATCATGACACTCAAATATTATCATGCGGAACCCGCCGCCAACTCTCTGAAATCGATGATCCCGCTCAAGGAAAAAGGGCTGGATTTTGAAAGCATCTATGTTGATCTGCACAAATTCGAACAGCATAGCGACTGGTTCATCGCCATCAACCCGGAAGGGCAGGTGCCCGTTCTCGATCATGATGGCGCGATCATCACCCATACAACCGTCATCAACGAATATCTGGAGGACGTGTTTCCCGATCTTCCGCTTCGCCCGCGCGATCCGGTCGGCGCTGCGCGGATGCGGTACTGGAATAAATTCGTCGACGAGCATGTGACCAATCAGGTGTCGATGCACGGCTGGCACCGGATGGTCGGCGTCATCGCCCGCAACATCGAAAGCGGCGAATTTGAAAAATTGCTCGAGAAAATTCCGCTCCCGCACCAGCGCGAAAAATGGAAGACTGCGCGGTCCGGTTTCAGCGAAGCGGATCTGGCGGAATCCACGCGCAAGATTGTCTATGCGTGTGACAAGGTCGAAAAGCAGTTGGCAGACGGTCCGTGGCTGGTCGGTGATATGTACACCACCGCCGATATCAATTTTTACAGCCACTGCGGCATGATGGTCAACCGCATGTTCCCGGAGCTGGAAGTGGACGAGAAATATCCGCGGCTGGCCGACTGGCGCGCCCGGATGGAGGCGCGGCCGGGTGTCAAGGCCGCCCTGGAAATGCCCGATCACACCAATCCGGAATTGCGAACCTTCACCGGTCATGCGAAATAGCGATAGTCCAAGCCGCCTTCGGGCAATGTTCTCATTAAGTGATATCTGATGGCCAGCTTCATTCTGATCCACGGCTCCTGGCATGGCGGTTGGTGTTTTGACGGCATCAAGCGGCTGCTTGAGGAGCAGGGACACGAAGTGATCGCGCCCGATCTGCCCGGAATGGACGGCAATGAGCAAGAGCTGCGTGCCGTTACCCTTCAGGGCTGGGCCGATTTCGCGGCAGGATTATGCGAAAGGGCCGCGCAAAAGCCGGTGATACTGGTCGGCCATAGTCGCGGCGGGCTGGTCGTCAGTCAGGCAGCGGAAACCGCACCGGATGCGATCGACGCGCTCGTCTATATTTGCGCTATGATGTTGCCCGACGGCATGTCGCGCGCGCAGTTCAAGCAACTGGAAGGGCCGAACCCCGCCTTTGATACCATAATCTCTCCAGTTGCCAATGGTGCCGGCACGGTTGTCGATGGGGCAGGGGGGCGAGCTATTTTCGCCCAGCTTTCGCCGAAAGATCTAGTCAACGAGGCGATGCAACGACTTGCGATCGAGCCGCATGGTCCGCGATCCGAACCGCTAAGACTGACCGCAGGGCGCTTCGGTTCGCTGCCAAGAACCTATATCGAATGTACCGAAGACAGAACCATCCCGATCGCCAGTCAGCGCCGGATGCAGACCCTGGTGCCGGGCGCCGATATCGTTACGCTCGACACCGACCACTCTCCCTTTCTGTCGCGACCGGAAGAGCTGACGGCGGCATTGATAGCCGCCGCCGACAAAGTCAGTTCTTGAAAACAACCGTCTTGTGTCCGTTCAGAAACACACGGTCCGCCAAATGATAATGCACCGCTTGCGCCAATACCCGGCGTTCGATGTCGCGGCCCTTGCTCACCAGCGCCTCTGGCGTGTCGGCGTGGCTGATCGCTTCCACATCCTGATGGATGATCGGACCTTCATCTAGATCAGCGGTGACATAATGCGCGGTGGCGCCAATCATCTTGACGCCGCGTGCGTGCGCCTGATGATATGGCTTGGCACCCTTGAACCCGGGCAGGAAGCTGTGATGAATATTGATGCAGCGGCCCGACAGGAAAGTGGCGAGATCGTCCGATAGAATCTGCATATAGCGGGCAAGCACCACCAGTTCCGCCCCGCTTTCGGTCACCAGCGCTTTGATCTGCGCTTCTTGCTGTGGTTTGGTGTCCTTGGTAATTGGCAGATAATGAAAAGGAACATCCCCGATCAATGATATTTGCAAGGCTTCGCGCGGATGGTTGCAGATGATTCCCACCACATCCATCGGCAGCTCACCGATCCGATGCCGGTATAGCAGATCGCCCAGACAATGGTCGAATTTGGAGACCATCATCATAACCTTGGGGCGGTCGTCGCTCGCCCGCAACTTCCACTGCATCTGCTTTTCCCTGGCGAAGATGTGGAGCGCGTCGGAAATGGATTGAGGATCAGAGCTGGCCGCCATCTCGAAGACAACGCGCATGAAGAAATGCCCGGTTTCGCTATCATTGAACTGCCGCGAATCGATAATATTGCCGCCATTGTCGGCCAATATTTTTGCAACCCGTGCGACCAGCCCGGGCTGATCCGTACAGGACAATGTTAGAATTTGCCGGTTCGTTGACATCAATTTCTCTCCCACCCTAATTATCGTTTGTGTTACATACAAATATTGATATGGTCTAGCCAGCAATTTATAAAAATAGGAGGGCGATTTGGCTCATAAGAATCTTGAGAGCGTTCTGGCGGCTGCAGACAATACCGTGGAGATGCTGCGCAACTCAAAAATCGGTGCCTATGTGTATCCGGTTGTTGGCTATGAATTTTCGAACTGGCGCAGCGAACAGCGGGCTTGGCGGGAAACCGCGGTTCTGTTTGATCAGTCTCATCATATGGTCAATATCTACGCCAAGGGTCCGGATGCTGTAAAGCTGATGAGCGATTTGTCGATCAACAGTTTTGCCAATTTTCCGGTCAACCGCGCCAAGCAGATGGTGCCGGTCAGCCATGATGGCTACGTCATTGGTGACGGGATACTGTTCCACCTCGCGGAAAATCATGTCGTATTCGTCGGCCGGAACCCGACGGCCAACTGGATTCAATTTCAGGCAGAGACCGGCGGCTATGATGTCGAGATTACCTATGACAACCGGTCTCCTTCGATCCCGGACGGCAAGCTGGTTACGCGGCAAGAATATCGCTTCCAGATTCAGGGCCCCAATGCCTGGGCTGTCATCGAGAAATTGCACGGCGGGCCATTGGAGAAGCTGAAGTTTTTCCATATGGCGCATATGAATATCGCAGGCCGCCAGGTCGCTACCTTGCGTCACGGCATGGCCGGTGCGCCCGGTCTCGAGATCTGGGGACCTTATGCCGAGAAGGACGAAGTGCGCGATGCGATCCTGACGGCAGGCGCGGAATTCGGCCTCATTCCGGTCGGCTCGCGCACATACGCGACCAACACGCTGGAATCCGGCTGGATCCCATCGCCGCTGCCCGCGATCTATACCGGTGAGAAAATGAAACCCTATCGCGAATGGCTCGGTGCCGACAGCTATGAAGCCATGGGTTCGATCGGCGGCAGCTTCGTGTCAGATGATATCGAGGACTATTATCTCAGCCCGTGGGATCTGGGTTATGGAAATTTCATCAATTTCGACCATGACTTCATCGGCAAGGAAGCTTTGCAGGCGATGCAGGACAAGCCGCATCGCAAGAAAGTGACACTCGCCTGGAACGGCGAGGATGTGGCCAAAATCTTCAACAGCTTTGTCGATGGCAGCGCCGAAAATTACAAATATTTCGATATGCCGCTGGCCAATTATGCATCCTCCAATTACGATTCGGTGTCGGTAGATGGTCAGCATATCGGCTTCTCCATGTTCACCGGCTACACGATCAACGAGCGTACCGTATTAAGTCTGGCAACCGTCGATTCCGACATCGAGATCGGCAACGAAGTCACCGTGACCTGGGGCGAGCCCAATGGCGGAACGAAGAAGGCGACGGTCGAGCCGCACAAGCAGCTGGAGGTTCGCGCGATCGTCAGTCCGACACCCTATTCCGAATCCGCGCGCAAGGAATATGCCGACAGCTGGCGCAACAAAGCCAATTAGGCACCGTCGGAAAACAAGCCGCAGGAGAAATAATGTCTGAGCATCCCATCCATCCCAATTGGGAGCGTGCGCCTGTCGGTGTCACCGAAGGCTATTCGCTGGAGATTACCGCCAAGGATATCGACTCCTTGCGCGATGCTGCTCCTATGATTGCCGACGAAACACCGGTCGCGGTTACGTTTCTGCCGGGTGAAGAACAGGGAGCGCGTGTCGCTGCTGCGGTTGCGGTGCGCGAGCTGGGCTTTGAACCGATGCCGCATTTTTCGGCGCGGCGGATAGCATCGAGTGACGAGTTTGAAGACTATCTGCAGGCGGTGGTTCGCGATGCCGGCGTGCGCCGCTGTTTTCTTGTCGCCGGCGATCCGCCGGAACCGGAGGGGCCTTATTTCGACAGCTCGGCGCTGATCGAAAGTGGAGCCTTTGAGCGGGCAGGGATCACGGCGATTGGTATCGGTGGTCATCCCGAAGGCCACCCGGTCATGACCAGACAGCAATCCTGGGAGGTGATCGACAAGAAAATTGGCGAGATCGAGCGCAGGGGCATGGCGCCTCTGATCGTCACCCAATTCGGATTTGATCCCGATACCGTTCTTTTCTGGCTGCAGGAGCTGCGGTCGCGCGGCGTCGAGGTTCCCGTACGCATCGGCATTCCCGGACCAGCCGGCATCAAGCGCCTGTTGCGCTATGCCAAATATTGCGGTGTTGGCGCATCCGCCAGCGTGTTGGCAAAATATGGGATTTCTTTGACCAAATTGATCGGAAGCGCCGGGCCCGACAAGCTGGTTGACCGTTTTGCCGCCGAACTGGGCAGCGAACACGGACGGGTGCGCCTGCATTTCTATCCTTTTGGTGGCATCGACAAGACCGTCGAATGGATCAACGATTATAATCACCGGCACGGCCTCTAGGCGCGCCGCGCAGGCTAGGGGTCGACCTGCTCAGTCGCCGAAGAAATTCAGTTCCAGCAATATGCCGTTTGGGTCCTGCGTGAATATCTGTTTGAGGCCGACCGCCTCAATCACGTTGAGCTGATATTCTGCTTTTCTATTATCCAGCCGATCGATCATCTCATCAAATCCCTCGCATTTCAGCGCGACGTGATGGATGGAGCCTGTCGGACCTTCCGTCACCGCCCGGTCAAAGGCGCGCGGACAGTCAAGGCTGTTGATATGGAAGATCGCGCGCTCGCAGCTGTCGAACATCCATTGCGCATTTTCCGGCGTCAATGGCGGCGGCGCATTCCGCCGGTCGAGTTCGAACATGTCCGCATAAAAGTCCGCCGTGCGATCCAGGTCGCTGGTTATGATATTGATATGATCTAGCGCCTGAACCTGCATGGCGAATTCTCCTGAATAGAACCTCTATTCCCTATATGGCGTGTTTGGCAGCTTTCCTTGCGTCATCATAGCTCTTGCGGCGGAACTTCTCAAACTCGACGCGTTTTTCATAGCCCGGATCATTCGGATAATCTTTGAAGTCACTCATGTAAGTATCGAATAAGGCTGCCAGTTCTTCCTTGTGCTCTGGATGCGAGAAAATATACATCCGGTTGTCGCGCATGCCATCCAGAACGCGCTCGCCGATCACGTCGGGTTCCATCCCGAATTCATGAAACTCTGCCAGCCGTTTCACATTTTCGTGGTCCACCGGCTTGGCGCCCTCCATCAATTCCGCGGGGCGAATATCATCGCTGGCATAGATATAGGATTTTACCAATGCCGGGCAAAGCACCGACACGCCTATGCGATGCTTGGCAAGGCTGCAGCGCAACGATTCGCTCAAGCCGCGGACCGCGAATTTCGTGGTGTTATAGATACCCGGTGACCCGCTGGCCTGCCAGCCCGCCATCGACGAGGTGTTGACAATATAGCCACCATTGCCCGCTTCGATCATCCGCGGGACAAAGGTCATGACGCCGTTGATTGGTCCGTTCAAATTTACGCCCATCACCCAGTCCCAATCCGAATAGCTCGAATCTTCTATGGTTTGGAACAGGTTTATACCCGCGTTGTTGAAGAGCAAAGAAACCGGACCAAATTGCGCTTCTACCTTGTCGGCCGCCTCGGCCATGGCTTCGCGGCTGGAGACATCCACCTGCACGCCCATCACCTCATTATTGTCGAGCGTTGCGAGCGCCTTGTCGATCGCATCCTGCCGGATGTCGGCGATCGCGACCTTGCAGCCTTCTGCGAGCAGCGCCCGGACAATGCCGATGCCGACGCCATTGGCGCCGCCGGTAACAAAGGCGGTTCTACCTGCAAAATCGATCATGCTTTCAACTCCTTCTGGCGGGCAATTTCATCGGCCCAGATCGGGCTGTTGAAGAGCATCGCAAATGTCTGCTTATATTCTTCGTTCTCGGGCAGCTTGGCCGGAACCGATGCGATCATGGCATTGGCGCGGTCGGTGACGCCGCCGAGAAATTCGCTGTGGGTCAGGATATAGAGCTCGTCATCCAATATGCCGCGCAGCACCCGTTCGCCGACTTCTTCCTTTGTTTGAAACAGGTGCAAAAGATTGCCGCCGTCCTGGCGTCTCTTGTCCGCTTCGGCATAGCCGGTTTCGGACAGCTCATCCGGTCGCGTCTTGCCGGCCTCAGCGATATTGGACTGCACCGCACCTGGACAGAAGGCGGAGCAGATCACGCCGCGGCTTTCCAGTTCGGGCCGCATGCACTCCATCATCGTGACCAGCGCCGCTTTGCCGGTTGAATAGATCGTGGTTCCGCCAACCGGAACAATCCCCGACATCGAGCAGGTGTTGATGATATGGCCGCCTTCGCCGTGCGAGAGGATGCGCGGCAGCATCGTTGTGACACCATTGATGGCACCGCCGACATTGACATTCATCACCCAGTCCCAATCGGCAAAGGTTGCCAGCTCGGTCGGGCCCACAACCGCCACACCGGCGTTGTTGCACAGGATATGGATCTTGCCGAATCGTTCTTCGGCAGTATCCGCCGCCTTCGCAAAGTCCTCGCGATCGGTCACATCCAGCTTGATCGCCAATATCTTGTCGGGCGATCCGAGCTCCTCTTTTGCTTCTGCCAGGTGATCATCGCGAATATCGGCAACGACGACATTCATGCCCGTGCCAAGCAGCGCCTTGGCGATGCCAAGCCCGATGCCGCTCGCGCCGCCGGTTACAAAGGCAGTTTTGCCTCGTAGATTCTGCATTTTGGAATTTCCCTCTCTCAAACTTGGCCGGTTGTTTCTGTTCCATTGCTCACAAAAGACTGGACAACCGTGCTCAAACAATATTGTATCTAACACATACAAAAAAGGCTAGGCAAAAAAGCACGGTCGGGGAAAGTCTGGGAAGAGGGAGCAAGGCATGGCAGCTGTATCAGCGCCGACCACAGGCGGCATGGAACCGCACTCATCAGCGCCGATAACGAAGCAATGGCCCTCGCAGCCAGCCGCCTACTGGGCCTTGTTCGTCATCGTTCTGGCCACCTTTCTGACATTTTTCGATGCCGTTGTGTTCGGTATGCTGGCCGAACGAATCAAGGCTGATTTTGGACTGTCGGATTCGCAGCTCGGCTTTCTTGCCGGACCGGCGAGCATCATCTGCTATCTGTTTGTCGGCATTCCCCTGGCAAGACTTGCCGATATCTTTCCGCGAAAATATGTCCTGGCGGGCGGCGTCACGGTAATCGGCATTGTCACCTGTTTGGGCGGCCTCGCACAGACCTTCACCCAATTCGTCGGCACCCGGGTATTTTTGGCAGCAGGCGGATCGGCCCATGCGCCGTCGGCTTACTCGCTGCTGGCCGATGCTTTCCCGCCCAAGATACTCACCCGGGCCTTCGCGCTGCTCCAGTTCGGGTTCATCGGTGGCAGCACTTTGGGTCCGTTTGTTGGCGGCTTGCTGATCGGCATGACCGCCGACTGGGGACCATCCCATATTGGCAGTCTGACGATTTTTGGCTGGCAGTGGATCCTGATCTGGACCGGCTTGCCGGCGTTCATCGTCGCCTTGCTGTTCTTCACGATCAAGGAACCGGAACGCATGGCCCCGGTCGAAGGCGCAGAACGTCCCCCGGCTGACGCATCCGCCGGTCGCAACATCCTGACCTTCATGGGCTGGGATGCAGCCAAGGCGATCCATGCCAACCGCCGGGTCTATTATCCGATGTTCGGTGCGCTTGCTCTCAGTGCGATTGAAACCTTTGGTCTCGCGTTCTGGCGCGTGCCGTTCATGATCCGAACCTTTGGCTGGAACGAAGTCGAAATTGGTGCCGCGCTGGGGATCACCATTCTTGTTGCTTCGCTGACCGGTCTGCTCGTCGGTGGCATATTCGTCGAATGGTTGGCGAAGCGTTACAAAGACGCCAATGTGAGAGCGGCATTCATATTGTTCAGCGGGACAACGGTCAGTTCCATCACCGCCGTGTTGATGCCAACCGGCTGGGGTTCAATGATCGCATTTGGCTTTGCCGCGATGTTTGGTATCGCTGGTGCCGTGCCGCAAAATGCCGCGATTCAGCGGGTGGCCCCCAATGCGATGCGCGGTCAGGTTACGGCCTTCTATCTCTTCATGTTCACCTTTTTCGGCGCCATGGGCAGTTTCGTGATCGGATTGGTGGCGCAATATGTCATCGGCGATCCCGCAAAGCTCTGGCAGGCGCTGCTGATCACGGCGGGAACGCTTCTGCCGCTCGCGACATATCTGATGTTTCGCGCGATCAAGCCTTATGGCGAAGAGGTTGTAAGACTTGAGGCTCTGGAACGAGTTGCGGCACCATCCTGATACCAATGAAAACAGAAATGCGAATGGAGAGAATCAATGTCTGAACGAGAAATGGCTGCGCTGCAGGCGCAGGTCGCCGAACTGACCAAACGGGTAACGGTTTGCGAGGATGAGCAATCGGTACGCAAGCTGCACCATCTCTATGGCTACATGATCGACAAATGCCTTTACAATGAAGTGGTCGATTTGTTCACCGACGATTGCGAGGTGCATTTCTTCGGCGGCATCTATCGTGGGAAGGCCGGCGCCGCGCGGCTGTATATCGACCGGTTCCAGACAAATTTCACCCACGGGAATAATGGTCCGATCGACGGGTTTCTGCTCGACCATCCGCAGCATCAGGATGTCATCGATATACTGGGTGATGGCGTAACCGCGCTCGGCCGCTTCCGCTGCACCATGCAGGCAGGCCGGCACAAGGATTATGCCGGCGAGGGGCCGATGGAACAGCCGCGCCAATGGTGGGAAGGCGGTCTGTACGAGAATAGCTACAAGAAAATTGACGGTGTCTGGCGGATCCATATTCTCAACTATGTGCCGCAATGGCATGCCGACTATGAAACCGGCTGGATGAATACGCGCGAGCAATATGTACCGTTTCTCGACACCGCCTATCCGGAGGACCCGACCGGTCCGGATGAAATCAAGCCCCGCGAAGATTTGTGGCTCTGGCCGACGCACAAGGTGGTGCCGTTTCACAATGTTCACCCGGTCACCGGCAAGCCGATTCAGCCCGAACGCTGGCAAGGCGATATCGATCGGGAGAAAGCAGCGAAATGACGAATTATCCAGAACTGCACATGATTATCGACGGGGAAAAAATCCCGGTGGGCGACCGGCGGGTGCACAAGGTTGTAAATCCCGCAACCGAAGAGGTCATCGGCGAACTTCCTCTGGCCGATGCGGCTGATCTGGACCGCGCACTCGAAGTCGCGGATCGTGGCTTCAAGATCTGGCGCAACAGTTCGGCACAGGAACGCGCGGCGGTGTTGCAGGGCGCGGCGCGGCTGATGCTGGAGCGACAGGAAGACATCGCCCGTATCGCGACGATGGAGCAGGGCAAGACCCTGGCCGAAACCCGCATCGAAGTATTGATGAATGTCGGCCTGTTCAATTTTTATGCCGGTGAGACCCAGCGCATATATGGCCGGCAACTGGTGCGTCCCGCTGGCATGCGCTCGACCGTTACCTATGAACCGGTCGGACCGGTCGCCGCATTTGCCCCTTGGAATTTCCCGATTGGCAATCCCGGCCGCAAGCTTGGCGCGCCGGTCGCTGCGGGCTGTTCGGTGATCATGAAAGCGGCGGAAGAAGCGCCGGGTTCTGCGCTCGCGATTCTGCAGTGCCTGCTCGATGCTGGCCTGCCAAAGGAAGCCGGGCAGGCAGTGTTCGGCGTGCCCGACGAAGTATCGCGGCATCTGCTGGCATCGCCTATCATCCGCAAACTCAGCTTCACTGGATCGACGGTGGTCGGCAAGCATCTGGCGAAGCTCGCGGCAGAGGATATGAAGCGCACCACCATGGAACTGGGCGGGCATGGGCCGGTTCTGGTGTTCGATGATGTCGATGTCGATGGCGTACTCGATGTCATGGTACCGGGAAAATATCGCAACGCCGGGCAGGTCTGCGTCTCGCCGACCCGCTTCATTGTCCAGGACGGCATTTTTGATCGCTTCCGTGACGGCTTTATCGAACGGGCCAAGGCGATCAAGGTCGGCAATGGTCTGGAAGACGGCGTGCAAATGGGCCCGATGGCCAATCCCCGCCGTCCCGATGCGATGGAACGGATGATCGGCGACGCCGTGACCCGCGGAGCCAAACTCGGTACGGGCGGCGAGCGGATTGGCAATCAAGGTTATTATTTTGCCCCCACCGTGCTTTCCGACGTACCGCTAGATGCCGAAATCATGAACGAGGAACCGTTTGGCCCGGTAGCACTGATCAACCGGCTTTTCAGCGAAGACGAGATGATCGCCGAGGCAAACCGGCTGCCCTACGGACTTGCGGCCTATAGCTGGACGAAAGATGCCAAGCGACAGAAG
>PFJE01000153.1:52373-75373 GCA_002783865.1 Sphingomonadales bacterium CG_4_10_14_3_um_filter_58_15
AAATCGAGGCCGGCATGTTCTGCGTCAACACGACGATGCTGGGCGGCCCCGACACACCCTTTGGCGGCGTGAAATGGTCAGGTCACGGGCACGAGGATGGGCCCGAAGGGTTGATGGCTTGCATGGTCCTGAAAACCGTACATGAAGGATAGAATATGACGCATGAACTCAAAACCGGCGGCGACAGAGGCTATTTGCGCATTGCCACCGAAGAGGCTTTTGCCACGCGCGAACTGATCGACATATTCCTGCGGATGGTCGCCGACGGCACCGCCGACAAGGGGATGGTCTCCTTGTGGGGCTTTTACGCCCAGAGCCCCTCCGAACGGGCAACGCAGATCATCGACCGCTTGCTGGATCTGGGCGAGCAGCGCATCGCGCATATGGACGAGACCGGTATCGACAAGGCGATTCTCGCTTTGACATCGCCGGGCGTGCAGCCCCTGTTGGATATCGCAGAAGCCAAGGCGGTTGCATCGCGCGCCAATGATTATCTGGCCGATGCGGTGCAGAAATATCCCGATCGGTTCATCGGAATGACGGCGGTTGCCCCGCAAGACCCTGAATGGTCGGCTCATGAAATCAGGCGGGGTGCCAATGAACTGGGTTTCAAGGGCGTGCAGATCAACAGCCATACCCAGGGCCATTATCTCGACGAACCGCAATTCGACCTGATCTTTCGCGCGCTGATCGAGACCGGCCAGCCCCTCTATATCCATCCGGCGACGCTGCCCGACGAGATGATGGGTGGGATGATCGATGCTGGGCTGGACGGCGCCATTTTCGGTTTTGCAGTCGAAACCAGCTATCATCTGCTGCGCCTCGTAACATCGGGGCTGTTTGATCGCTATCCCGATCTGCAGGTCATGGCTGGCCATGGCTGCGAAGCCTTGCCTTATTGGCTCTATCGGACAAATTACATGCATCAAGCCGGCGTCCGCTCGAACCGTTACGAGTCGATCAAGCCGCTGAAACATGATCTGTTTCACTATATGCAGAATAATTTTCTCGGCACGTGCAGCGGGCTGCCCTTTGAACCGGCGATAAAGTTGATGATCGAGGTGATGGGGGAGGACCGGGTCATGTACGCCATGGATTATCCCTATGAATATGTCGCCGACGAGGTCCGGGCGATGGATAATCTGGCGATTAGCGACACGCAGAAGAAGAAATTTTTCCAGAGCAACGCGGAACGCTGGTTCAAATTGTGAGCGATGGTGCGCCAGCAGCGGAAGCAATCACCCCCAGCTTTCCGACAAAAATTCCAAAGGGGGCCAGATATGCGCTGCTGTTGGTGGCGCTGACTCAGGCGACGAGTTTGCTGGATCGGCAGATATTGGCGATTCTGGCTCCCGCGATCAAAGTCGATTTGAATATCGGTGATGCGGAGATGGGTTTACTTTACGGCACCGTTTTCGCCTTGTTTTACGCCCTGTTTTCCCTGCCTCTGGGACGTCTGGCAGATGGCTGGGTAAGGACAAGGCTGCTGACGATATGTCTCACCTTCTGGTCTGCTGCGACGGCATTTGGCGGACTGGCTTCCAGCTTTGGCATGCTGGCAGCGTCGCGCCTCGGCGTAGGCATTGGCGAAGCAGCTGCCTCTCCAGCCGGAACGTCGCTGCTTTATGACTATTGGCCAAAGCACCGACGCGGATTTGTCATGGCGGTCATTGCTTCGGCTATCGCCCTCGGACTGGGTGGATCGTTGATTCTGGGGGGTCTGGCGGCACAATGGTGGCAGGACAGTTTCACTGATGGCACGGCACCTCTGGGCCTTAGGGGCTGGCAATTTGCGTTTCTGGTCGCTTCCATTCCCGGCTTTGTGCTGGCGTTCCTGATGTGGCGTCTGCGGGAACCGGAGCGCGGCGGGATGGACGGGATCGTAACACCGCCCGATCCGCATCCGTTCAAGGCCAGCTTCTCTGTCCTGGCTGCGGTGACGCCTGGATTTAACTGGCTCAACCTTTATAGAAGAGGCGCGGATCGCCGGACATGGGCTTTCAATCTGGGCACATTATTTTGCATAGTGATTGTCATGACAGGTCTGGTTTTGCTGACCACTGCCGTTTCTCCGCGGCCTTATTTAGCGATCGGATCCGTGTCGATAAATCCGCATCTTCTACAATGGACAATCATCGGGTTCGGTATTTTCGTGATTGTCAGTCTGATGCAGAATATGCGGCTGACCGATCCCGAGGCATTTCGCGTCATCAGCCGCTCGCCGACGCTGATCATGGTGATTGCGGTGGGAACCTTGCAGTCGGTGATCAATTACGGGATGATGAGCTTCAACCCGATGTTCCTGATGAACAGCTATGAACTGTCGATGGCCGATACCGCGCTCCAGTTCGGATTATTGTCTGCGATGATGGGCATATTGGGTCCGCTATTCTGGGGACCATTTTCGGACTGGCTGCAAAAGCGCTATCCGGGTGCTGGCCGCGCCTATGTTGCGCTGTTCACCATGGGCCTGTCGCCGGTCATATCCTTCTGGGTCTATACCGCGCCGAGCGCGCCGGATTTCTATTTTCGGTTTGTGATCTACAGCGTAGTTTTGACCGGTTGGATGCCGCCGCTCTACGCGATCATGTTCGATCAGGTGCTGCCGCGCATGCGGGGCATCACCGCCAGCGTCTATCTGCTCGTCATGACAATATTGGGACTGGGCATCGGCCCCTATGTGGTCGGCCTGATCTCCGATGCTACCGGCAATCTGAAAATTTCGATGCTGAGTGTCAATGCAGTCGGCATTCCGATTGTCATTTTGCTGCTGATTATCGCGCGCCGGGCGCAGCGGGACGAGAATGATCTGCTGAAGCGCGCCAACGGCGCATCAGCAGTGACCTAGCAGACCCGCCAGACCCAAAGCTTGATTCCGGCGGTGGACCGTGCGCCGCTGCAGATGAATATGCTCTTGTTCATCCAGTCATATTTGCCGTCGGGCGCGATAAATTGCGGGACCGTGCGGAAATAATATTCTGCCGGGTCGACCTCTTCGCCAGCCGCCAGTCTTTCCGTCACTTCCGTGGGGCCATGGCGAAGCCCGGTGTTGCGAATCTGGATGACCACATCGTCATCTGTTTTCAGCGCATAAATTGCATCGGCGACGGTGACGCCGTCATTGCGGGTGAGTTGCCAATCGGCAGCATTGCCCAAAAGCGCGCCTTTGATTTTGGGTCCCTCAACGCGGCCGCCTTCGAATATCGGGATGATCCGCCGGCTTCCTTCGGCGGTGTCGCCGATCGGGATCGGGGTGCCGAGCTTGCCTTCCGCTTCGTAAACGAATTCAAGCTCGGGCTTGATCACGCCGCTAGTCCGATTTCCGCGGCATTGGCCCAGTTGCCATGCAGGCCGAAGCGCAGACGGATCGGAATCTTGATGGTCGCGATCGGGCCCTTGTCCACTTGCAGCGCATCGAACAGCAGCAGGTCGCTGCGCTGCTCTTCCAACCGGTTGCAGACCATGACGATCCAGCCATCCCCTTCCGGCGCATCCTTGCTGCGCGGAATGAAGCAGGGTTCCTGCAAGGACGACACCGGCCCGCACCACCAATGCTGTTCTTCGCCACTTTCCAGATCCTTGTGAAAAAGACAGTTCATCAACAATCCACCGGCGCTGCCACCTTTCAGCTCTACCGGACGCTTCATGTCCATTTCCAGCATCCAGCCGTGGCGGTGCTTTCGTCCGGCATAGCGATCATCGATGCGCGGAAATTCTGCGGCGGTGTCGGTCAGCTTCGTGACGCTGTCAAATTCATCGCCATTCGAGGCCATATCGACGGTCCAGCGGGTGAGGTAGCTCATCGCTTCCATACCGTTAAACGGTTCCCCATGCACATCGGGAAAGAAGGGGAACATGTTGTTCTTGGCCTCGGGCGTGTCGAAGTGGATCTTCGTGCCTTCCTGATAGGCGTTGAGCACATGGCTGGCGAAGCAATTGTCGCGCTTGAACCAGCGAATGTCCTCTGCCGTCGCGCCTTCCCGGCGCGGCAAGACGCCAAGATAGACCGGCATCGTCGTGTCAAAGCCGAAATGCGGCAGTCCCTTCTCAAGCCTGTCCCAGCTGCCGATTGAGGGGACGATATGAAACAGCGCATAATCTTCGGTGATCGCGAAGTCGTGCATCATGCAATAATAAGGCGCCTTGAACCAGATTTCGTTGATCAGTTCGCCTTCCGGCGTCACTTCGTAAAAGGTGCAATCGTCGGTGCACAGCCCGGAAGCAGCATAGCCAAAGGCAATCATGTTGCCCGTCGCAGGGTCGATTTTCGGGTGCGCGGTGAATGTCTGGCCGGTCATCTTGTCATTGAACCAGGTGTAGCCATCGGTCTCCATTGTCGCCGGGTCCATGACCAGGGCAGGGGAATCCTCTTTCAGCGCATATAATTTTCCGCCATGGATCCAGGCGTTGGTATTGGCCGTCCCGCGTATCTTGCCTTTGACCTTTTCATCGTCCGTCAGCGGATTGCGATAGGCCCCGAACATCGCCTTGCCCGCCTCATTCTCGATCTTCCACTTGTCCGTTTTTGCCCAGCGCTGGCGAAAGTCGCATTGGCCATCGTGGATATGAAAGCGGGTGATCATGCCATCGCCGTTGAACGAGATATCGTCATCGAGCCGCGGCGGAAATTGGGGGTCCGGTTGGACGCGAAAAAAAGCGCCGTTGAGCTCGGGAGGGATCACGCCTTCGTGAACCAGATCGGCGATATCGGCCTCAATTCTTGACGGACTGTTGAATCCAGTGAAATTTGGCGTGTCTGGAAAATTGGCCATCGGTGATTCTCTCGACAATTATTGTATGTTAGACTAACTATCTACAAAAGGGGCAAATATGACAAGACCAAAAGAAATATTGGTGCCGACGACACCTCATGTCGAAGGCGATGAAGATATTGGTGAAATCAACAATATTGTCGGGTTTCATATTCGTCTCGCCCACGGTGCCACCTACCGGCACTTCACCGAGACCTTTTCCGATCTGGAACTGACGCAGAAGCAGGTGTCCGTGCTCTGGCTGGTCGACGATCATCCCGATATTGCCCAGACCGGTCTTGCCAAGCGCATGCGAATGGACCGGGCAACCACCATGGCCATCATCAACCGGCTGCAGAAGCGCGGCTTCCTGGTCCGCGGCAAATCGAAAACCGATGGCCGCAAGCAAACATTGAATTTGACCGACGAAGGCCGACAGGCATTGGCCTCGGCAAAAGTGGCGATTCAGGAGCATGAAAAATGGCTGCAATCGCGGTTTAAGAAAAAGGAAGTGGAAATGCTGATCGAAATGCTCAGCAGAATTCACGAATAAAAATTATTTTAGGGGGGAGAATTTAGTGACGGGCACAGATCCGATAAAAACCATGGACGAAGGTGGCATGCAAACCTGGCAGTGGCTGGCTGTCGGAATGACCATCGCGCTCAATGCCCTGGACGGTTTCGACGTGCTGTCGATCAGCTTCGCGTCTCCGGGTATTGCGAAAGAATGGGGCGTGGATCAGGGCACTCTGGGATGGGTGCTTTCCATGGAATTGCTCGGAATGGCGCTCGGCTCGGTCTTGCTGGGCGGTGTCGCCGACAAATATGGCCGTCGCCCAACGATATTGGGCTGCCTCGTCGCGATGACACTTGGCATGTGGTTTGCGGGTCAATCGGAAAGCGTGAACCAGTTGCTGGTCTGGCGACTGATTACCGGTCTGGGTATTGGTGGAATGCTGGCTGCGATCAACGCCTCGGCCGCTGAATTTTCCAATGCCCGCTGGCGTAGTGTCGCCATGTCGCTGATGGTCATCGGCTATCCGATCGGCGGTGTGACCGGCGGTCTGGTGGTGCAGCAATTGCTCGCCGACGGCAGTTGGCGCGACATATTTGCGTTCGGCGCCTTTGCTACCGCAGCCTGTATCCCGCTGACCTGGTTTCTGATCCCCGAAACACCGGCTTTTCTTGACCGGAAGCGTCCCGCTGGCGCGCTGGAAAAGATCAACAAGACATTTCAGCGATTTGGCCATGCTGCGGTGACCGGTTTTTCTCTGGAAACCGAAGAAACAGCGAAACGGTCGCCCACCGATATTTTCAAACCGGCACTGATCGCGACGACGTTTCTGATCTCCTTTGCCTATTTCGCGCATATCACCAGCTTCTATTTCATCATCAAATGGGTCCCTAAAATCGTGGTTGATATGGGTTTTGAACCAAGAGCGGCGGCGGGCGTGCTGACATGGGCCAATCTTGGCGGCGCGCTTGGCGGGGCAGCCTTTGGATTTATCGCCATGCGAGTCGGATTAAAGCGGCTTACCATGATCACTCTGGTCCTCGCTTCGGGTCTTATCGTCTGGTTCGGGCAGGGTACCGATGACCTGACAAAGCTGGCCGCCACGGTCGCCATCGTCGGCTTTTTCACCAATTCCGCCATCGTCGGCTTGTACACGCTATTTGCGAGAGTGTTTCCAACGCACGTCCGGGCAACCGGCACCGGCTTCGCCATCGGCGTCGGGCGGGGCGGTGCCGCATTGGCACCGGTGCTGGCCGGCTATCTGTTCATGGCGGGCTACAGTTTGCAAACCGTTGCACTGTTCATGGGCTCCGGCTCGTTGCTCGCGGCGATCGCGCTATCATTTCTCAAGGTCAGGGAAACCGACTAGCTCCCTTTCAATTCCTCGATTGCTTGCGCCTTGAGGAGGTGCTTTTGCACTTTGCCGGAAGCGGTACGCGGAATCGCGTCGGTTACCACCGCCGTTTTCGGGACCTTGAATTTGGCGAGCCGGGTCAGGCAGTGATCGATGACCTGATCGCCGGTGACGGATTGCCCCGGGACCGGGATCACATAGACTCTCCCGACTTCACCCCAGCGTTCGTCCGGTACACCCACCACCGCGCATTCGCCGACCGCGGTCATCTCCGCGATCGCGGCCTCGACCTCTGCCGGATAGACATTCTCGCCGCCGGAAATATACATGTCCTTCTTGCGATCGACGATATAGTAAAAACCGTCTTCATCGCAGGTTGCCGCATCGCCGGTCACGAACCAGCCGTCCGGGAAGGCTTTTGCCGTCAGCTCAGGCTGATGCCAATAGCCGCTCGCGATGCTTGGTCCGCGCAGCCATAATTCGCCGCGCTCACCGGTCGGTACTTCATTACCGTCCTCCCCGACAATTTTGGCTTCGATCATCATCAGCGGCAGACCGCAGCTTCCTGCCTTGCTCAGCAAGATGTCCAGATTGTGTGGTGGCATCGCAAAGTTGGAACCGGTTTCCGACATCCCGAACCCTTCGGAAATCCGGATGCCTGCATTCACGAACCGCTCGCTTTGCGCCTTAGGGTTGGGTGCCCCGCCAATCGCCCAGGCGACGATATTGTGAAGTTTTGTGGCATCAAATGCGGGCTGGTTCCACAAGGTCGCGGCCATTTGCGGAACCGAGAAATAGTGCGAGACCTTCCATTCGGGGTCGGACAGCCGCGCAAGGGTTTTCTGGGGGTCAAAGCCGTGGGAAATAAGGACGGTTCCGCCAGCTTGCAGGGGCGTCCGGGACGCTGCGAAAAGCCCGGCGGTGTGAAACAGCGGCATATCGCACAGGAACACGCTGCGGCTGGACACGTCATTGCCGTAGATCAGGTTGGAGCACCCCCAGAAACTGTTGCATTCCGACAGCATGACGCCTTTCGGACGGCCGCTGGTGCCGGATGTATAGAGCAAGGTCGATACCGCTTCAAAAGGGCGCCGCGCGCTTTTTGGCGGGCTTCCGCCCTCGTCGCCGAGCTCCAGCATTTTCTGGATTAGGATTGCCTCGGCGCCGGACGGTGGCGCCATATCGGGGTCGTGAAAAACGATCTTGGGTTCCGCATCCGCTGCCAGTGCCTCGATCTCCGCGTGCGCCAGCCGCCAGTTGAACGGCACGAAAATCGCCCCGGCGCGCGCGCAGGCCAACTGCAGCGTCAGCATCTCGGTGCAGTTTTTGGCGAGCGTCGCAATCCGGGTTTCGCTTTGCTCGCCAAACCGGTCGACGATCCAGCCAGCCAGCCGGTCTATCGCCACATCGAGTGCGGCATAGGTCCACTGGCGGTTGCTCTCGATGTCGACAATCGCGAGCGACTCCGGTCGCGAACAGGCATAGGTGTGGACCGGATCAAATAACGTCATAATAGCTCTCCAAAGCGTGAAATTGATGAAGCGCCGAAAAGCGCTGAATTTGATCGGAAGGAAAGGCCGGTGGTCATCTCCTGCAAGGCCGACTGGCCTGCCGCAGCGAGATGGCGTCCGACTGGGTCAACAGTCTCTTCCCGTTTGAGCCGCACGCCAATCCAGCCGCAGGCGATATCCGAAGCCAGCGTGAGAAACGCCGTTGCCCCGGCTTCCTGGTCGCGCCGGGTCATGCCCGCTGCGTCCAGAGCCGCGGCGGTTTCTTCCAGCTGGTCCAGAGCGGATGCCAGTTGAGCGCAGCCCCGCGCGTCTTCGCGCGCAGTTGCGAGAAAGGCCTGGAAAGCCGCGCCATCGCTTCCGAGCAGACGGCGAAACAGCAGGTCTTGCGCCTGCATGCCCGTCGTGCCCTCGAACAGCGTTAGCACTCGGGCATCCCGCAGACATTGTTCGACCGGCCATTCCTTGGTGTAGCCCGCACCGCCCAATATCTGTATCGCGTCGCTTGCACCGCGAAAGGCGACTTCTCCGCCCAATGTTTTGACGATCGGCAGCAACCAGGAGGCGAGCGCAGCATGATGATCGCGCGTCGCTTGGTCAGGGGATTTTTCCGCCAGATCAAGCGCATTGGCCGTCGCGTGGATCAGCCCCCGCAATGTTTCGAGACGGCCCGCCATCTGTAGCAACAATCGCTGAATATCGGCATGGTCTTCGATCGGGACAGCAACGGCGCCGGTTCCGCCCTGCCGCCGTTCAGCTGCATATTGGCGGGCAACGGCATAGGCCTTCGCGGCAATACCGGCACCTTGCACGGCGGTGGCCAGCCGCATCTGTGCGATCATCACGAACAGTTGCGGCAAACCCCGGCCCGGTTCGCCGAGCAGAAAGCCGGTCGCTTCCTCAAAACCCAGCGCACAGGTCGGCGACAGATGCAGGCCCAATTTTTCCTCGACCCGGCGGACAATGACATTGTTTCTTCTGTCGCCAAAGCGATCCGGCACCAGAAACAGGCTGATCGCATCGGGGTTTCCGTCCACGTCTGTTTTGGCTAGCAGGCAATGACCGATCCGGTCGGTGATGTCCTGATCGCCGAAGCTGATCCAGCATTTCTCGCCGGTCACCAGCCAGCTTCCGTCGTCTTGTTGAGTGGCGCGGGTCCGGATGCGACGAATATCGGATCCGGCATCCGGCTCCGAGATACAGATGGTCGTCGACCATGTTCCCTGTGTCAGCGGGTCGATCCATTCCTGCTGGATCGCTTCATCGCCAAACGCCGTGATCAGCTTCAGTGCCGCCCAAATAGGCACCGGCATCATCCCGAACGCGGGGCAGGCGCTGTCCATGATTTCCTGAACCGCGCTGGCCAGCGAAGAAGGCAGGCCCATGCCACCGTCTTCCGGCCTGGCATCGAGCAACAGCCACCCGCCGTCCCGGAACGCGGCCCATGCCTCCTGATGTCCGACGGGCGTCCTGACGCGCCCATTATCCAGCACGCTGCCGACCCGGTCTCCGACATGATTGAGTGGCACGAGATGATCGTTGGTATACCGGCCAGCCGAATGGAGGATGTCTGCGATCATGGCTTGGTCGTGTGCAGTCCCAATCGCTGAGGCAAGCGCGGACGCGCCGTATGCGATGGCGATATGCCTTGCCAATATCTCGGGGCTGCTCACGATCCTTGAGTCAAACGTCAGCCCGCATCGGTTTTCGTCTTGTCATATTCACCCAGACCCGGCTTGAAACTCTTTTCATCCAGAAACTGCTTCATGCCTTCATGCCGCCCATCGCTTTTGTCATGGAAATTCAACGCTTCCTGCGCCCGGATCAGATAGTCCTCGGCATTGTCGAAGGTCATTTCAATGACCCGTTTGACGGCATCCTTGGAAGCCTTCAGCGTAGCCAGATTTTTTTTGAGCAGTTTGTTAGCGACTTCGGTGACCCGCGCTTCCAGCTGGTCCAGCGGCATCGATTCATTCACCAGCCCTGCTGCAGCAGCTTCTTGTCCGCTCAGATTCTCGCCCATCAATGTGTGATACATGGCCTTGCGCAAGGGCATCAGATTGGTCGCCACCTTGGTTGCTCCACCACCGGGCAAAATGCCCCAGTTGATTTCCGAAAGACCGAATTGCGCTTCATCGGCACAAAAGGCCAGGTCGCAAGCATATAATGGTCCATAACCGCCGCCAAAGCACCAGCCGTTGACCATGGCGATCGTGGTTTTCTGATACCAGCGCAGCCGCTCCCACCATGTATAGGCCTCGCGCTGACTCTGCCGGATCCCGGGAAGGCCCTTGGATTCGGTTTCGCGAAAATATTCCTTCAGGTCCATGCCCGCCGACCAGCTGCTGCCTTCGCCGGTCAGCACCAGCACACCGACATCATCGTTGAATTCCAGGGCATCGAGCACACGCAGCATTTGCCGGTTCAGCTTGGGACTCATGCAATTGCGCTTTTCCGGGCGATTGAATTTTACCCAGGCAATGCCGTCCTTGATTTCATAAGCGACGGTATCTTCTTCTGTTCGGTCAGACATGCTATTTTCCTTCGAGGTTTAATTGCTATGATCTATAGCGTTCCGTATTGCTATTGCCAATAGCATTTCTTAGGATGGAAAAATGCAGGACCCACTTTCATCATTGCCCGGATATGTTTTGAGCCGGGCTGCTGCCGCTGCTCTGGCGGAATTGAACCGGGGCCTCGCGAAACTTGGTGTGCGACACAGCGATGTCTCGCTTCTGATCCTCGTGAACGCCAACCCGCGCTTGACGCAAAGCGATGCCGGCAAGCTGCTGGATATCCAGCGCGCCAATATGGTGCCACTGGTATCGAGATTGCTGGAGCTGTCGCTGATTTCGAAAGAACCGGTCGACGGCCGTTCGCAGGGCCTGTTGCTGACCAGCAAAGGGAAAAAACTGCTGAAGGAAGCGCAGGCTGTCATCGATCATCACGAGGTTCAATTGCAACTTTTGATTCCCGAACATTTACGGCCCCATCTATTGCCGATATTACACGCCCTCTGGGATTCCAGCAGGTCCAAAACGAGCTAAGCCTGTTTTTGGCCGTTGCTCGCAACTAAGCTGTTTATCTTACAGATTATCGTATGTATAGCATACAAATATGATCGACTGATCAAAAGAAGGAAACTATCAATATGAAGACCCGCGCAGCCGTAGCATTTGAAGCCAAGAAGCCGCTGGAGATCGTGGAACTGGATCTCGAAGGCCCGAAAGCCGGCGAAGTGCTGGTCGAGATCATGGCGACCGGCATCTGCCACACCGATGCCTACACGCTGGATGGTCTCGATAGCGAAGGCAAGTTTCCGAGTGTTCTCGGCCACGAAGGCGCCGGTATCGTGCGCGAAGTGGGGCCGGGTGTCACCTCGGTGGCTCCCGACGATCATGTGATCCCGCTCTACACCCCCGAATGTCGCCAGTGCAAAAGCTGCCTGTCCGGCAAGACCAACCTGTGCACCGCGATCCGCTCGACTCAGGGGCAGGGCCTGATGCCCGACGGCACCAGCCGGATGTCCTACAAGGGCGAGACCATTTACCATTATATGGGCTGTTCTACCTTCTCCAACTTCATCGTGCTGCCGGAAATCGCGGTTGCCAAAATCCGCACCGATGCGCCGTTCAAAACCAGCTGCTATATCGGCTGCGGCGTCACCACCGGTGTCGGTGCAGTGGTCAACACGGCGAAGGTCGAGCCCGGTGCCAATGTCATCGTCTTTGGCCTTGGCGGCATTGGTCTCAACGTGCTGCAAGGCGCGCGGATGGTGGGAGCCGACAAGATTATCGGCGTCGATATCAACGACGACCGCGAGGAATGGGGCAAGAAATTCGGCATGACCCACTTCGTCAATCCCAACAAGATCGACGGCGATATCGTCGAACATTTGGTCAAGCTGACCGATGGCGGCGCGGACTATACTTTCGATTGCACCGGCAATACCGACGTGATGCGCCAGGCGCTGGAAGCCTGCCACCGCGGCTGGGGCGAGAGCATCATCATCGGCGTCGCCGAAGCCGGCAAGGAAATCTCGACCCGGCCGTTCCAGCTGGTCACCGGACGGGTCTGGAAGGGAACCGCCTTCGGCGGGGCGCGCGGCCGCACCGATGTGCCGAAGATCGTCGACTGGTATGTGAACGGCAAGATCGAAATCGATCCGATGATTACCCACACCTTGACGCTGGAAGAGATCAACAAGGGCTTTGACCTGATGCATGCCGGCGAGAGCATCCGCAGCGTGGTGGTCTTTTGATGGAGACCGTCTCCACCAACAGAAGCTACGCCGGAACGCAGGGGGTCTATTCTCATGCGTCCGCCGAAACAGGCACTGACATGACCTTCGCGGTCTATGTTCCCGATCATGACGAGGGCGCAAAGCTGCCGGTGCTCTGGTATCTGTCCGGCCTGACCTGCACCCACGCCAATGTCATGGAAAAGGGCGAATATCGCCGCGCCGCCAGCGACCTGGGCCTGATCATCGTCGCCCCCGACACCTCGCCGCGCGGCGAGGGCGTGCCCGATGATGACGCCTACGACATGGGGCAGGGCGCCGGCTTCTACGTCGATGCCACCGAAGAGCCGTGGTCCAAACATTTCCGTATGCGCAGCTATATCGAACAGGAACTTCCGGATCTGATCGCCGCAGAATTTCATGTCGACATGAGCCGGCAGGGCATATTCGGCCACAGCATGGGCGGCCACGGCGCGCTGACCATCGCGCTGCGCAATCCGGACCGGTATATAAGCGTTTCCGCCTTTTCGCCCATCGTTTCACCGCTTCAATGCCCGTGGGGGGACAAGGCGCTTGGCGGCTATATTGGCGATGACAGGGCGGCTTGGCGTCAATATGACGCCTGCGCGCTGATCGAGGATGGCGCGCGCGTCACCGACCTATTGGTCGATCAGGGAACAAGCGACAATTTCCTTGAGGAGCAGCTGAAGCCGCACCTGTTGACGGAAGCCTGCGCCAAGGCGGGCATTCCGCTCAGCCTGAACATGCGCGAAGGCTATGACCACAGCTATTATTTCATCTCCACTTTCATGGCAGACCATTTGCTTTGGCATGCCGACCGGCTGTGATGGACAAGACGGCGAATCTTGAGGCCATCGTTGCGGCTCATTCGGGGCGCGAAGGCCCGTTGCTGCCGATATTGAATGATATTCAGGGTGCGTTCGGCTGCGTTGATGAAGACGCGAAACGGTATCTGGCTGGCGCACTCAACCTGAGCCGGGCAGAGGTCCACGGCGTCGTCAGCTTCTACCATGACTATAAGTCCAAACCGGCGAAGCTGCCGGTGCTGAAGCTGTGCCGCGCCGAAGCCTGTCAGGCGCGCGGCTGCGATGCCCTGGCCGCGGATATAGCAGCGGCGGCGAAAGGCAAATGCGAGATCGAAACGGTTTACTGCCTTGGCCTGTGCAGCGTCGGTCCAAACGCGATGATCGAGCAGACGGTACACGCGAGGCTCGACGGTCCCACGCTCACCAAATTGATTGAGGCCCTGTGACGGTGCGCATCGCCATATCCGACGATGCGCTGGCGCTGGCCTGCGGTGCCGATGCGGTCGCCAAAGCAATGGCCCAAGCCGCACCCGATGCCGACATCATCCGCGTTTCGAGCTGGGGCATGCATTGGCTGGAACCCCTCGTCGAGGTCGATGGCGTCGGCTATGGACCCGCGACCGTGGATGATGTCGCGGCGATATTGGATGGATCATCCAGTCTTAATATCGGCAGAATTCCCGACCATCCCTTCATTGCCAAACAGCAGCGCCTGACCTTTGCGCGCGCCGGTATCACGCAGCCGCTTGATCTGGAAGATTATCAGGCGACGGACGGCTGGCTTGGTCTTGCAAAGGCGCGAGAGCTTGGCCCTGATGCGATCATCGAAACCGTTACGGAATCGGGCCTTCGTGGTCGGGGCGGAGCGGGTTTTCCGGCAGGGATCAAGTGGAAAACCGTTGCCGACACTAAAGGACCAAAGAAATATATCGTCTGCAATGCGGATGAAGGCGATAGCGGCACCTTTGCAGACCGGATGTTGATGGAGGGAGATCCTTATTGCCTGATCGAAGGCATGGCGATTGCCGGCCTCGCCGTCGGCGCAGACAAGGGTTATATCTACGTCCGCAGCGAATATCCGCACGCGATTGCCAAGCTGAACGCGGCGATCCAGGCCAGCGCCGATATTGTCGCGCCCTTTGACATCGAGGTCCGGGTCGGCGCCGGCGCCTATGTTTGCGGCGAGGAAACATCCTTGCTCGAAAGCCTTGAGGGCAAGCGCGGCGAGGTGAGGGCGAAGCCGCCGCTTCCCGCTCTGGAAGGGCTGTTCGGCAAGCCGACGGTGGTGAATAATGTTCTGACCCTCGCAGCCGTGCCCTACATCCTTGCCAATGGCGCCAAAGCTTATGCCGATTACGGCATGGGTCGTTCGCGCGGCACCATGCCGATCCAGCTGGCCGGTAATCTCAAATATGGCGGCCTGTTCGAAACCGCCTTCGGGATCACGCTCGGCGAACTGGTCAACGATATTGGCGGCGGCACGCAAAGCGGCAGGCCGGTAAAGGCCGTGCAGGTCGGCGGCCCGCTTGGTGCCTATCATCCGCCGGGTGATTTCCATCTGCCCTTTGACTATGAAGCCTTCACCGCAGCGGACGGATTGATCGGCCATGGCGGAATCGTCGTTTTTGACGAGACCGCCGATATGCTGTCCCAGGCGCATTTTGCGATGGAATTTTGTGCTGCGGAAAGCTGCGGCAAATGCACGCCCTGCCGATTGGGTTCGGTGCGCGGGATGGAAGTGCTCGACCGGATCAAAGCAGGCGGACGCGCGGCAGCGGACCCGGTCGAGATCCTGCCGCAGATGCACAATGCCCCGAAACAGGGCCGCAGCATCGATGATGAACTGTCGCTGATTTCCGATCTTTGCGAGACGATGAAATTCGGATCTCTCTGCGCGCTCGGCGGTTTCACGCCCTATCCGGTGATGAGCGCGATCGAACATTGGCCCGAGGATTTCGGAGCGCGCGCCGATATGGTAAAGGAGAACCTATGACCTATCAGCCGCAAAAGGATTTTGGCACGCCGGCCTCCAACGCCAGCGATACGGTTTCCCTCTCGATCGATGGCCGCGAGATCAGCGTTCCGGCTGGCACCAGCGTGATGCGCGCGGCAGCGGAACTCGACAATAATATTCCCAAGCTCTGCGCCACCGACAATGTCAAAAGCTTCGGTTCCTGCCGTTTGTGCCTGATCGAGATCGAAGGCCGCAAGGGCACGCCAGCCAGCTGCACGACGCCGGTCGAAGATGGGATGGTAGTAAAAACCCAGACACCGCATCTGCAAAAGCTGCGCAAGGGTGTGATGGAGCTCTATATCTCCGATCACCCGCTCGATTGTCTGACCTGCAGCGCCAACAATGATTGCGAGCTGCAGGATCAGGCGGCCAATGTCGGCCTGCGCGATCTGCGCTACGGCTATGAAGGTGCCAACCATCTCGGCGAGGCGACCGACACATCCAACCCCTATTTCGATTTCGACCCGTCAAAATGTATCGCCTGTTCGCGTTGCGTTCGGGCCTGCGACGAGGTGCAGGGGACATTCGCGCTGACCATGGATGGGCGCGGCTTTGCTTCCAAAATCTCTGCCGGCCTGCCTACTGACGATTTTCTGTCGAGCGAATGCGTATCCTGTGGCGCCTGTGTCGAGGCCTGCCCGACGGCGACGCTGCAAGAGAAAGCGGTCACCGAAATCGGCAAGCCCGACCGCACCGAGATTACCACCTGCGCCTATTGCGGCGTCGGCTGCACCTTCCGCGCCGAAATGCGCGGCGAGCAGCTGGTCCGCATGGTTCCGTGGAAGGACGGCAAGGCCAACCGTGGCCATAGCTGCGTCAAGGGCCGCTTCGCCTGGGGCTATGCCAATCATCAGGACCGGATCACCAAGCCGATGATCCGCGAGAGTATCGACCAACCGTGGCGGGAAGTCAGCTGGGACGAAGCGCTCGGCCACGCCGCCAGCGAGATCAAACGCATTCAGAAAAAATATGGCCGGCTCAGCGTTGGCGGGATTACCTCATCGCGCTGCACCAATGAAGAAACCTTTCTGGTCCAGAAACTGGTCCGGGCCGGCTTTGGTAATAATAATGTCGATACCTGCGCCCGCGTCTGCCACTCGCCCACCGGCTACGGCCTGAACACCACTTTCGGCACCAGCGCCGGCACGCAGGATTTCGACAGCGTCGAAGAGAGCGATGTCATCCTGGTGATCGGTGCCAATCCGACCGACGCTCATCCCGTTTTCGCCAGCCGGATGAAGAAACGCCTGCGCGGCATCGACGGTAAGCCCCCGGCAAAACTGATCGTCATTGATCCCCGGCGGATCGATCTGGTCAAATCCCCCCATATCGAGGCGTCCCATCATTTGCCGCTGCAACCCGGCACCAATGTCGCGGTCCTCACCGCAATGGCCCATGTTATCGTTACCGAAGGCCTGGCCGACGAAGCCTTCATCCGCGAACGCTGCGACTGGGATGAATATGCCGAATGGGCGGCCTTTGTCGCCGATGACCGCCATGCGCCGGAAACGCTGGAGCCGGTCACCCGCGTTCCATCCGAAGAGCTCCGCGCTGCCGCCCGGCTATTCGCCACCGGCGGCAATGGCGCGATCTATTACGGGCTCGGCGTGACCGAACATAGTCAGGGCAGTTCAACCGTGATGGCGATTGCCAATCTGGCGATGGCGACCGGCAATATCGGCAGGCCCGGCGTCGGCGTGAATCCCTTGCGCGGCCAGAATAATGTCCAGGGCGCCTGCGACATGGGCAGCTTCCCCCACGAATTGTCAGGCTATCGGCATGTGTCCGACGCGACGACGCGCGCGCTGTTTGAGGATGACTGGGGCGTGCCGATCGACTCGGAACCGGGTCTGCGGATTCCCAATATGCTGGATGCCGCCGTCGATGGCGAATTCAAGGCGCTCTATGTTCAGGGCGAGGATATTCTTCAATCCGATCCCAATACCAAACATGTCTCGGCCGGGCTGGCGGCGATGGAATGCGTGATCGTCCACGACCTGTTCCTCAACGAAACCGCCAATTACGCGCATATCTTCCTGCCCGGCTCGACCTTCCTCGAGAAAAACGGCACCTTCACCAATGCCGAGCGCCGCATTCAGCTGGTCAACAAGGTGATGACGCCGGTCAACGGCATGGAGGACTGGGAAGTCACCCAGGCCTTGGCCAATGCCATGGGGCTGGGCTGGCGCTATTCTCACCCGTCCGAGATCATGGACGAGATTGCCCGCCTGACACCAACTTTCGCCGGGGTGAATTTCGCCCGCCTGAAGGAAGCCGGCTCGCTGCAATGGCCGGTCAACGAAGCCGCACCCGATGGCTCGCCGATCATGCATGTGGACGGCTTTGTCCGTGGCAAGGGGCAGTTTGTTGTCACGGATTACGTGCCGACCGATGAAAAAACCGGCCCGCGCTTTCCGCTGTTGCTGACGACAGGCCGGATATTGTCCCACTATAATGTCGGCGCGCAAACCCGCCGCACGGAGAACACCTCCTGGCATCCGGAGGACCTGCTGGAAATGCACCCGACCGATGCGGAAAATCGCGGGCTCAAGGATGGCGACTGGACCAGATTGTCGAGCCGTTCGGGAGAAACAACCCTGCGCCTGACCGTGACCGAGCGGGTCGCGCCCGGCGTGGTCTATACCACCTTCCACCATCCTGCGACCCAGGCCAATGTCGTGACCACCGACTTCAGCGACTGGGCGACCAACTGTCCCGAATATAAGGTAACCGCCGTGCAGGTCGCCGCTTCCAATGGACCGACCGACTGGCAGGAAGAATATGAAGAGCTGTCGGAGCAGGCGCGGCGCATTGAGACGGTCGAAGCAGCGGAATGAACACGCTCGATCATCTCGTCTACATGGCCAACCAGATCGCCCGCAATTTTGGCACGCGGGACCGCGATGCCGCCGCCGAGGCCGTTGCCGGTCATATCTTGCGCTACTGGGACCCGCGGATGAAGCGCCGGATCATAGCCTATGTTGCCGACGGGGCAGGGAGTGACCTGTCGGATGTTGCCGCTCTGGCTGTCTCGATGGTCGCAGAGAAGGCGCAGCCTGATCACGCCGCTACCGGCGCATAGATGGACAAGTACATCGCCAAGGTCATTCGCCCCAGCGTTTCGACCCCGGAAGAAGAGGCCCGACAGGTCGCCATAGAAGCGCCGGTGTCGATCGAGTTCAACGGCATCGGCTATGCGGTGATGATGGCGACGCCATCGGACTTGGAAGATTTTGTTACGGGATTTGCCATATCCGAACGGCTGGTCGAGCGTGCCGACCAACTGGCCGCGATCAATGTCCACGCCCACGAAAAAGGCTGGATCATCCGCGCCAACGTCGCGTCGGACAAAGCGGACATGGTTTTTGAACGGGCGCGTACTCGCATCGCCGAAAGCAGTTGCGGTCTCTGCGGTCTGGAAAATCTTGAACTGGTGGCTCGGCCGTTGCCCAAGGTCAGCGAACATCAGCCGGTCAGCAAAGAGCATGTCTTCGCCGCGCTCGCCGCCCTGGAGGATTACCAGCCGCTGAACAAGGCCACCGGCGGCGTCCACGCGGCGGCCTGGGTTGACCAGACCGGCGCCATTGCCTGCGTCCGCGAAGACGTCGGCCGCCACAATGCGCTCGACAAATTGATCGGCGCGATGGCGCGGCAAAACCGCTCGCTATCGACCGGTTTCGTCCTGACCACCTCCCGCTGCAGCTACGAGATTGTCGAAAAAGCGGTGATCGCCGGTGCCACCACATTGGTGACGATCTCGGTGCCGACCAGCATCGCCATTGAACGCGCCGCCAGCTGCGGTCTGACGCTGATTTCGCTGGCCCGCTCGGACAGTTATCTCGACTATAGTGGTAACTGAGGTCAAAAGGCCCTAATCCCGCACGCTGATAAGCCTATTCCGGAGATTTGACCATGACCACAGCAACGCGACCGCCATCGATCAGTCAAGCCGAACGCGAACAGCGGCTGGACAATTTGCGCCGGGCAATGCCCAACAATGATGTAGACGCCGTCCTGATCACGCCGGGCAGCAATATGCGCTATTTCTTCGGCGAGGCCTTCTATGAAAGCGAGCGCTTTGTCGGCGTGTTGATCACCGCCGACCGCACCATCTTCATCTGCCCGAAATTCGAGGAGTCAGCGATCCGGGCCAAATTCCCGATGGCCTCGGAGATGGCGTTCTGGGAAGAGCATGAGAGTCCATTTACGCTGATCGCGGCGCTCTTGGCCGAGCATGGCTGCCAGCGATGCGCGCTCGACCCCGATTGTTCTTATGGCCATGCCGCGCGCCTGTTCGAGGCCTTGACGGAGCTCAAACAACCGATCCTCTATGGTTCTGCCGCTTCGATTATCGCACCGCTGCGCGCGACAAAATCATCCAGTGAAATCGATTTGATGATCGCGGCCATGCAACTTACGCTCTCCGTCCACCAGACAGTCTTCGAGTGGATCAAGCCGGGCATGAAGGCCAGCCAGGTGATCGCCGAAATCGACCGTCTGCACCGCGCCGGCGGCGCCGATGGCGGCAACAGCTTCTGCGCCGTCCAGTTCGGCGAAGCCACCTCCCACCCGCACGGCGTGCCCGGCGACCCGGCGCTGCAAGAGGGCGAGCTGATCCTGATCGACACCGGCTGCACCATCGACGGCTATAATAGCGACATCACCCGCACCTATGCGCTGTCCAAGCTGGATAGCAAGATCGAGAAATTGTGGCAGGCGGAAAAACAGGCCCAGCAAGCCGCGTTCGACTGCGCCGCCATCGGCACACCATGCGAAGCGGTCGATCAGGCCGCGCGCGACGTGCTGATCAGCCACGGCCTCGGCCCCGACTACGACCTGCCGGGGCTGCCCCACCGCACCGGCCATGGCATTGGTCTGGATATCCATGAAGGCCCCTATCTGGTCAAAGGCGACTGGACGCCGCTAGCTGCGGGCATGTGCTTCTCCAACGAGCCGATGATCGTGGTGCCGGGCGAATATGGCATCCGGCTGGAAGATCATTTCTATATGACAACGGCAGGTCCTAAATGGTTTACCCAACCGCAGCAGGATCTGTATCGGCCTTTTGGGTAGGACCGATGGGAGCGAGCGGCTTTTTACAAATCAGGGATGCCGCGGTGACGTTGCATGAACTTGCGGGAACATTTCGCCATGCGTTATTTTCTAGATACTGAATTTAACGGCTTTGGCGGTGAATTGATTTCGATCGCACTGGTTCCCGAAGAGGATGGTCGTGCTCCCTTCTACTCGGCGGTAGAATGCCAGACCCCCACGCCATGGGTTGCTCAGCACATCATCCCTCAGCTGGATGTGGAGCAAGTGACGCACAGCTGTCTTGGCGACCAGTTCGGTGCCTATCTGATCGACGATCCCGAACCGGTGCTGGTTGCAGACTGGCCGGAAGACATCGCCCACGCGGCGCGGTTGCTGGTCATCGGCCCGGGCCTGATGAAACCGGTGCGCAATATTCGGTTTGATCTGGTTGATGCCGCTCTCATAAGCTCGGGTACGGCCAGCGCCGTTCCGCACAATGCCTATCATGATGCGCTCCGGCTGCGCGCCGACGTGCTGGCTTATGAAAAACGAATGGCGCGGTAGATAGCGCCAAAAATGCTGTCCTACACCCCACACCATCGTTTATTGTCTCCCTCGCTCTCGTGCAGGCACGGGACAGGCGCTCTTTGATAATATGGATATGATGACGGTACCGCCCGCTATTTGCATATTTTCTGCTGGAGTGGTGGAAGGAGTAATCCGGAAGATTACACTCGACCCCCGGCTTGCGCCCTACAAAGACTGGAAACCTGCGGCTTTGGAGCAAAGGTCACGGAAAACAAAACAAGCGTTCTGTGTCTAGTTCTCGCGAGCGGCCGCGATCGCCGGGTAGCAGGAAGGCTCAAAGCCACAAAAGCTGGAGTAGGCCGCGACTCCGTTTTGCCTCCATCGGGCTTCGCGTCTTCGTGGCTTCGTGCGAATCAAATGGACTGGCACTCGGCGACCGGGCGCGAAAACCGTTCATTGGCCCTAACTTTGACGAACTTTGGAATCGATAAAGCCAGGCATTTGGAGAATTATTGCAGTGTAAGCAGAGCTCCGGCACTTTTAGGTCGCTCGTCCCCCGGACGCGCTCTGGGTCCGGTAAACTGGTCGGGACGAGAGGATTCCCGACTAAGGGATTTCATCTATTGCCAAAAACGCAAAACCGCAGAATTCCTAGGGTTTATATTCTGTTGATATGTTTGAATCAGTTCGGGTGCACAGTCAAGTGCACAATTTGTGCACAATCTGTCAACTGCGGTTTTCTCATAAACGCTGAGTGTTGCTCTCAAGGGAGGCTCCCCCTGAATGGGAATAATCAGGGTGGCATTTGAATGATGATATCAAGATGACCGCAATTCTGCCGATTACGGAATATCAGGATACAAGCTTTCGGTCTCGATTTCAGATCTCAAGATTTGAAATAATGAAAGGACTGCTTGCGTTGCGCATGTTATCCGATCCCAATGGCCGTTACCGAAGCAATAATATTGGATAACTTTGGTTTTGTTTCCACTAACCGCTCATCTTTGGGCGCTGGTGTCGATCCATCCGTAGCACTGTAGATATGTAGGGACTCGTGAGACATCTTCTGTAAATTCCTGATGCAGGAAGGAGATGATCGAATGACCAAGGAAGACGAGCGCGAAGTACAGCGTAAATTACGGATACTGCAGCAAGCAGAGAAGACAGGGCATGCCGCCAGGACCTGCCGCTATTTTGGCATTGCCCGGGCCAGCTTCTACAGATGGAAACGCGCCTATGAGCGCGACGGTGAAGCTGGGCTGGTCAATGCCAAAACCATTCCTAAAAATCCACCCAACCAGACACCGCCCGAAGTTGCCGAGAAGGTGCTTCATCTGCGGCGCAAATACCACCTCGGACCAGAACGGATTATGTGGTATCTGGCGCGCTATCATGGCATCAAACTGTCCGATGCCACGATATATCGGATCCTTAAACGCAATGGCCTAAATCGGCTGCCGCGCGGAACCCGCCTTCGCAAGGTCCACACCAAGCGCTACAACAAACAGGTCCCCGGCCACCATATCCAGATGGACGTCAAGTTCCTGACTTTTATCGGAAAGAAGGGCGAGAAAATACGCCGCTTCCAATATACGGCGATTGATGATGCAACGCGGGTAAGGGCATTGAAGGTCTACAAAAAACATACCCAGGCTAACGCGATCGACTTTGTCGATCACATCATCGACAAGTTCCCGTTCCGCATTCGTGAAGTCAGAACCGATAACGGTCACGAGTTCCAGGCCAAGTTCCATTGGCACGTCGAAGACCTGGGTATCCGACATGCCTATATCAAACGAGGCACACCGCAACTGAACGGCAAGGTGGAACGATCGCATCGGTCTGACAGCCAGGATTTACCAGCTGCTAAGCTATAAAGGCGACGTCGATCTGGAAGCCAAACTCGATGTGTGGGAGCGCTTCTATAACTTCCACAGACCGCATGGCGCGTTCAAAGGAAAAACACCTTACGAAGCTCTTCGCGAAAGGCTATAATGCCATGAAGTGAATGTCTCACCAGTCACCCGATGTTACAAGCTCAACACATGATGTTTTATCAATCAAAATACCATCTTTACATGTTATCTAGAAATATACTAATGCATTAAACATATTCAAACCATGCTTGGTGATTTGCGCATAGAGCCGATTTCCAGTGCCTTGACGAGCACAGGTAGGTAGCGACTTCTATAATGGGCAGCGCCCACCTCAATGCTTCGGATGATCCACT
>PFJE01000106.1 GCA_002783865.1 Sphingomonadales bacterium CG_4_10_14_3_um_filter_58_15
AACTATATGTGGAACTTCGGTTCGCTGGCCGGGATTTTCCTGGTCGTCCAGATCGTCACCGGTATCATATTGGCCATGCATTATGCGGCCAATGCAAATATCGCTTTTGATTCGGTCGAGCACATCATGCGCGACGTCAACAGCGGCTGGATGATCCGCTATGCCCATGCCAATGGCGCAAGCTTCTTCTTCATCGCCATTTATCTCCATATCGGACGCGGTCTTTTTTACGGCTCTTATAAAGCACCTCGTGAAATGATCTGGTTGCTCGGTGTGGTTATCTATCTGCTTGCGATGGCGACCGCGTTCATGGGCTACGTGCTGCCCTGGGGACAAATGAGCTTCTGGGGTGCGAAGGTGATTACCGGCCTGTTTGAGGCAATCCCGCTGGTCGGCAAGCCGATCCAGGAACTGCTGCTCGGTGGTTTTGCGCCGGACAATGCGGCCCTGAACCGCTTCTTCTCGCTCCACTATCTGCTGCCGTTTGTTATCGCCGGCGTGATCATCATGCACATCTGGGCGTTGCATATTCCCGGTTCCAACAACCCAACCGGCGTTGATGTCAAAGGGCCTCAGGATACGGTGCCGTTTCATCCCTATTACACCGCCAAGGATGGCTGGACGCTCGGCGTTGCGCTGATCTTCTTCACTATCTTGATGTTCTTCCTGCCCAATGCGCTCGGCCACGCGGACAATTATATCCCGGCTAACCCGCTTTCCACGCCAGCCCATATCGTTCCCGAATGGTATTTCTGGCCCTGGTATGCAATCTTGCGCGCCTTCACCGTCGACTTCCTGTTCATTCCGGCGAAGCTGCTTGGTGTGCTGGCGATGTTCTCCGCCATTCTGGTCTGGTTCTTCCTGCCCTGGCTGGACAAATCACCGGTTCGTTCGGGAATGTTCCGGCCCAAGTTCAAGATCTTCTTCGGCATTCTAGTGGTTGATGTCTTGGTATTGGGCTATTGCGGTGGTGCACCGGCAGCGGAACCATTCGTGATGATCAGCCAGTTTGCTTCAGCCTATTATTTTGCACATTTTCTCATCATTTTGCCGCTGTTGTCTCGGTTGGAAAAGCCAGAGCCCTTGCCGAACAGTATTACGGAATCGGTAACCGGCAAGCCACTCACAACTGCCAGCTAAGAAACAGGGACCTGTCGCAATGGTAAGAATTATCGGAATCTTGATTGGCCTGTTCTTTTCAGGCTGGCTGCTGGTCTCATTTGGCATGGGCGCAGTTGAATATGTATCCAACCCGCCAGCTGAAACCGTGGAGCATGAGTTTGTCAAACACCCGAAAGAAGTGTCATTCGCTTCTGACGGACCGCTTGGCAAATTTGATCGCCAGCAACTGCAGCGCGGTTTTCAGGTTTACAAGGAAGTTTGCTCGGCCTGCCACTCGCTCCGTCTGGTCGCTTTCCGCAATCTGGAAGAAATCGGCTATAATGAAGACGAAGTGAAGGCGATTGCGGCCAATTGGTCGATCGGAGTCCCCGACGCTGACCCTAACACCGGTGAAATGACGACACGTCCCGGTTTGCCAGCGGACAAGTTCCCGTTGCCATTTGCAAATGATATCGCCGCTCGTGCTGCCAACAATAACGCGATCCCGCCAGACCTGTCCTTGATGACCAAGGCACGGGAAGGCGGCGCACCCTATGTCTACTCCTTGCTGACCGGCTACACCGACCCACCGGCGAACCTGCCGGAAGCCAATCAGCCTGGCCCGGGACTGCATTATAACCCCTATTTCCCCAACCTGAACCTGGCGATGGCACCACCTTTGGCGGTCGAAGATCAGGTCAGCTATTCCGACGGTACCAAGGCAAGCATTGATCAGATGGCGAAAGATGTCTCTGCCTTCCTGATCTGGACCGCGGAACCGAAACTGGAAGAACGGCATCAGGCGGGCTGGGCAGTGCTTGCCTTCCTGCTGATCGCCACCATTCTGGCCTATCTGTCCTACCGGACGATCTGGGCTGACGTGAAGGCCGAGAAGAAAAAGAAAGCTGCTGAGGTCTAAATCCAGCCCTTTTCAAGCTGATAGAAAAGCCCGCATATCGCGGGCTTTTTTATGTCTGGTCGCGGGCTAATTCTCGAGAACGGAATCGATCGCCCGCCGCCATCCCGCAAGCCTGCTCTGTCTTGTGTGAGTGTCAATATCCGGTTGATGGACGTCGAGATCGGCAATCATCACCGAAGCCGCTTCCAGCGATGGATAGATGCCAATGCCGACGGCTGCCAGCATTGCCGCGCCCAAGGCGGTCGTTTCAAAAAATTCCGGACGTTCAACCGTAATATCAAGAATATTGGCCAAATCCTGCACCATCCAGTCATTGACCACCATCCCGCCATCAATCCGCAGGCTCTGCCAATCGACGCCGTCAGCCGAAAAGGCGGTTTTTAGATCGTGACATTGATAGGCCATCGATTCCAGTGCAGCGCGCGCAATGTGAGCCTTTTTCGAGGAAAAACTGAGCCCGCAGATGGTCCCCGTCGCATCAGCCCGCCAATGCGGCGCGCCCAGCCCCGATAGAGCAGGGACAAGATAGACCCCGCCATTATCATCCACCGATCGCGCCAGCTCTTCGCTCTCGCCGGCGAACTTCAGCAGCCCAATATCATCCCGAAGCCATTGCATCAGGCTGCCGGCAACAAAAACCGATCCTTCCAGCGCATAGGTGCGTTTGCCCTGATGTTGATAAAGAACGGTCGACAACAGGCGGTTCTCGGAGGTCGGCGGCGTGTCGCCGCTGTTGGTGAGAATGAACGCGCCGGTACCGAAGGTTGCCTTCGTTTGCCCCTTTTGCAAGCAGGCCTGGCCGATGGTGGCCGCTTGCTGATCGCCCGCCGAGCCGCTGATGGCAATGGCACCGCCAAATAGATCGACTGCGGTAGAAGCCAGTTCGCCTGCGCAATCAACAATCCGGGGCAGGGCGCTTTTCGGGATATCGAACAATGCCAGGAGATCGTCGTCCCAGTCATCGCCGTCGAGCGCCATCAACATCGTCCGGCTAGCGTTGCTGGCGTCGGTCACATGCTGACCATCGCTCAAACGGTAGATGAGATAGGATTCTATCGTTCCAAACGCCAGATTGTCGCCGGCGTTGCGCACGTCGGGACAATTCTCCAGCATCCAGCCTATCTTGCTGCCTGAAAAATAGGGATCGAGCAGCAGGCCGGTTTTCGCCTGAACCATTGGTTCAAGTCCCTCGGCTTTCATCCGGTTGCATGTCTCTGCCGTCCGCCGGTCCTGCCATACGATCGCCCGCGACAATGGCTCACCGCTGCGTTTATCCCATGCAACAATGGTTTCGCGCTGATTGGTGATGCCAATGGCGGTTATCTTGTCGGCACCGCCAACCTGTTCGATCATTTTTTGGCAGCAGCGCAGGGTCTTGTCCCAGATTTCCTGCGCATCATGCTCGACCAGGCCCGGAGCCGGGTAATATTGCTGCAACGCCTCCTGCTGGGAACCGTGGAGCTTGCCGTGTCGGTCAAAAAGCATCGCTCTTGTCGAGGTCGTTCCCTCGTCGATTACCAATATGTTCTGCGCCATGTTCCTGCTTTTTCCCCGCCGATATCTTATGAGGTCACGCTAAAAGCTCGCATCGAAAAGGCAAGCAAAAGCCATTTATATTGCATTGCAGCATTGCGCTCATCGCCGGTTACTTTATGACAGCGAGGATGTATGATCTGGCCATAATCGGCGGCGGTATAAATGGCGTCGGAATTGCGCGCGATGCAGCGGGCAGGGGACTGAAGGTCCTGCTGGTCGAACGCGACGATCTTGCGTCCCATACCTCCTCGGCAAGCACCAAGCTGGTTCATGGCGGATTGCGCTATCTTGAACATTACGAATTCAATCTGGTGCGCAAGGCGCTCAAGGAACGCGAAGTGCTGCTGCGTGCGGCACCGCATATCATCTGGCCGATGCGGTTTGTATTGCCCGTTGATGACGGCATGCGGCCGGCCTGGTTGCTCCGTCTCGGCCTGTTTCTCTACGATCATCTCGGTGGCCGCGATATCTTGCCGGGCACCAAAAGCCTGAATTTGCTCAAGGATCATCGCGGTGACCCATTGCAAAAGCGCCTGAAAAAGGGCTTCGCTTATTCCGACTGCTGGGTCGAGGATGCCCGGCTCGTGTCGCTCACCGCCCGCGATGCGGCGAACCGGGGTGCAGATATCCGGACCCGCGCTGAATGTATCGGACTGGACCGCACCTCCGATCACTGGAGCCTGACAATCCAGCGGCATGGCGAGACCGTGACCGAGCGGGCCAAAATACTGGTCAATGCCGCCGGCCCATGGGTTGATCCGGTCACGGCGATGTATGACCGCAGCAGCAATGCCGCAAAACTGCGTCTGGTCAAGGGCAGCCATATCGTTGTGAAGCGCAAATATGAAGGCGATCACAGCTATATTTTTCAGAATAGCGACGGCCGTATCATTTTCGCCATTCCCTACGAAGGCGAACATACGCTCATCGGCACGACCGACGAACCTTGGAGCTACGCTGAAGGTGAGGCGAAGATCAGTGCTGGCGAAATTGCCTATCTATGCGAGGCAGCGAGCGAATATTTTGAAGTACAGGTCACCCCGGACGACATTCAATGGACCTATTCCGGCGTGCGCCCGCTGTTCGATGATCACAGCCGCAGCGCCGCCACGGTGACCAGGGATTTTGTCTTCGACTATGATAATGAGAAGGGCGCACCGGTACTGTCGATCTTTGGCGGCAAGATAACCACCTACCGCGTGCTAGCGTTACAGGCCATCCGCACATTGTCGGACGCGCTCGACGTCGATGGCGATGACTGGACGAAAAAGGCGCATTTGCCTGGTGGCGATTTTCCGCCGGATGGGTTTGAAGCGTTGGTCGATCATTATGCCGACACCTGGTCTTTCCTCGACAAAAGCGTCATGCACCGATTGGTGCGAGCCTATGGCACCGACACCGCGACCATGCTCAAACCTGTCAAATCTCTAGCGGATATGGGTCAGGATTTTGGGGCTGGTCTTTACGAAATTGAACTCCGCTGGCTGATCGATCAAGAATTTGCCCGCACTGCAGAGGATGTGCTCTGGCGGCGCTCGAAACTGGGACTGCATATGAGCGATGCCGGGCAGCAGGCCGTTGCGCTGTGGTTTGCTCAGCAAGACCAGAACGCAAAGCGCAATCTCGCCCTTTCATGATTGACGGACCACAAAAGCAGTGGCAATAGCGGCGCATCCGGTCGATCTGGAATTGCGGGTGTAGCTCAATGGTAGAGCAGAAGCCTTCCAAGCTTACGACGAGGGTTCGATTCCCTTCACCCGCTCCAGTTTCGTGCCCGAGAGTCTGCAAATTCATATTCTCCCGAAACCTATAATATATTCGATTCAGCGCCGCCAAACCGGTGACAGCTCAGGTCATCGCCAATCGTTTACAGAGCAATCGCATCTTGCGCCGCTGCTGTTGTGACGGGATGACTAATAATGTAGCTCAAGTCTAGAATCACACTATTGCCTTTGTTCTGATCGGATCCGACTTGCACCAAATAACCGAAAAAACTCCCTTCAGGGATTTTGCGCCAGCCATTTCACCCGCAACACCTCTGCGCAGTGAGATTACCGCTGCCTATCGGCGTCCCGAGGCCGATTGCGTCCTGCCGCTGCTCGATCAAGCGCGTGTTTCTGAAGACGAGCGGAAGGCGATTGCACAGACCGCGCATGACCTGGTTGCAAGTATGCGCAAAAAGGGCCGTGGCGGTGGCATCGAAGGGCTGGTCAAGGAATATTCGCTGTCCAGCCAGGAGGGCATTGCGCTGATGTGCCTGGCGGAAGCTTTGCTGCGCATACCCGACAATGCGACCCGCGATGCCCTGATCAGCGACAAGATAGCAACCGGTGACTGGCGTTCGCATCTGGGCGACGGCCGTTCGGTTTTTGTCAATGCGGCGACATGGGGGCTCGTCGTCTCCGGTAAATTTGTTTCGCCGATCAACGAAAGCGGACTTGGTGCCTCATTGTCCTCTCTGCTCAAAAGATCCGGCGAACCGGTGATCCGAAGCGGTGTCAACATGGCGATGCAGATGATGGGTGAACAGTTCGTCACCGGCGAGTCAATCAAGGAAGCGCTAAAACGGGCCGGCAAGAAAGAAGCGGCGGGCTTCACCTACAGCTATGACATGCTGGGCGAAGCCGCGATGACGATGGCCGACGCCGACCGCTATTATGACGACTATGAGCGCGCTCTGCACGCCATTGGCAAGGCCTCCGATGGCCGCGGCGTCTATACCGGACCCGGCATTTCCATCAAGCTTTCCGCGCTCCACCCGCGCTATGTCCGCGCGCAAGCCGGGCGCGTGATGGAGGAACTGCTGCCGCGGGTACGCGCGCTCGCCCTTCTCGCCAAACGCTATGACATCGGTCTGAATATAGATGCCGAAGAGGCCGACCGGCTCGAGCTGTCGCTGGATATCGTCGAAGCGCTGGCGCTTGATCAGGAGCTCGCCGGCTGGCACGGCCTCGGCTTTGTCGTTCAGGCCTATGGCAAGCGTTGCCCCTACGTCCTTGACTGGCTCATTGATCTGGCCAAGCGGTCGGGCCACCGGATCATGGTCCGTCTGGTCAAGGGCGCCTATTGGGACAGTGAGATAAAACGCACACAGGTTGAGGGACTTGCCGGTTTCCCGGTATTCACCCGCAAGGTGCATACGGATGTCAGCTATATCGCCTGCGCCCGCAAATTGCTCGCCGCGCGCGACGCCGTCTTCCCGCAATTTGCCACGCATAATGCGCAAACCCTGTCGACCATCTACCATCTGGCCGGCGATGAGTTCAGCACCGGCGATTACGAATTCCAATGCCTGCACGGCATGGGCGAAGAGCTGTATGATGAAGTGGTCGGGCCGAACAAGCTGAACCGCCCCTGCCGCATCTACGCGCCGGTAGGAACCCATGAGACACTTCTCGCCTATCTCGTTCGCCGTCTGCTGGAAAATGGCGCCAATTCGTCTTTCGTCAACCGGATCTGGGACGAGCATGTTCCGATCAGCGACCTGGTCGTCGATCCGGTCGACGAGGTGGAGGAAATTGATCCGGTGGGATCTCAGCACCCGCTGATCTCGCTGCCGGAAAATCTTTATCCAGACCGGCGAAACTCTCGCGGGCTCGATCTCAGCGACGAGATGGTCCTCGCCAACATTTCAGAAAGCCTGGTAGCAAGCGCATCGATCAATTGGCGCGCAGAACCAATGATTGCCGGGCTCAAAATTACCCGGGAGCCGGAAAATGTGCTGAATCCCGGCGACGAACGAGACGTCGTCGGACAAGTGGTCTGGGCGACGCCGGAGGAAGCGGCGGACGCCGCACGCATCGCGGCCGAGGCGTTCCCCGACTGGGCGCACTCCGATGTCGAGCAGCGCGCCCGCGCTCTCGAGAAAGCAGCCGATCTGCTCGACGAACGGATGGAGTCGATGCTCGGCCTGATCATGCGCGAAGCTGGAAAGTCCCTGCCGAATGCAATCGCCGAAGTCCGCGAAGCGGTCGATTTTCTGCGCTATTACGCAGAGCAGGCGCGTGCGACCTTCGACGAAAATGTCGAACCTCTGGGGCCTGTCGTCTGCATCAGTCCATGGAACTTCCCGCTGGCGATTTTCACCGGAGAGGTTGCCGCCGCTCTTGTGGCTGGCAATACCGTGTTGGCCAAGCCCGCCGAGGAAACACCGCTGATCGCTGCGCAACTCGTCACCATCCTTTACGAAGCCGGTATTCCCGAAGCGGTGGTCCAGCTGGTGCCGGGCGACGGCTCGATCGGCGCCGCTTTGGTTGGTGCGCCCGAGGTCTGCGGCGTTATTTTTACCGGATCAACCGAAGTCGCAAAGCTGATCCAGGCGCAACTCGCCGAACGCACTTTGCCGGATGGATCGCCGCTGCGGCTCGTTGCCGAAACTGGCGGACAAAATGCGATGGTGGTCGATTCCTCCGCGCTGCCGGAACAGGTCGTTCGCGACGTTATTGCCTCTGCGTTTGATAGTGCCGGGCAGCGTTGCTCGGCATTGCGCATCCTTTGCGTGCAGGAAGACATAGCCGACGAGTTGCTGTCCATGCTCAAGGGTGCGCTTGCCGAACTCAAGATTGGCCCGACCGACGAATTAAGCGTGGATGTCGGCCCGGTGATCACCCGGACGGCCTGCGAGACGATCACCACCCATATCGAAAAGATGCGCAAAGCTGGCCGCAAAATCCAGCAGCCAGTGCTCGGTAAGGCCACGCAGCACGGGACCTTCGTTTCCCCCACGATCATCGAGATCGACAATATCGGCCAGCTTGGCCGGGAAGTCTTCGGCCCGGTCCTGCATGTGATGCGCTATGCCCGCAAGCAAATCGGCGACGTTATGGAACAGATCAATTCGACTGGCTATGGCCTGACCTTCGGGCTGCACAGCCGGATCGACAAAACCATCGCCGATATTACCGCGCTGGCCCAGGTTGGCAATGTCTATATCAATC
>PFJE01000097.1 GCA_002783865.1 Sphingomonadales bacterium CG_4_10_14_3_um_filter_58_15
AGCTAATTACTATGCAGCCTGCGAGAACCTCGATATGGTCGCATGACTCAAATGAAACCGCCTCCGGAAAACCCGGGACGCTTCACCCTCACGGGAGAAGGGGAAGGAGGTGTATGGGAGAGAAGCGGCTAACCCAGCGAGCCCGCAGACTCCGCCGCGATATGACCGAGGCCGAGCGCAAGCTTTGGGCTCGCCTGCGCGGTCGGCAGCTTGCGAACACCAAATTCGTCAAACAATTTCCCATTGGCCCCTATGTCGCTGACTTCGCAGCGAGAAGCGTCAGGCTGGTTGTGGAACTCGATGGCGGCCAACACAATGAGGTCAAGGATGCTGCGCGGACCAAGCTGATTGAGGAACACGGCTATCGGGTCATCCGGTTCTGGAACAATGATGTGATGGGAAATATTGAAGGCGTATTGGAAACAATCGTCAATGAGATACGCATCGCCAGAGGCCAGTAGCCCCCTCTCCCTCAAGGGAGAGGGTTGCGCAGACTTACGAACTTGTTCGTTAGTCGGAGCTGGGTGAGGGTTTACTGCCGCCCGAGATGCGCCCCCAACAAACCCCAGTACACCCTCATCCAACTCCGGCTAATTCGCTACGCTCATAAGCCTCCATATCCTTCTCCCTCACGGGAGAAGGGTGGCGATGGCGGCTAAATGCGGTTGGATGGCGGTTCTCTCAATGACAAAGGTTTATCCAGCGATGGGGCCGATTCTGATCCAATTTTTATTTCCCAATCCAGCAATACGTCCTAGAATAGTAATATCTGACCCTTCATCAAAATAGACGTTATGCCCGTACACCAGACCGTCATCGCTATTGTGGTCTTCAATCCGCCAATTTAGTTCGTCCAGCTCATCCACACTGATTCCTAATGCAGCAGCTACTGCTGTGGCAAAGTCGGATTCATCACGATTTTCAAGCTCTCTGTTGCTCATGTCAAATTCCTTTGGATGTTGATTCCATCACCTAGTCAGCTTCTTATAAGCCACCCGCGTAGGCCGATCCGCTGCGTCGCCCAATCGCCGCCGCTTGTCCTCTTCATAGCTCTCGAAATTGCCTTCGAACCACTCGACATGGCTGTCGCCTTCAAACGCCAGGATATGCGTCGCCAGGCGATCGAGGAAGAAGCGGTCATGGGAGATAACCACGGCGCAGCCGGCGAAGCTTTCGAGGGCGTCTTCCAGCGCGCGCAGGGTTTCGACGTCGAGATCGTTGGTCGGCTCATCGAGCAGCAGCACATTGCCGCCCTCTTTCAGCATCTTGGCGAGATGGACGCGGTTGCGTTCGCCGCCGGAGAGCTGGCCGACTTTCTTCTGCTGGTCGACGCCCTTGAAGTTGAACGCACCGACATAGGCGCGGGTCTGGACTTCGTTCTTGCCGAAGGTGAAAAAGTCGTGGCCGCCTGAAATTTCTTCCCAGATATTCTTCGAGGCGTCGAGCGTATCGCGGCTCTGGTCGACATAGCCGAGCTTGACCGTCTCGCCGAGTTCGAGCGTACCGCTGTCCGGGGTTTCCTGGCCGGTGATAATCCGGAACAGGGTCGTTTTACCGGCACCGTTGGGGCCGATAATGCCGACAATACCGCCGGGTGGCAGCGAAAATTCGAGATTTTCGAACAAGAGCTTGTCGCCATAAGCCTTGGTCAGACCCTTGGCCTCGATCACTTTGGAGCCGAGACGTTCTGGAGTCTGGATCAGGATCTGCGCCTTGCCAATCACGCGGTTCTCCTGTGAGGCCACCAGATCATCAAACGACTTGATACGCGCCTTGGACTTGGTCTGCCGCGCCTTCGGGCTTTGCCGCATCCACTGAAGTTCGTTGTCGATCGCCTTCTGGCGGCTTTTGTCTTCGCGTTCTTCCTGCGCCAGACGTTTCGACTTGTTCTCCAGCCAGCTGGAATAATTGCCTTCGAACGGATAGCCCTTGCCGCGATCCAGTTCGAGCACCCAGTTGACGACATTGTCGAGGAAATAGCGGTCATGGGTGACGAGAATGACGTTGCCGGCATAGTCGATCAGATGCTTTTCGAGCCAGGCGACGCTTTCGGCATCGAGATGGTTGGTCGGTTCGTCGAGCATCAGGATTTCCGGCTTGTCGAGTAGCAGCCGACAGAGCGCGACGCGGCGCTTTTCGCCACCGGAGAGATCGGTTACCGGGCTTTCGCCGGGCGGGCAGCGCAGGGCTTCCATCGCGATTTCGAGCTGATTGTCGAGGGTCCAGCCATCGACCGCGTCGATCTTTTCCTGCAGTTCGCCCATTTCTTCCATCAGCGCGTCAAAATCCACGTCTTCCGGCGGGTCACCCATGATATTGGAGATTTCGTTGAAGCGGCCGACCAGATCGGCGACTTCGCGGACGCCGTCCATGACATTTTCCTTGACCGTCTTGCTCTCGTCGAGCTGCGGTTCCTGTGCGAGATAGCCGACGCGAATGCCCTCGCCTGCCCAGGCCTCGCCCTGAAACTCGTCATCCTGGCCAGACATGATCTTCATCAGCGTCGACTTACCCGCACCGTTTTTACCGATGATCGCGATTTTCGTGCCCGGCAGAAACTGCAGGTGGATATTGTCGAGCACCGGTTTCGGGGCACCGGGGAAGGTCTTGGTCAGACCCTTCATGACATAGCTATATTGGACGGCCATTTTATATTCTTTCTCAATCAATTTCGTTAGCCCTGAGACCGTCGAAGGGCGCTTGGAGAGCGCCATGCTTCGACAAGCGCAGCATTAACGGAAAATGGGGCTTGTTTGATGGTGCATGTAGCTATTCCGACCGTCCGTCGCAAGAGACCATTGGCAAAGCGCGAAAGGCGGGTTAGTCAGCTTGGCATGAGAAAAACATCCATATTGCTCGCTGGCGCGTCGGCGCTGATTCTGTCCACTTCCGCTCTGGCTGACCATCATGATATCGCGGGCCTGCAGGCCAAGGCGCTGCAGGATGATGTCGCTTATGATATCGTCGAGGGTCTGACCACCGAAATTGGGCCGCGTCAGGCGGGGACCGAGGCCGAAGCGCGGGCCCGGGACTGGGCCATTGCCAAGCTGAATGGTCTGGGGTTCAGCAATGTTCGCAACGAGCCCTATATGATGCCGACATGGGTACGGGGCGCGGAAACGGCGTCTGTTGTCAGCCCTTATCCCCAGAAACTGGCGATCACCGCGCTCGGCAACAGCGGCAGCACCGGTGATAAGGGCCTGACGGCGGAAGTGGTCTATTTCCCGACGCTGGCGGATCTGATGGCGGCACCCGATGGCAGCCTGAAAGGCAAGATCGCCTTTGTCAGTCACGCGATGAAGGCTACCCAGGACGGATCCAGCTATGGTGCGTTCGGACCCGCACGCTTTGTCGGACCCAATATCGCGGCCAAGAAAGGCGCTGCGGCGATTGTCATCCGCTCGGCCGGGACCGATCATCACCGCAATCCGCACACCGGTAATACCAATTTCGAAAAAGGCGTGACGCCGATACCGGCAGGAGCGCTGTCGATTCCGGATGCGGAAAATCTGGTTCGCATTGTCGAGCGCGGCAAGCCGGTGAAACTGAAGCTGGTGCTGACCCCGCAGAATATCGGCAGCCAGGAATCGGGCAATGTGATCGCCGAATTGCCGGGCAGCGATCCGTCGCTCGGCATGATCGTGATCGCCTGTCATCTCGACAGCTGGGATCTGGGCACCGGGGCGATTGATGATGGTGCCGGCTGCGCGATCATCACCGCGGCGGCCAAGCAGGTGATGGCGGCGGGGCAACCCAAGCGCACGATCCGGCTGCTTTGGGCCGGTGCTGAGGAAGTGGGCCTATGGGGCGGCAATGCCTATGGCGAGGCCCGCAAGGGTGACAAGCATGCGCTGGCGATGGAATCGGATTTCGGTGCCGACCGGGTCTGGCGAGTCGATTTCAACTTGCCGGAATCCGCATCCGCTCTGGCGAACCAAATCGCAACTGCCCTGCAACCGTTGAGCATCGGGCGCGGTCAGCAGAAAGCCGGCGGCGGTGCGGATGTGCAGGCGATCATCAGGAACAACAATCTCGCGATTATCGACCTGCAGCAGGACGGCATCCGCTATTTCGATCTGCATCACACGCCGGATGACACTCTGGACAAGATTGATCCGGAACAATTGCGCCAGAATGTTGCGGCCTGGACCACGGTGCTGTCGATTGTCGGCAACAGCAATGCCGATCTGATGATGCCGGCAAAAGAATGAACTTCCGCTACCTTCTTGTCCCGGCCGTGCTGTTGCTGGCATCCTGTTCCGAAACCCCGGTTGAGGAAAAGGGCGATGCAGCGATCGCGGAGCATGAGATAGAGATCGAGCAAGACGCGCTGTCGCTGGAACAGGCGGCAGATGAAGCGGTCAAGGTCTTGGAAGAGGATATTGATGCCGAACTGGCCGCTGATGGCATTGGCGATCCGGCGGACCAACCGGCAGAAAAAGAAACGGAAAATTAGCAGGCAGACGGAGACGCTAGGCACCGGTTGGCGACAACATTTCCTACTTGATCGGTAACTCCAGCGTGGCGCGCAGACCGCCTTTTTCCCGGTTCTGCAAGATGATATCGCCGCCATGATCGCGGGCAATGGCGCGGGCCAGAGTCAGCCCAAGTCCCGACCCGCCGGTTGCGCGATTGCGGGATGCGTCACCGCGCAAAAAAGGCTCAAACATTGCATCGATTTTGTCATCGGCAATGCCCGGTCCATCGTCATCCACATGTATCATCAGCTTGTTGCCAGACTTTTCCACAGATATATCCGCAGCCTTGCCATAAAGAATCGCGTTGCCGATCAGGTTGCGCAGCGCCCGACGGACCAGCGTTTCGCGGATCAGCGCGCTCTGCTTGTCGCCGCGCTGATAGTGGACTTCGTGACCCAGATCGGTGAACTCATCGACAATTGTCTCGATCAGCGAACGGATGTCGACCGGGTCTGCCTGCTCGGCAGAGCGCCCGAGCCGGGCTAATGACAAGATATCGTCCAGCGTATGATCAATATCCTCAATGCCCGCGATCATCCGCTCGCGCTCGATATCGTCTTCGACATTCTCGACTCGAACGCGCAGCGCTGCCAGTGGCGTGCGGAGATCATGGCCGATGGCACCGAGCATGACATCCTTTTCGTTGATCATGCTGCTGACGCGGCCGCTCATGGCGTTAAACGCGCGGATCAGTTCCCGGGTGTCTGGAGGCCCCTGCTCCGCCAGATCTTCGCTGTCGCCGGGCTGGAAATTATGCGCTCTGGCGGTGAGAGATTTCAACGGCCGCGAGATATAGCGACCCAGCAGGATCAGCGGGATCAGCATCAACAGGTAGATGGTGATCGTCTGAAATAGCAGAGTCCGGATCATCAAGGGCGTGCGCTCACGCACGACCGAGGCAATGCTGACCCACTGGCCATCGGCCTGTTGCGCGGAAATGATTACATAGCCCCTGGTTTCCGGGGGCATTCGCTTGTCGCCCATCGATCGGTTGATCGGGTTGTTGCGCCACTCGCCGCGATTGGCGCCGATAAGATGGCCACTCATGTCGGCAGTCAGGTTTCTGGTGAACGTCGCTCTGATATCGGAAAAGCCGATGCCCATATTGGCGAAGGCCTGACCGGCGCGCGCTTCAAGCTCCGGCAACCGGTTCATACCGTCGGTAACCGCACTTTCGCTACCATATTTGAGCTGACCCCAGCGCCGCGCACGCATTGCGCCGCCGCGCCGGCCCGGACGATCATTCGCTTGCCGGTCCAGACCAAAGGCAATGCGCGACACGGCTGCGGTCGAGGATTCGATAAGATTCTGGCTTTGCGCCCCACGGTAAAGCAGGAAGCTGTTGACGCCCTGAGCGAGCAATAGCATCATCGCGACGATCAGCAGCAGCTGGCCGACCAGGCTTCTGGGCCACAGGCGGATCACAGCGATTTGACTTCCCCGGCGAGCATATAGCCACCGCCCCATACGGTCTTGATGATTTCCGGATTTTTCGGATCGGATTCGATCTTGCGGCGCAACCGGCTGATCTGGTTGTCAACGGCGCGGTCGAAGGCATGGGCTTCCCGGCCCTGGGTTATATCGAGCAACTGATCGCGGTTGAGAACCTTGCCGGCGCGCGAGACCAGCGCCAGCAGCATCTGATATTCGCCGGTAGACAGGGACACATTGACACCGTCCGCGTCGATCAGACTGCGCTTGTCGCTTTTCAGGGTCCAGCCGGAGAACTGGTAACCACCGCCGGACGTGCCCAGTGGTTTCGTCCCACCCCTTTCGGCGCGCCGCAAAATGACCTTGATCCGGGCAACCAGCTCGCGCGGGCTGAACGGTTTGGTGATATAATCATCAGCCCCCAGTTCCAGCCCGATGATCCGCTCGGTCTCTTCCGTTTTCGCGCTGATGAAGATGACCGGAATATCGGTCTTGTCGGTGACAAAGCGGCACAGGCTGAGACCATCCTCGCCGGGCATCATGATATCGAGCAGAGTGATGTCAAAATCATAGGCATTGAGTAACGATCGCGCGATGCTGGCATCGCTGGCCTGCTGCACCTTGTAGCCCTGCTTGATCAGATATTCGGCCAGCGGCTCGCGCAGCGACGCTTCGTCATCGACCAGCAAGATGTGGATTTTGTGCGTCATCAGATCGCCCTATCACAGGAATCACAAAAAGAAACGGACCGCCAGCCAGTTTGGGGAGGGGGAGATGGCTGACGATCCGTTCGCGAAAAAAGGGGTTCAGGGATTAACCGCCTTTTTTATTCTTGTCCTATTCGGCGCGACGGGCTTGCCATGCAGCCTGCCGCTCTTCCTTTGTGATCTTGCCGTCCTTGTTGGCATCGGTTTTGTCAAAACGGGCAATCGCTGCAGCGGTAAACTCCGCCTTGCTGATCTTCATGTCGCCATTGGTGTCGGCCTTTTGCATCATCGCCATGCCGCGGCCACCATGATGCCCGCGCATTTTGCCTTCACCGCGCATGCCTTTGCCGCCGCGCTTGCCGCGCATCGACTGGGCTTCTTCCTGGCTCAGCTTGCCATTGCCGTCCTTGTCCATGCGGGCAAAGCGATTGGCCTTGCGGGCAGCGCGAGCGGCTTCGATTTCCGCCTGCGAGAGTTCACCATCGCCATTGCTGTCGGTTTTGGCGAAGCGCTCCGCCTGTTTTGCTGCGCGATCTTCTTTGGACAGCTGACCATCACCGTTGACATCCATTTTCGCAAACCGGGCTTCCAGTGATGTGGTCATTTCAGCGCGGCTTATCGCTCCGTCGCCATTGGTATCGGCGCGCATCCCACGGTCACCGGGTGCGGCTATGGCGATACCGCCAGCCATCAACATTGCGGTTGCGCTCGAGATCAAAATTGCTTTTTTCATGTTCTGTTCCTCATGTTTCCATTCAACGAAACATTGTTATCGTTCCGCCATGGATGTTCTTCTAATGGCGAGATGTCGCTGAACTTTGTCAGAACAGAAGAAAATTGTCGCAAATTGTATCAGGTGATGGGCACGGTTCATACTGACGACAGTTTAGAATAGCGGAAGCAGTTAAATCGGTGCCGTCTCAGGCCGGTGCGTACCGCCCGGAAAAGACTTTGATAATCGTATAATGGCTCGAACCGGGGAGCTTGTTTTGGCCCTCACCGGCGATCCTGTTCACATCGGAGACTCTTTACGCGACGGCCATCAGGCTGGCGTTTCCGCCCGCTGCCGTGGTGTCGATCGAGATCGATATCTCCTCCAGCAGCCAGTCGGTTCGATATCCGCCCTTGCCAATGCCCAGCTGGACGATGGGGACCGAACTCTGCTGCGCCGCCACAGCTTTCAGCCAGGGACGAATATCCTTGCCCGTATCCTCGATCAGAACTTGCGCGAAGCGCGGCTCTGTTTCCCAGTCCGGCGCCCATTGCAGGCGTTGCAGAACCTTCGGTGGAAGATCTGTGGCAATGGCGCGTGTCTCTTGGGTATCGGGCAGGAACGGCAGGTTGCCGGTTGCGAAAATGGCGAGCAGCTGGTCGCGCAGACCCTCTGCAGTTTCGGGGACCAGCAAAACGCGGCCCCGCGGATGGACGCCGTAAAGGTTTTTCTCGCCCACGGGACCTGGAAGCTCGACAAAGCTATCGAGACGCGGCGCCTTGTGGCCATAGGGTGCTGGCGCATCTTCGGTCACCCTTACGAATCGGGCAAGCTCCTCATAGTCGGGATCCAGAACCGGCCCGCGCTCGATGGTCGTGCTGCGCGGCGCATTTTTGACCAGACGGCCAATATAAAGCGGCCCGCCCGCCTTTGGTCCGGTGCCCGACAGATCGCGCCCGCCAAAGGGCTGCACACCGACAATTGCGCCGATGACATTGCGATTGATATAGACATTGCCAACCTGGGCCAGCGCGGTAATATCGGCGATGGTTTTGTCGATCCGGCTGTGCA
>PFJE01000123.1 GCA_002783865.1 Sphingomonadales bacterium CG_4_10_14_3_um_filter_58_15
GCCCTGACCGAGCAGGATATCAGCCTCACCGCCCGCGGCGTGATGGTTGCCAGCGACGACCGCAGACTGGGTATTGTCGATTTTGACATTCATCCGCTAGCTTCGGATTCCGACTGGCGCTTGATATCGCTGTCGCTGATGCCGCAGGATGGCCCGATTCTTGAGAGCGAGCATCACGATCCGTCCAATCTCGCGATACGGGCGCCAGACATACTCAGCCACGAAATCAAAAATCCGCTTGCCGCGATCCGGGGCGCGGCACAGTTGCTCGACCGGCAACTTGACGAATCGCAAAAGCCGCTGACCCAGATGATCACTGCGGAAGTGGAACGGGTGGTCAATCTACTCAACCGGATGCAGACCCTGTCGTCCAATCAGCCGGCCCAGATCAAGGCGGTCAACATTCACACTTTGATCGACAGCGCCCGGCGATCGATCGAGGCGGCGACCGGTCAGGCGGTCAAGATCAACGACAAATTTGACCCGTCACTGCCCGACGCTCTGATCGACCCGGATGCGATGATGCAGGTTTTGACCAATGTGCTGGCCAATGCAGTTGACGCGACCAAAGATTTGCCGAACCCGGAAATCCGTATCGTCACCCGTTACAGTTTCGGAGCGTCGCTGTCGGCGCAAGGCGAAACCGCGGCGATCAGGTTGCCGATCCAGATCATGGTGTGCGACAATGGCCCCGGCGTGCCGGCGGAACTCGAGCGGGAAATTTTCTCGCCGTTCGTCTCGACCAAGAAAGAAGGGCAGGGGCTCGGCCTCGCTCTGGTCAAAAAGCTGATGCGCGATATGAACGGGCGCATCCGCTATGATCGTGAAAATCAGGACGAGATGAGCCGGTTTACGCTGTTTCTTCCCGTCGCCCCGAAAAACTGACCGCAGGACAAAACATGGCGAACGAAAAAATCATATTAGTCGAAGACGATCTGTCGGTCAGCCACGTCATCATTACCGCTTTGCGGGCCGAGGGCTATGATGTTGAAAATTGCAAGTCGATCGCCGAGCGGGATGCGTTGATGGCCAGCAGCAGATATGATCTGCTGTTGACCGATGTCGGGCTGGGCGAGGGCGAGGGTGACGGCATTTCCTCTCTCGGCAGCGTGAAAGCGACCCATCCGGACATCCCGATCATCATCATTTCTGCTCAGAACACGCTCAATACCGCCGTCCGGGCGTCGGAGACCGGGGCCTTCGAATATTTGCCAAAGCCGTTCGACCTCGACGAGCTTGTCAAAGTTGTCGGACAAGCTTTGAAGCCCAAAAACGTGCTTCTGGCCGAACCGTCAATGGACGAAGAAAGCCTGCCCCTCGTGGGCCGAAGCCCGGCGATGCAGGACGTCTACCGGATGATCGCCCGGCTCCTGAAAAACGATCTGTCAGTGCTGGTGCTGGGCGAATCCGGCACCGGCAAGGAACTGGTCGCGGAAGCCATTCACGGACTGGGCCACCGGAAATCGGGTCCGTTCATTGCCGTCAATATGGCGGCCATTCCCTCGGAACTGATCGAAGCGGAGCTGTTCGGCCATGAAAAGGGCGCCTTCACCGGTGCTGTTGCCAGTGCCGCTGGGAAATTTGAACAGGCGCAGGGCGGCACCCTGTTCCTCGACGAGATCGGCGATATGCCGATGCACGCGCAGACCCGTCTGCTGCGCGCCCTCCAATCGGGCGAAATCAGCCGGGTTGGCGGCAAGGGCCTGGTCAAGCTGGACGTGAGGATCATCGCCGCCACCAACCATGATTTCCTCGAACTGATCGAGCAGGGCAAGTTCCGCGAAGATCTTTATTACCGGATCAATGTCGTGCCGATAGAATTGCCCCCGCTGAGGGAGCGCGCCAGCGATATTCCGGCGCTAACCAATCATTTCCTCAAACTGGCGGTGACCGAGGGGCTGCCCCATAAGCAGATTTCGCAAGAGGGGATGAACCTGTTGTGCCATAACTACTGGCGGGGCAATGTTCGCGAACTCAAGAACGTCATCTACCGCCTGGTAGTGACGGGCAGGGAGGAAACGCTTTCCGAGGATGCCATTCGTCAGATACTCGCAGCAGAGCGAGGCGAGGACCGGGCTGAATCCGCCAATATGGAGTTTGAAGGCCATATCAAATCGATCATACTAGGCCTGATGGCGGCGCCAGAGAAAGAAAATCTATACGCCCAGGCGCTGGAAAAATTTGAGAAACCGCTGCTGATCGAGATGATGCATCACGCCCACGGCAATCAGATCAAAGCCGCCAAAATTCTGGGAATCAATCGCAACACCCTGCGCAAGAAACTCAACGAATATCAGATTGATCCCACCCAATCGAAATAGCCTCGGCCAAATAGTCCCGCGCGACGAACCGACGTTTGGATTAGCCGAACCGTGATATATTTGCAATATTAGTGCTTTTCCCGCAACGAAACTGTTGTAGTGAAAGCACAATGACGGTTTCTTCCTCACATTCGGAACAGCGCGTTCCCAATTGGCTGCGGCGGCTTGCGCTGATGGCGGAGAAAGAAGCCGTAATGAGGCGGGTCGAGTGGATCGTCCTGATTCTCTTTGGCGCGATCATGCTCGGCACTTATTTTCTGCTGAGTCGGCAATCCGATCAAACCGATTTCATTTCCCCGCCCTTGACCGCAGCGCTACTGGTGGCGAACCTGGTTCCGGCGATGACGCTGCTGGTCCTGTTCGGTCGGCGGATCGCGAAGGAGCGCGCAGCAAAATCTGCGATCGGCAGCAAGGGCCGGCTGCACGTCCAACTGGTTGCGCTATTTTCCCTCGTCGCCAGCATCCCGATGTTGCTGGTGGTCATTTTCGCATCCCTGCTGTTTCAATATGGCGTCGAATTCTGGTTTTCCGATCGCGCGAGGGGGATGCTGGAGAATGCCAATGACCTGGCCCGCGGCTATTATGAACAAAATCAGCGGGAAGTGGGCGAAGAGACCATCACTATGGCCAATGATTTGCGCAACTATTTGCAACAGGCCGATCTCGAAAGCCCGGAATTCGCTGAAGGATATGTGTTTCAGGTCCTGTCGCGCAAGCTCAATGAATCCGCCATTATCGAATATGGAGCCGATGGCGTTGCCCGAACGGCGGCGGCCGTCGATCCCGACGACGACGACAAGCAGCCGAAGATTACCGAGGCTGTCTTGCGGCAACTCGAACAGGGGCAAAGCTATGTCGTCACGGCTAGGCCTAACAAGATCGAAGCGGTTACCGCGCTCGATTTGAAATCGCGGATATTCCTTTATGCAGCACGGGATTCCGACATGCTGGCGCTTAGTCAGTGGGAACGCGCCCAGTCCGTGCTAGCCGATTATGAACAGCTTTTTTCGAGATCGCGAAGCCTGCAACTGCAATTCAATATTGCCTTGTTCGTTATCTCGCTGCTCATCGTCGGTCTTGTGTTGTGGATAGCCCTGCTGGTCGCCGACCGGATGGTCAGGCCGGTCAGCGACCTGGTGCACGCCGCGAAGCGAGTCACGGAAGGGGATCTGGCCACGCGGGTGCCGACGACCTTTGAAAATGACGAAATTAGCACACTCGGACGCGCATTTAACCGCATGACCGAAAGGCTGGAAACGCAGACAACCGCCTTGATTACCGCGAACGAGCAATTGGGCAGCCGGCGCGCCTTTATCGAGGCGGTGCTGGAGTCTGTCACAGCAGGGATCATCAGTCTGGATGAAAAAGGCGAGATCAAGCTGGTCAATTCACAGGCCCAGTCGCTGCTGTCGAAACCGATCAACGATCTGCTGGACGTCGACATTCGCAAGGCGGCACCGCAATTTGCCGCGTTGATTCAGGAAGGCGTCGAAAATAGCATCATCGAATTTGCTTCGGATTCGGACATGCGCACGCTGGCGGTGAAAATTGTCGGTGGCCCGACCGGCCATGTGATCACCTTTGAAGACATAACCCAGCAATTGCTGGATCAGCGCCGGGCGGCTTGGTCAGACGTCGCCCGGCGGATTGCCCATGAAATCAAAAATCCTTTGACGCCGATCCAACTGGCCGCCGAACGATTGCAGCGGCGGTTTGGTGCGCGTCTGACGGACGATGCGACCGTGTTCGAAAGCCTGACCAAAACGATCATTCGGCAGGTCGGCGATCTGAGAAATATCGTCGATGAATTCTCCTCATTTGCACGGATGCCCAAGCCCGTTTTTCGTGAGGAGAACCTGGACGATATCCTGAAACAGGCCTTGTTCATGCAGGATGTGGCTTGGCCAGCCATCACATTTCACTTTGTCTCGGATGATCAACCGATATCGCTGGTTTGCGATCGTCGACAACTGGGCCAGGCACTTACCAATATCATCAAAAATGCCGCGGAAGCGATTCAGCAGCGGGCCGAGTCCAGCCCTGCGTTTCAGGTCGCTGACGGTCAAATAGAGCTGGCCGTCCGGACAGAAAATCAACTGGTTGTTATCGAACTGACGGACAACGGAATCGGCTTGCCGATCGAGCGGGACCGGATCGTAGAGCCCTATATGACGACCCGGGCGACTGGCACCGGGCTTGGCCTCGCCATCGTCAAGAAGATCATCGAAGAGCATTTTGGTGAGATGAAGTTCAGCGACGCGCCCAATGGGGGCACAAAAGTAACAATCCGGCTCAGCACCTCCCAATTGGCCAGACTTTCGCACGGGATGGCGGAGGACCGCGCTCCGTCGCTGACCGGCCCCGACGAACGCGACCCAAAAGCGGTTAATATTGAGAAATGAAGGTTAGAGGTTCAACATGGCGTTAGATATTCTGGTTGTCGACGACGAACCCGATATCCGTGATTTGATATCCGGTGTTCTGGAAGACGAGGGCTACACCACACGCGTAGCCGCCGATAGCGATGCCGCACTTGCCGCTGTAAATGAGCGGCGCCCTTCGTTGGTCCTGCTTGATGTCTGGCTTAGAGGCTCGCGTCTGGACGGCTTGGAGCTGCTGACCGAAATGAAGCAACTCGATGCCAAAATGCCGATCATAGTGATCTCAGGCCACGGCAATATCGACACGGCGGTCGCGGCAATATCCCAAGGCGCGGTCGATTTTATCGAGAAGCCGTTCGAGGCCGAACATCTGCTGCATTTGGTGGCGAGAGCGACCGAAACCGAAAGGCTTCGGCGGGAAAATGAAATCCTCAAAGCACGCGTAGGTTTCGCAGACGAATTGACCGGGAATTCGGCCGCCGTGAACAATGTGCGCGCGACATTGAAGCGGGTTGCCGGCACCGGCAGTCGCTTGCTGATCTCCGGTCCGGCAGGGGTCGGCAAAGAGGTTGCCGCTCGATTGCTGCACAATTGGAGCAACCGGTCCAATGCCGCCTTTGTGACGATTAGCGCCGCGCGGCTTTCCCCGGAAAGTGTTGAAGAAGAGCTTTTCGGCACCGAACGCAACGGCAAGATCGAAAAAACCGGACTGATGGAAGAAGCCCATGGCGGCACATTATTCATCGATGAAGTCGCCGACATGCCGCTTGATACCCAAGGCAAGATTCTGCGGGTGCTTACCGAGCAAAGCTTCAACCGGCTTGGTGGTTCCAAGAAGGTGAATGTCGATGTACGGGTAGTTTCTGCGACTTCGCGAGACCTGGAAGTGGAGATACGCGAAAAACGGTTCCGGGAAGATTTATTCTATCGCCTCAATGTGGTGCCGGTGATCCTGCCACCGCTGAACCAGCGGCGCGAGGATATTCCGGTACTGGTTGACCATTATGCGGCTCGCTTTGCCGCCGAGCAACGACTGCATCCTCCCGAAATCTCGGACGAAGCAATGGCTGCGCTCCAGGCCTGCGATTGGCCGGGTAATGTCCGGCAATTGCGCAATGTTGTCGAGCGCACGATTATATTGGCGCCGAAAGATAATTTTACCAAAATAGAGGTAGAAATGTTGCCACCTGAGGTGTTGGGCAATGACGACGATCTCGACCAGGGCGTGGCTTCGCTAATGGGTTCTCCGTTGAGAGAAGCGAGGGAGAGTTTCGAACGGGAATATCTGAAAGTCCAGATCCGGCGCTTTTCCGGCAATATTTCCAAAACGGCGAATTTCATTGGCATGGAAAGATCTGCGCTACACCGCAAGTTGAAGATATTGGGCCTTGCGTCGCGCAAGAAACCGGATGCTGACTGACCGTAACGGTTAAGCGGTTGTCGTGACCGCGCAAATCCCATATATGAAGAGGGAAGGGTCCCAAGAATGGAAAATACCGTCGCAGAATCATAAAATGCCGTCGTAAAGATAGCCAATAATAGGAGTCAAATATGACCGATAAATCAAACAATCTTCAGGATTTGTTTCTCAACTCTCTCCGGAAATCAAAAACCCCCGTGACAATGTTTCTGGTGAAGGGCGTCAAACTTCAGGGCATTGTCACCTGGTTCGACAATTTTTCCGTACTGCTGCGCCGCGACGGACAATCACAATTGGTATACAAGCATGCGATTTCGACGATAATGCCGTCCGAAGCGCTCGATACCGAACCGTTTGCCGAGCTTATGAACAATACGAAAATTCGTGCGGGGGTACTTCAGGAGGTGTTCCTTACGGCGGTCCGCGACAGCAACGATCCGGTAACGATGTTTCTGGTCAATGGCGTGATGTTGCAGGGCGCAGTTTCTGCCTATGATCTCTTTTGCATCCTGCTCGAAAGGGAAGGGCTGTCGCAACTCGTCTACAAACATGCGATATCAACCGTGCAACCTGGTGGACCTCTCAACCTCGCCGATTATAATAATGCAGATGATGGTGCGCATTGATACCATTTGAGAAGGAAAGTCTCGATAGCAAAAGCCGTCGGGCGCTCATCGTACATCCGGATATGGTGTCCCTCAGCCAGTCTGCGCTTGAGCATCGGCTGGCTGAGGCGGTTGGCCTCGCCTTGGCGATCGGCTTGGTGGCGACCGCATCCCATTATTTTTCGGTGCGCAAGCCAAAGCCAGCCACTTTGTTCGGATCGGGCCAGGTGGATCAAATCCGCAAGATGATGGAGGAACAAGAAGCCACGATATTGATTGTGGATGGCAGCTTGAGCGCGATCCAGCAGCGAAATCTGGAAGAAAAGCTCGACGTCAAGGTTATCGATCGAACCGGTCTTATCCTCGAAATATTCGGTGCCCGGGCCGCCACGGCGGAAGGGCGTTTGCAGGTGGAACTCGCGCATCTGGATTATCAGGCGGGCCGTCTGGTGCGGAGCTGGACCCACTTGGAGCGGCAGCGCGGCGGTTTCGGCTTTCTCGGCGGACCGGGCGAGACCCAGATCGAGTCCGATCGGCGGATGATTCGCGATCGCATGGCCAAGTTGCGGAAAGATCTGGCCCATCTGCGCAAGACCCGCGCGCTGCACCGTGAACGGCGGCAGCGTGCGCCCTGGCCGGTGATAGCGCTGGTCGGCTATACCAATGCCGGAAAATCGACATTGTTCAACCGGTTGACCGGCGCCGATGTGTTTGCCGAGGACTTGCTTTTCGCAACGCTCGACCCAACGATGCGGGAATTTCCGTTGCCCGGCTATGACAAGGCAATTTTGTCGGACACGGTGGGATTTGTCTCGGACCTTCCGACCCAATTGGTCGCCGCATTCCGCGCCACGCTCGAAGAGGTCAGCGCCGCTGACATCGTCGTCCATGTCCGCGACATTGCCCACGAAGCCACTGATGCACAAGCCCGGGATGTCAGGCAGATCCTGGCCGACCTTGGCGTGTCCGAGGAATCAGGAGAGGGGCCTCCAGTCATCGAGGCCTGGAACAAGATCGACAAGATCGATCCCGAATCCCCTGAATATGCACGGATATTGCCGCCTTTGCCCGAAAATGTCTGCGCCATTTCAGCAGAAACCGGAGCTGGCGTTGATACACTGGTCAAACTGATCGCGAAGACATTGTCGGAAGGCTATAAGTCCGAACAGGTGACCATCGCGGCCTCCGATGGCAAGCGGATGGCCTGGTTGCATGAAAATGGCCGAGTGCTGAGCAGCGAACAGCGGTCTGATGATCTTATCTTGGCCGTCGAAATGTCGCCGCGCAACTGGGGTCGATATTACGCACTGGAATGAGCAATTAGGTCGCGCCGAGGCTGATCTTGGCTTTTTGCCATTCGACTTCCAGCTCATCGAGCGACATATCCTGCATATTCTTGCCAATATTAGACTCTACCGCATTGAATCGCTTGGTAAATTTTGCAGTCGCATCGGATAGCGCACGCTCTGCATCGACCTCGTAATGACGGGCAAGATTGACCGCAGAAAAAAGCAGGTCGCCGATCTCCTCATGCACTTCCGCAGC
>PFJE01000038.1 GCA_002783865.1 Sphingomonadales bacterium CG_4_10_14_3_um_filter_58_15
TGATGAAAGCAATCATCAAGGCGATTGCGATCAGGGCGGGGCCGACCGACCCTTCGCGCTGCTTGAAGGTTATACCGGCATCGGCAAAGCAGAGATTTTTGGAGGATTTGACTGTGGCGATGACCATCACGGCCGATGTCGCTATGGCCAGCAATTTTCCCGACCAATTATATTGCGTTTCGCCAAATGCCGCGTCGAACCCGGGAATGTGAAAGCCGGAAAATACCGCGGCGACATAAATGGTATAGAAAGCGATTGAGGCGATCAACCAAGGGGCGGCGATTTCGATTTTCCCGAGCATCGCGAGAAAGCCGATGATGATCAGCACCGGCGCCCACCAGATCGCCAACATGAAGATGATATCCAGCATAAAATCCCCCCACAGATCTTTGTGACTCAGTGTATTAATACACTATTGCAGAAAGGTAAAGCGACTTATCGCTGACGCGGCAGATGTTTCTAACAGTTTGTGCCAGCGGATTCGATTCATCGCTGCCGGGCGCTGTGCGAGCGACTGGGCCAATTTCCGTCTCCTGCCGCCGGAAAAATCTCATGTTTCACCTTTGTTTCGACCGGAACACCGGTTAGAAGCGCAGGGAAATTGGCTAACGGACAGAAAAATGAGCAAACTCGAAGATGCATTAGAAGATTTTGATATGGACGACCTCCCCGAAGGGGATGAGTCCATGCTGGAGTGGTGGGATTTTGATGATCCGGCCGAGATGGTGGATGCTGTCGCTGGCGATATCCAGTTCATTATCGAAAGCGCGCTCGATGCGCGCGGCGATGCGTTGCTCGCCCTGCCAGCCAGCGATGATGCGATGCCGGTGCTCGAGGCGCTCGCCGAAAAGCAGATCAAGTGGAAATATGTCACGATCATCCCGACCCATGACCTGCTGGTGCCGCTCGACGATCCGCGCAGCCAGGTGAAGAAGCTGGCTGGTCTGTTTCTGACCCGTGGTGCTCGGGTGCTACCATTGGCGCCGGAGCATGAGGATTATCATATGGCGGGTGCCGCTGCCGATGCGCGGCTGCGCGACACCAAATGGCCACCCGACCTGGTGCTGCTCGGCATGGGCGCCGACGGCAGTACCGCGGGGATCATGGAAAGCGCCGACATGGAAGAGGCGCTCGATGGACCGCCAGAGAAAATTGCTGTGGGCCTGCTCCCCGAAGATGGCGACACGCCGCTGGTCACGATCACCAAGGCGGCGATCTGCGAAGCGCGCACCGTGGTGGTTCTGCTCAAGGGCGCTGCCAGCCAGGCGATGCTCGAATCGGAAATCGAACAGGGTGCGACCAGCATGGCCCCGATTGGCCGGATATTTGCCGATCTGGCCGTGCCGGTGGATATCTATGTGGAGAATTAGGGGGTTATTGCAAAACTCTATCGCTGGTCGATGTGACTATCGATTGATTTAACTGTGCGATTAAACCATGGTGCCGAGAACGCGAATCGCCGCAGCAGGCGATCGATCACTTGGAGAACGCCAGACTATGCATCCTTCCGTCCACGCACAGGAAAATCCCGACAAGCCAGCCGTAATCATGGCGAGCTCCGGCGAAGTCATCACATATGCTGAGCTGGACAGACTGTCTAACAAGGTCGCCCAGCTGTATCGCAGCCGCGGTCTCAAGATCGGTGATACCGTTGCCATCTGCATGGAGAATCACCGGCAATTTTTTCCGGTCACCTGGGGATCGCAGCGATCCGGCCTGTTTCAGGTCGCGATCTCGAGCCGCCTGACCGCCGATGAAGTCAGCTATATCCTGAAGGATTCGGGAGCTAAGCTGCTGATCAGTTCGCAGAAAATGCTGCCGGTCGTCGATCAGCTGCGGACCTTGAACCCCGATGTCGAGCAGCTGATCTTTGGCGCGGACGACGAACGCGCTATCGAGGCGGTACTCGAATCGATGCCGGATACGCCGATTGCCGACGAGCGTGCTGGTATTGACATGCTCTATTCGTCGGGCACCACTGGCCAGCCCAAAGGCGTCAAGCTGCCCCTTCCGCTGGATGAAAATATCGCCGGGCCCAATGGCATTGCAACGCTGGCAGAGGCGATTTTCGGTTTCCACAAGGATTGCGTCTATCTTTCGCCGGCGCCGCTCTATCATGCCGCGCCGCTGCGCTGGAACATCGCCGTGCAGGCGCTCGGCGGCACCAGCATCATCATGGAGAAGTTCGACCCCGAACACGCGTTGCAGCTGGTCGAGAAATATAAATGCGATGTTGGCCAATGGGTCCCAACCCATTTTGTCCGGATGCTGAAACTGCCGGAAGAGGTCCGCACAAAATATGACGTGTCTTCGATCAAGAGCGCGGTCCACGCCGCCGCGCCCGTGCCGGTTCCGATCAAGGAAAAGATGATTGAATGGTGGGGGCCGGTGCTCAACGAATATTATGCCGGCACCGAGGGCAATGGCTTTGTCTTCTGCAACAGCGAAGGCTGGTTGGCGCACAAGGGCACGGTCGGACAGCCGATCAATTGCGTGGTCCATATCTGCGATGAAAATGGCGAGGAAGTACCCGTTGGCGAGGAAGGCCAGATCTATTTCGAGAGCGGCTCCAAGTTCGAATATCATAATGATCCGGAGAAGACGAAGGCGGCAACCCATGAAAAGGGCTGGACCTCGCTCGGCGATGTCGGAAAGCTCGACGAGGACGGCTTTCTCTATCTCACCGACCGCAAGAGTTTCATGATCATTTCCGGCGGGGTGAATATCTATCCGCAGGAAATCGAGAATTTGCTGGTCACCCATCCCAAGGTTGCCGACGCCGCCGTTATTGGCGCGCCGGACGAGGATATGGGCGAGAAGGTTGTCGCGGTCGTGCAGCCAATGGATATGGCCGAAGCCGGCGAAGAACTTGCTCAGGAGTTGGAAGCCTATCTTCGCCAGTCGCTCTCCGGGATCAAGGTGCCGCGCCGGATAGACTTTCGTACAGAGTTGCCCCGCCACGCCACCGGCAAGCTCTACAAGCGGCTGCTGCGCGACGAATATTGGAACAAGCAGGAAAGCGGGGCCGTCTGATGGCAACACAAGCAGAACCCATTTTAACCGGCGCCGATGCGCAGGCGATTATCGATCCGGCCAATTATGTCGATTGGGATTCCCTGCTCGACCGCTTCGACAGGCTGCGCAGCGAGACGCCGGTTGTGAAGGTGGTCAACGACGACATCCACGATCCCTTCTGGCTGGTCACCAGCTATGATGACGTGATGCGGATCAGTAAGGACAACAAGCTGTTCCTGAACAGTCCGCGCAGCGTCACCTTCAGCGACAAGAACAGCGGCGCTTTCGTCAAATCGATCACCGGCGGCGATCCCAATCTGGTCCGGTCGCTGGTCGCTCTCGATGCCCCGACCCACCCGCAATATCGCCGGCTGACGCAAGACTGGTTCATGCCGAAGAATATCCGCCAGATGGAAGACGAGATCAGCGCGCTGGCCAAGACAACCGTCGACCGGCTGGTCGATGCTGGCGGCGAAGCCGATTTCGTGCCGCTGGTGTCGGCACCCTATCCGCTACATGTGGTGATGCAGATATTGGGTGTGCCGGAAGCGGACGAGCAGCGGATGCTGTTTCTTACCCAGCAGATGTTCGGCGGTCAGGATGAAGATCTCAACAAGTCCGGCTTGGCCAATATGACGCCGGAGCAGATCATGCAGCTGGTGGTCGGCGCGGTTGCCGACTTCGAAGCTTATTTCGCCAAGCTGACCGAGGAAAAACGCGCTAACCCGACCGACGACGTGGCGAGCGTGATTGCTAATGCGAAGGTCGATGGCGCGCATCTCAGCGACCGCGATATGGCGGGCTATTATATCATCCTGGCGGCGGCCGGGCATGACACGACCTCGGCCTCGACCGCCGGCGCGATGATGGCGCTGGCCCGCGACCCCGAGCAGTTTGCCCGGCTCAAGGCCGATCGCGACCTGCTGCCCGGCATTGTCGAGGAAGCGATTCGCTGGACGACGCCGGTGCAGCATTTCATGCGCACGGCGGCCGAGGATACCGAGCTCGGCGGGCAGAGGATCGCCAAGGACGACTGGCTGATGATCAGCTATATCGCCGCCAATCACGATCCGGATGTCTTCCCGAATCCGCGAAAATTTGACGCGAGCCGCTCACCAAATCGTCATATCGCTTTCGGTGCTGGTGCGCATCAATGTCTGGGTCTGCATATGGCGCGGATGGAAATGAAAATATTGTTCAACGAACTGCTCGACCGGATCGAAACACTAGAGTTGGCTGGCGAACCGGTCCGCGCCAAGTCGACCTTTGTTGGCGGGCTGAAAACCCTGCCGATCCGCTATCGTCTATCAAAATGAATGGCGCGGAGAGCCTTGAAATTCACTATACACGACTCAAATAGAATCGAACGGCAGACACCATAGGAGAGCATCATGGTTACCCAATATAAGAATTTGATCAACGGCGAGATGGTCAGCACTTCGCAAATGCTGGATGTCGTCAATCCGGCCAATGAAGAAGTGATCGGTCAGGTGCCCGCTTGTGGTGAAGCCGAACTGGATCAGGCTGTTGCTGCCGCGCGCGCTGCCTTCAAGACTTGGTCAAAAAAGCCGATCGATGAACGCCGCAAGGTGGTCCAGGCTATCGCCGGCGTGATCAACGAGAACAATGACGAACTGTTCCGCCTGCTGACCGCCGAACAGGGCAAGCCGCACGCCCAGGCGCAGGGCGAGATCGCCGGCGCTGCCTATATGGCGGGATCCCAGGCGACGCTGGAACTGGAAGACGAGATCAACGAGGATACCGCCGAGCGGCTGAGCCGCACCCGCCGCGTACCGGTTGGCGTTGTCGGCGGCATCGTGCCATGGAATTTCCCGGTGATGATGGCGGTGCAGAAAATTGCCCCCGCTCTCTTGTCTGGTTGCACGATCGTGCTCAAGCCATCACCGTTCACACCGCTGACCACCTTGCGTCTGGCGGAACTGATCAAGGATGTCGCCCCTCCGGGCGTGGTCAATATCATTACGGGTGAAGACAGCCTCGGACCTTTGATCACCGCGCACCCGGACATCGACAAGATCACCTTCACCGGCTCCACCGCGACCGGCAAGAAGATCATGGAGGGCGCCTCCAAGGACCTCAAGCGGATCACGCTCGAACTGGGCGGCAATGACGCCTCGATCGTCCTGCCCGATGCCAATGTCGAGAAGGTCGCCGAGCAATTGTTCTGGTCGAGCTTCACCAACGCCGGCCAGATTTGCGTCGCCGCCAAGCGCATCTATATCCACGAGGATATTTATGACGAGCTCAGCGCCGCGATCGCCGCTTATGCGAAGAATGTGAAGGTCGGCGATGGCGCGCAGCAGGGCACGGCGGTCGGTCCGATCCAGAACAAGAAGCAATATGAGCGGGTGCTGGAGCTGATCAAGGATGCCAGGGACAATGGCTATAAATTCCTGGTCGGCGGCGATGCGCAGGATGAGAGCATCCCGGGCTATTATGTGCCGATCACGATCCTCGACAATCCGCCGGAAGATGCGCGGATCGTCGCCGAGGAGCAATTCGGTCCGGTCATGCCGCTGATGAAATTCAGCACCACCGACGAAGCGATCAGCCGCGCCAACGCCAGCGAATATGGTCTCGCCGGTGCGGTATGGACCGCCGATGCCGACGAAGGCGTCCGGGTAGCCGAGCAGCTCGAAACCGGCACCGTCTGGGTCAACGAGTTCCTCCACCTGTCGCCCTTCGCACCCTTTGGCGGACACAAGCAGTCCGGCTTTGGCGCCGAATATGGCAAGGAAGGCCTGCTCGAATTCACCTATCCCCAGGTGATCACGGTCAAGAAAGACAATGTGCCTGCCTGATACCGGCATGCCATGACGTGGAAAGGGCCGGTTATCACTATTGTGATGGCCGGCTTTTTCGTTTGACGCTAGCGCCGGGGGAGTTTAACCGGTCAGTTAAATTTCCGACTCTCAACCAATCAAAGGAATAAGACTATGGCAGACGCCTATATTGTTGATGCAGTTCGTACCGCTGGTGGCCGTCGCGGCGGTCGTCTGGCTGGTGTGCATCCGGTGGATCTTGGTGCCGCAACGCTGAACGCGATTGCCGATCGCAATGATTTTGACACCAGCGCGATCGAAGACGTGATCACCGGCTGTGTCATGCAGGGCGGCGAGCAAAGCGGCGATGTCGGCCGTAATGCGGTTCTGGCGTCCAAGCTGCCTGACAGCATTCCTTCGGTTTCAATCGACCGTCAGTGCGGTTCCTCGCAGCAGGCCATCCAGTTCGCGGCGCAGGGTGTGATGTCCGGTACCCAGGATATGGTGCTGGCGCACGGCATCGAGAGCATGACCCGCGTGCCGATGGGCTCGACCTTCAAATTGTTCAAGGATGCCGGCCTCGGCACCAACATGTCGGAAGGCCTGAAAAAAGCCTATCCCGGCATCCAGTTCAGCCAGTTCATGGGTGCCGAAATGATGGTCAAGAAGCACGGCTTCACCCGTCAGGATCTGGACGAATTTGCGCTGGAAAGCCATCACAAGGCGATCAAGGCGGTCGAATCCGGCGCTTTTGACAAGGAAATTGTCGCGATCGAAATCGAAACCGCTGAAGGCAAGGAACAGCATAAAGTGGATGAAGGCATTCGGTTTGACGCGACGATGGAAAGCATCGGCGCGGTCAAATTGCTGCAGGAAGGCGGCGCCATTACCGCTGCCAACGCCAGCCAGATTTGCGACGGCTCCAGTGCGGTTCTGGTTTGTTCGGAACAGGCACTGAAGGATCACGGATTGACCCCGCGCGCGCGCATCGTCAACATGACCGTGACCGCCGGTGATCCGGTAATCATGCTGGAAGAACCCCTTTTCGCCACCGACCGTGCGTTGCAGCGCGCCGGCATGAAGATCGGCGATATCGATCTCTATGAAGTGAATGAGGCTTTTGCTCCTGTGCCGCTGGCATGGCTGAAGCATGTTGGCGCCGATCGCGACAAGATCAACGTCAACGGCGGCGCGATTGCCCTGGGTCACCCGCTTGGCGCGTCGGGCTGTAAATTGATGGCAACCCTGCTCAACGCCATGGAAGCACGCGGCTCGAAATATGGCCTGCAGACGATGTGCGAAGGCGGTGGTCAGGCCAATGTCACGATTATCGAGCGTTTGGGCTAGACTGTCCTAGCGAAATATCCGTTAGTCCTGAGCTTGTCGAAGGACGGCTCTCGTCGACAGGCGTGGTTCGACAGGCTCACCACTAACGGCAGAAAAAGAAAGAAAAGAATATGGAACTCAGCAACAATATTTCGGCCGTGATTACCGGCGGTGCCTCTGGTCTCGGCGCGGCAACCGCACGCCGGCTGGCCGCCAAGGGCGTGAAGGTCGCATTGTTCGACCTCAACGAGGAAAAAGGCGAAGCGCTGGCCAGCGAACTGGGCGGCGTTTTCTGCAAGGTCAACGTCACCGAAGACGACAGCGTCGATGCTGGTTTTGAAAAGGCCCGTGCCGCCAATGGTCAGGAACGCATTCTGGTCAACTGCGCCGGGATCGGCAACGCGATCAAGACTGTCAGCCGCTCCAAGGAAGATGGCTCGATCAAGCATTTTCCGATGGATGCCTTCAACTTCATCATTCAGGTCAATCTCGTCGGCACGTTCCGCTGCATCGCCAAGTCGGCGGCAGGCATGCTCACGCTCGATCCGCTGGAGGACGGTGATCGTGGCGCGATGGTCAATACTGCATCGGTGGCGGCTGAAGACGGCCAGATCGGTCAGGCGGCCTATTCCGCTTCCAAGGGCGGCGTTGTTGGTATGACCTTGCCAATCGCGCGCGATCTGTCCCGCGAAGGCATCCGCGTTAACACCATCCTGCCCGGTATCTTTGATACGCCGCTGCTCGCTGGTGCGCCGCAGAATGTCCGCGATGCGCTCGGTGCCATGGTTCCGCATCCGCCGCGGCTGGGTCAGCCGGACGAATATGCTGCGCTCGCCATGTGCATGATCGAGACGCAATATTTCAACGGCGAAGATGTCCGGCTCGATGGCGGCATCCGGATGGCACCGCGCTAAAAACTACCCTCTCCCATATGGAGAGGCAACAAGACTTCCCCGGATGCAATCCGGGGTTAGTCGCAGTCGGTGAGGGGTTTTGATCTTTCGTAGTTCACTACCCCTCACCGAGTTCCACTAGCCAGCAAGCTGGCAAGTTTCACTTGCCTCTCCCTTTGGGAGAGGATGGCAAAAAGGAACTCCCCGTGAATTACACCC
>PFJE01000072.1 GCA_002783865.1 Sphingomonadales bacterium CG_4_10_14_3_um_filter_58_15
GCAGGCTCTGGCGATCCGCTGGATGATCTCTGCCGCTCGTGGCCGCAGCGAAACCACAATGGCAGCGCGTCTGTCGGGTGAGATTCTGGACGCTTCCAACAATCGCGGCAACGCGGTGAAAAAGCGGGAAGATGCGCACAAGATGGCGGAAGCCAACCGCGCATTTGCTCACTACCGCTGGTAGAAGCGCTTCAGACTTACTATATTCGTCCTATCGGCGACCTCGCGGGCAACCGCAGGGTCGCCGCTATGGTAAAAAACCGATAGATTCAATCATCACAGGGCTGGCATTGTTCAGCCCATTTCACTATAGGGCAGCCAGAATTTGGTTCCCCACATATCGGAGTACAGACTATGGCACGCAGCCATCCGCTCAAATATTACCGCAATATCGGCATCATGGCCCATATTGATGCCGGCAAGACGACCACTACGGAACGTATCCTGTATTATACCGGCAAGTCCTATAAAATCGGCGAAGTGCATGATGGCGCGGCGACGATGGACTGGATGGAGCAGGAGCAAGAACGCGGTATTACCATTACCTCGGCTGCGACCACCTGTTTCTGGAATGCCGACGACCGTCAGGGTCCCGAGCACCGGATCAATATCATTGATACGCCAGGCCACGTTGATTTCACCATTGAAGTCGAACGTTCGCTGCGTGTGCTCGATGGCGCGGTCGCCTGTTTTGATGGCGTTGCCGGCGTTGAGCCGCAGTCCGAAACCGTATGGCGTCAGGCAGACAAATATAAAGTGCCGCGGATGTGCTTCATCAACAAGCTCGACCGCACCGGCGCGGATTTCAAATTCTGCGTGCAGTCGATCATCGAGCGTCTCGGTGCGACACCGGCGGTTCTGTATCTGCCGATCGGCATCGAAGCGAGCCTGACCGGTCTGGTCGACCTGGTGAACGAACGTTCGATCACCTGGAAGAACGAAGATCTCGGCGCTGAATATACTTATGGTGAAATTCCTGCCGATATGGTCGACGAAGCGGCTGAATATCGCGAGAAGCTGATCGAGCTTGCTGTCGAGCAGGACGATGACATCATGGAGCAGTATCTTGAAGGCAATATGCCGGATGCGGCGACGCTGAAGTCGCTGATCCGCAAGGGCACGCTCAACCAGAGCTTCGTGCCTGTGCTGTGCGGCTCCGCGTTCAAGAACAAGGGCGTTCAGCCTTTGCTCGACGCGATTGTCGACTATATGCCAAGCCCGCTCGACGTTCCTGCCATTAAGGGCGTGAAGCTCGACGGCGAAACCGAAGACAGCCGGCCATCCTCGGACGAAGCACCATTCTCGGCGCTGGCGTTCAAGGTCATGAACGATCCGTTCGTGGGTACATTGACCTTCTGCCGCATCTATTCCGGCAAGCTGGAAAAGGGCACGCTGCTGAACTCGGTCAAGGACAAGAAAGAAAAAGTCGGTCGTATCCTGGAAATGCACTCCAATGACCGCAAGGACATTGACGAGGCATTTGCTGGCGACATCGTGGCACTGGCGGGTATGAAAACCACCACCACCGGCGATACGCTATGCGATCCCGACAAGCCGATCATATTGGAACGCATGGAATTCCCCGAGCCGGTTATCGAACTGAGCGTGGAACCGAAGACCAAGGCCGACCAGGAAAAGATGGGCGTTGCCTTGCACCGTCTGGCGGCGGAAGATCCTTCGTTCCGGGTGTCGACTGACCATGAATCGGGCCAGACGATCATCAAGGGCATGGGCGAGCTTCACCTCGACATTCTGGTCGACCGGATGAAGCGCGAATTCAAGGTCGAAGCCAATGTCGGTGCGCCGCAGGTGGCCTACCGCGAATCACTCGGCAAGGCTGTCGAAGTTGATTACACGCATAAAAAGCAGTCCGGCGGTTCCGGTCAGTTTGCGCGGATCAAGTTTGAAGTCACTCCGGGCGAGCGTGGATCGGGCATTACCTTCAGCGACGAAGTGAAGGGCGGTAATATTCCGAAAGAATATATCCCTTCGGTTGAAAAGGGTATGCGCGAAACTGCGGAAACCGGTTCGCTGATCGGCTTCCCGATTATCGACTTTGACATTCGTGTCTATGACGGTGCCTATCATGACGTCGACAGTTCGGCGCTGGCATTTGAAATCGCCGGTCGTGCAGCAATGCGCGAAGCGGCGCAGAAATCCGGCATCAAGCTGCTTGAACCAATCATGAAAGTTGAAGTCGTGACCCCGGAAGACTATCTTGGTGATGTGATCGGCGATCTCAACTCTCGCCGGGGACAAATCCAGGGTACAGATACGCGCGGCAACGCCCAGGCAGTCAATGCCATGGTGCCGCTGGCCAACATGTTCGGTTATGTAAACGAACTGCGTTCCTTCAGTCAGGGGCGTGCACAATATTCGATGCAATTCTCTCATTACGAGGAAGTACCGAGCAATGTGGCCGAAGAGATCAAGGAGAAAATGGCCTAAGAGCCACTCCTTTTCGAGGTAACGCGCTTTCCTTTTGCGCGGGTCTGGCGGGAAAACCCCCAGACCGGCAAAAGGGTGTTGACAGAATTAGTGAGTCTCGCCAAAGCGCGGCGCAGACTATCAAGATGATAGAAAATCAGAGGTAAAATAAAATGGCTAAAGAGAAGTTTGAGCGGAACAAGCCGCACTGCAACATCGGTACCATCGGTCACGTTGACCACGGTAAAACGACGTTGACTGCGGCGATCACCAAAGTGCTTGCTGAAACCACTGGCGGTAAAGCTGTGGACTTCGCAAACATCGATAAAGCTCCTGAAGAGCGTGAGCGCGGTATCACCATTTCAACGGCCCACGTTGAATATGAAACCGAAGCGCGCCACTATGCGCATGTCGATTGCCCAGGCCATGCCGATTATGTGAAGAACATGATCACCGGTGCTGCTCAGATGGATGGTGCCATTCTTGTGGTTAACGCTGCAGACGGTCCAATGCCACAGACCCGCGAGCACATCCTGCTCGCCCGTCAGGTTGGTGTGCCAGCTCTGGTCGTGTTCATGAACAAGGTTGATCAGGTCGACGACGAAGAGTTGCTCGAGCTGGTTGAAATGGAAATCCGTGAGCTCCTGTCTTATTATGACTTTGATGGCGACGCCATTCCGATCGTATCCGGTTCTGCCCTGGCTGCGCTCGAAGGCCGCGACGACGAAATCGGCAAGAACAAGATTCTTGAACTGATGAAAGCCGTCGACGAAGCCATTCCTCAGCCAGAACGTCCAGTCGATCTGCCGTTCCTGATGCCAATCGAAGACGTGTTCTCGATTTCGGGTCGCGGTACGGTTGTTACCGGTCGTGTTGAAAGCGGCATCGTCAATGTTGGTGACGAATGCGAAATCGTTGGTATCAAAGATACCACGAAGACCACCGTTACCGGCGTTGAAATGTTCCGCAAGCTGCTCGACTCCGGTCAGGCTGGCGACAACATCGGCGCGCTGATCCGCGGCGTTGACCGTGAAGCGGTTGAACGTGGTCAGGTTCTTTGCAAGCCAGGCTCGATCACCCCGCACACCGAATTCTCGGCTGAAGTTTACGTGCTGTCGAAAGACGAAGGTGGCCGTCATACGCCTTTCTTCGCCAACTATCGTCCGCAGTTCTACTTCCGCACCACCGACGTGACCGGTGAAGTGATCCTTCCTGAAGGCACTGAAATGGTTATGCCAGGTGACAACGTTACAATCGGCGTAAAGCTGATTGCTCCAATCGCCATGGATCCAGGTCTCCGCTTCGCTATTCGCGAAGGTGGACGTACCGTTGGATCAGGGGTTGTCAGCAACGTAACAAAGTAATATAGGAACGCCTCGCTGCCCGGATCGGTGATTCGGGCAGCCAGTTTTTTCGCCGCTCCGGCCTTTTCGTTAGAAAATCGGGGCGGTTTATTTTTGGCTCTTTGACATTGGTAACAGGTACATGGAAACGCAGAATATTCGCATTCGCTTGAAGGCATTCGACCATCGGGTTCTAGATCAGGCAACCGGCGATATCGCTGACACCGCACGCCGCACAGGCGCGCTCATTCGTGGACCGATACCATTGCCAACGCACATAGAAAAATTCACCGTAAACCGTGGACCGCACGTGGACAAAAAGTCCCGCGAGCAGTTCGAGGTACGGACCTATAAAAGGTTGCTCGATATCGTGCAGCCCACGCCGCAGACGGTCGACGCTTTGATGAAGCTTGACCTTGCTGCCGGTGTAAATGTCGAGATCAAACTGGCCTGAGCCAATTGATCAGTCTCCGCCCAGGCGGGGGCCAGACAAACGACAGGATACCGCCGGTTTTTACCGGGCAGCGTCCTCCGTCTCGTTCCGAAGTTTTCGGAACAATACAGCCCGGACGGGGTGATGCATTACAATTTGGGTTGGCAAGCCGGACGAAATGGTTCGTTCGGCCTCTGTGAAGGAGATTGATCGTGCGTACAGGCGTGATCGCGAAAAAAATGGGGATGACCCGCTTGTTTCAGGAAGACGGACGGCATGTGCCGGTTACCGTTCTTTCTCTGGAAGAATGTCAGGTTGTTGGAGCCCGCAATCAAGAACGTGATGGCTATTTTGCTGTCCAGCTTGGTGCCGGTGCCCGTAAAGCGAAAAATGTAAACAAGCCGCAGCGTGAAGCTTTTGCCAAGGCAGAAGTTGAGCCAAAGGCGCGGGTAGCCGAATTCCGGGTTGATAGCGAAGATGCTTTGCTCCCCATCGGTGCTACCGTCACTGCAGACCATTTCATTGCCGGCCAGATGGTCGATATCCAGGGTGTTACCCAGGGTAAAGGCTTTGCCGGTGCGATGAAGCGTTGGGGTTTCGGCGGTATGCGCGCAACCCACGGTGTCTCCATCTCTCACCGTGCCCACGGTTCTACTGGTCAAAACCAGGATCCAGGCAAGGTGTTCAAGGGCAAGAAGATGGCCGGTCATATGGGTTCGAAAAATCGCACCCAGCAAAATCTGGAAATCGTCCGTACCGACGCCGCTCGCGGTTTAATCTTTGTACGCGGCAGCGTTCCTGGTTCGAAGGGTGGCTGGCTTCTCGTGAAAGACGCAGTGAAAACGGCTCTTCCCGAGGGTGTTCCATTCCCGGGCGCCATGCGCCGCAACGCGGATGAAACGGCAAGCGAAGATGCGCCGGCAGGCATGATCGAAGCGGATGCAGAGATCGAAACGCCGGTTGGTCCAACCCATGCAGAAGTAGCCGAAGCGGCGGCAAAGCCGGCCGGTGAATTGGACGAAAAGTCCGATGCTGCAGATGATGCAGGGAAGGAGGGCTAAGCCATGAAATTGAAAGTGATAACCCTCGACGCCAAAGCCAAGGGCGACATCGAATTGAACGATGACGTTTTCGGTATCGAAGCGCGTGCAGATATTCTTCACCGTGTCGTTAACTGGCAGCGCGAAAAAGCACGCGGAACGGCCCGTCCGACCCGTGAGCGTTCAGACGTTGCCCGTACCGGCAAAAAATACGGCAATCAAAAGGGCGGCGGTACCGCTCGTCATGGCGATCGCCGCGCTCCGATCTTTATCGGTGGTGGTAAAGCCCACGGTGCCCGCAAGCGTGATTTCAATCCATCGCTGAACAAGAAAGTTCGCGCTTTGGGTCTGAAGATGGCGCTGAGCGACAAGGTCAAGAACGAAAATTTGATCGTGCTGGAAAATATCGATCTGAAGGACATGAAAACACAGGCGCTTCTGGCCCAGATCGCAAAGCTCGGTTTCGGCCGGACGGCGCTGATCATGGACGGCGATGATATCAACGAGGCTTTTTCCAAAGCGTCGAACAATATTCCGCTCGTCAACGTGATGCCAGCTGCTGGTGCCAATGTTTATGACATCCTGAACCATGAAACCCTGGTGCTGACGCGCGCAGCGGTAGAAAAGCTGGAGGCGCGCTTCAATGGCTAAAAAAGAAGCAGTCGATATTCGTCACTATGACGTAATTGTCGGCCCGCACATCACCGAAAAATCAACCTTGCTCAGCGAACATAACGCTGTGGTGTTCAAAGTTGCGAACACTGCAACCAAGCCGCAGATCAAGGCCGCCATCGAGGCGTTGTTTGATGTCAAAGTCAAAAACGTCAACACGCTGGTGCAAAAGGGCAAGACCAAGAAGTGGAAGGGTCGCCCCTATACACGCAATGACATCAAGAAGGCTGTTGTCACGCTGGCTGAAGGCCAGACCATTGACATCACCACGGGAGTTTAAGGGCACATGGCATTAAAATCCTATAAACCGACAAGCCCCGCCCGGCGTGGTCTTATCCTGGTCGACAAGAGCGGCCTGTGGAAAGGCAAGCCTGTCAAAAAGCTTGTCGAAGGCAAGAACAAGACGGGTGGCCGGAACAACAAGGGTCATGTCACTTCGCGCGGCATCGCCGGTGGTCACAAGCAGAAATATCGTCTCGTCGACTTCAAACGGCGCAAATGGGATATGGCTGCGACGGTTGAACGGCTCGAATATGATCCGAACCGCACCGCCTTTATCGCGCTGATCAAATATGAAGACGACGAACTGGCCTATATCATTGCACCGCAGCGTCTCGACGTTGGCGACAGCGTGATTGCCGGTCACAAGACCGACGTGAAGCCAGGCAACGCGATGCTTTTGTCGCAGATGCCGGTTGGTACGATCGTCCACAATGTTGAAATGAAGCCAGGCAAGGGCGGCCAGATCGCTCGCTCTGCCGGTGCTTATGTCCAGATTGTTGGTCGTGATCGCGGCATGGTTATCGTTCGCCTGAAAAGCGGTGAGCAACGCTATCTGCGTTCCGATTGCATGGCGACCGTTGGCGCGGTTTCCAACCCGGACAATTCGAACCAGAATTTCGGCAAGGCAGGCCGCACCCGCTGGAAGGGACGTCGTCCTTTGACTCGCGGTGTTGCGAAAAACCCAGTCGATCACCCGCATGGTGGTGGTGAAGGCCGGACTTCCGGTGGTCGTCATCCGGTAACGCCTTGGGGCAAGCCAACCAAGGGTGCTCGTACCCGTAGCAACAAATCGACTGACAAGATGATCATCCGGTCGCGTCACGCGAAGAAGAAGAGGTAAGCATGGCTCGTTCCATCAAAAAAGGTCCATTTGTTGACCTCCACCTGCTGAAAAAAGCGCAGACCGCGCAGGAAAACAGCACTCGGACACCGATCAAGACCTGGTCGCGTCGCTCGACTGTCCTTCCTGACTTTGTTGGCCTGACCTTCAGCGTTTATAACGGCATGAAATTCATTCCGGTTTCCGTGAATGAAGACATGGTCGGCCACAAGCTTGGCGAGTTCGCACCGACGCGCAACTACTACGGTCACGGCGCAGACAAAAAAGGCAAGAAATAATGGGTAAGGCATCATCACCCCGCCGCGTTGGCGACAATGAAGCTTTGGCTGTTGGCAATTCCATTCGTGGATCTGCCCAGAAGCTGAACTTGGTTGCACAGCTGATCCGTGGCAAGAAAGCGGAAGAAGCTTTGAACATTCTGTCCTTCTCGAAGAAGTCGATGGCCAAGGACGTCAGCAAGGTGCTTGCCTCGGCAATCGCCAATGCCGAGAATAATCACAATCTGGATGTTGACGCACTGATCGTTCACGAAGCGAGCGTCGGCAAGTCAATCACGATGAAGCGCTGGAAGGCGCGTGCTCGTGGTCGTTCAGCCAAGATTATCAAGCCATTTAGCCGCGTTCGCATCGTCGTCCGCGAGCATGAAGAGGAAGAGGCGTAACCATGGGTCAAAAGAGTAATCCTATCGGGCTTCGCCTGCAGATCAACCGGACCTGGGACTCTCGCTGGTATGCGGAAGGTTCCAATTACGGCGACCTCTTGATGGAAGACATCAAGATGCGCAAATTCATCATCAAGACGCTGCCACAGGCAGCGATCTCGAAGGTGGTGATCGAGCGTCCGGCCAAGACCTGCCGCATTTCGATCTATGCTGCACGCCCTGGCGTCATCATCGGCAAGAAAGGCGCGGATATTGAAAAGCTGCGTCGCCAGCTGAGTGACATGTCGTCCGGTGACGTTTCGCTGAACATCGTCGAAATCCGCAAGCC
>PFJE01000002.1 GCA_002783865.1 Sphingomonadales bacterium CG_4_10_14_3_um_filter_58_15
AACAGTTCGGTGATCGCATCCTCGTCCTTGGTCGCCATGCCGGCGCGGCCCTTGCCGCCGCGGCGCTGGGCCCGGAACGTGTCGAGCGGGGTGCGCTTGATATAACCACCGTGGGTGACGGTGACGACCATCTCGGACCGTTCCATCAGGTCTTCGTCTTCGAGGCCGTCCCAGGCCGCGGTGATTTCGGAAATCCGCGGCGTGGCAAATTCGTCGCGCACTTCTTCCAGCTCTTCGCGCATCACGGCGTAGAGTTTGGCGCGGTCGGCCAGTATCGCGAGATATTCCTCGATCGCGGCGGCCAGTTCCTTCAGTTCGTCACCAATTTCTTCGCGACCGAGCGCAGTCAGTTTTTGCAGACGCAGATCGAGGATCGCTTTTACCTGAACCGCCGAGAGCTTGTAGGTATCCCCCTCGATATCGGTTTCCATCGCCTCGACGAGGCGGATATAGGAGGCGATCTCGGCAATGGGCCATTCGCGGCGCAGCAAGGCTTCGCGGGCTTCTGCCGGGGTCGCGGATCCGCGGATGATCCGTACGACCTCGTCCATATTGGTGACCGCAACCACCAAGCCGAGCAAGATATGCGCCCGTTCGCGGGCCTTGTTGAGCTCGAACTTGGTTCGCCGGGTGATCACCTCTTCGCGGAACTTGACGAAAGATTCGATGATGTCGCGCAGGGTCAGCACTTCCGGCCGCCCGCCGCGAATCGCGAGCATATTGGCCGGGAAGCTGGACTGGGCCGGGGTGAAGCGCCAAATCTGGTTGAGCACGACATCGGCGGTTGCGTCGCGCTTCAGCTCGATGACGACGCGGACGCCGGCGCGGCTGGATTCGTCGCGAATGTCGGAGACACCCTCGATCCGCTTGTCCTTGGCCGCTTCGGCAATTTTTTCGACCAGACCGGACTTGCCGACCTGAAACGGAATCGAGGTCAGCACGATCGAGCGCTTGTCGCCGCGGCCTTCCTCGATGACATGGCGGGCGCGCATCATGATCGATCCGCGGCCATCCTTGTAGGCGGCGCGGGCACCGGACTGACCGAGGATCAGCGGAGCGGTCGGGAAATCGGGGCCGGGGACGATTTCGATCAGCTCGTCGATCGTGATCCCGGGATTTTCGATATAGGCAAGGCTGGCGTTGATCACTTCGCCGAGATTGTGCGGCGGGATATTGGTGGCCATGCCGACCGCGATGCCGCCGGCCCCATTGACCAGCAGGTTGGGGAAGCGGGCGGGCAGGACATTGGGTTCCTGCCGGCTGCCATCATAATTGGGCACGAAATCGACGGTGTCCTTGTCGAGATCGTTAAGCAGGAAATTGGCGACCTTGTTGAGCCGCGCTTCGGTATAACGCATCGATGCCGGCATATCCGGATCCATCGAGCCGAAATTGCCCTGGCCGTCGATCAGCGGCACCCGCATCGACCAGTCCTGGGTCATCCGGGCGAGGGCCATGTAGATCGCGCTGTCGCCATGCGGGTGATAATTGCCCATCACGTCACCGACGATCTTGGCGCATTTGCGATAGGGGCGGCCAGCGACCATGCCGCCTTCCTGGGCGGCGAACAGGATGCGGCGATGGACCGGCTTCAGGCCGTCGCGGACATCGGGCAGGGCGCGGCTTACGATGACCGACATGGCATAGTCCATGTAGCTGGTTTTCATCTCATCGACGATGTCTATCGATTCAATGTTGGACGGGGACGGTGGAGAGGTTTGTTCGTTCACAAACGGGCCTTTTTCATGGGTTTTTTCTTGTCGGTTCTTCTAGGGGAAGGGGCCAGCAAAAGCCAGCTTTTCGGGCCAGTTTTACATTATTATTACAGTGCTGGAATCAGGGCTGGATTTCAGTCCCGTCCCAGGAAAAAATTTTGCCGCTGTCGGCGGGTTTCAGCGCTTCGAGAACATCCAGCAACTGCCGCGCCGCGCGATCCGAATCAAATAATTTTTCGGGCGCAACATTGCCCTGAAATGGGACGCTTAGCGCGGTGTCGACGGTGCCGGGATGCAGCGCCACGATGATCGATTTTTCGTTCTTGCGCGACCATTCAATCGACAGGTTGCGGATCATCATGTTGAGCGCGGCCTTCGATGCGCGATAACCGTACCAGCCGCCGAGCCGATTGTCCGAAATGCTGCCTACACGGGCCGAGAGGGCTGCGAATCTGATAATCTCGTTCCGGTCCATCAACGGCAGGAAATGCTTGGCGATCAATGCCGGGCCGATGGCGTTCACCTGATAATTTTTCAAAAGCCAGTCGGCGTCGAGCTGCCGCAGGCTTTTTTCGGGACCCTTTTTATCATCGTGCAGCAACCCGGTGGCGACAAAGACCAATGATGGTGCAATCTGCTTGTCCGCCAGCCACGCGGCGGCATCCCGGATGCTTTCTTCTGAGCTGAGATCGACCGAGACGGGGCTTTCGCCCGACCGGGAAAAGCGGACAATGCGGTCAAACCGGTCGCCTGCTTCCAACTCATCGGCGATCGCCTTGCCAATGCCACCGGTTGCGCCAAAAATGACGGCCGATTGTCCGGTCATGTGCGAATGAAGCGGAGACTGTTTTCTGTGCTGCTTTCGTCATCGAACCGGTAACCGTCATGGTCAAAGCCCTTGAGCATCTCGGGGTCGGTCAGATGGTTTTCGCAAATATAGCGTGCCATCATGCCGCGCGCGCGCTTCGCCTCGAAGCTGATGAACTTTGGGCCGTCGGGGCTATCCTTGCGAAAATCCACTTCGATGATTCGCCCGGGCAGCAATGCAATATAAGGTTTGACCGATGCCCAATATTCGTTGCTCGCCAGATTGACGATGATGTCGCTGCCGATCTGATCGAGATCGGCGGCCACTGCTTTGGCAATCTTGTCCTTCCAGAAATCGGTCAACTTGCTGTAACGGGGCGCCCATTTGGTGCCCATTTCCAGGCGATGGGGGCGAATGGGGTCCAGCGGACGAAGCAGCCCGTAGAGACCCGACAGAATACGCAAATGGTCCTGTGCGAACGCCATCGCTTCATCGCCGATGCTGCGGGCTTCGAAGCCGGTATAGACATCACCATTATAGGCATAGATCGCCGGTCTTTCCGGCTGATCGAAAAATTCGCTGTACCGCTGCCGGTTGAGCGCGATCAGATTGTCTGACACCGGCATGATTGCTTTCAGCTTCTTGGTTGTCAGATTGCCGATCGCATTGGCCAATCTTTCGGTTTCTGCAGGAAATCGATTGTCGGTTGACCGGATATCCGGAAGATCGGATACAAAATCCAGCGATTTGGCGGGGGAAATGATTGCAAGCACGCGATTTTACCTCATTATACTAAGGGGAATGCCCAATGGGGACACCGAATGGCGACCGTTCAACCTCTATTCAGCGGATTCACTCTAGAAAAGCGATGAAAGCTTGGTAATAGGGCCAAGAGTGTGTGGTGCAACCATATTCCGGGGAACCCGTTTCCCCCATATAATAATCATCCGGAGGATATTCATGCGTTTTTTATCTCATTTTTCCATGGCCGTTGCGTTGGCAACCGCCGGTACGCTCGCCGTAACCGCATTGCCGCAGGACGCCCAGGCGGCAAAGAAGAAAAAGGAAAAGGATTCCGGGCTTAAAATTAGCAAGGAAGTACAACCAAAAGTGGCCGCAATTCAGGCCGCCATGGCGACCGAAACCCCTGCAACCGCGAAGCCTCTGGTGGAAGCCTTGCTGGCTGAACCCCTGGCTGCTGATGACCGTTTTGTCGCAGGCCAGCTGGCCATTCAGCTCGGCGGCACCTTGAAGGATACTGGCCTGCAGGAAAAAGGCATCCTGGCTTCGCTCGACAGCGGAAAAACCAGCGCGGAGCAATTGCCAGCATTCAATTTCTTTGCCGGTAATTTTGCCTATGGCGCAGAACGCTGGGCGGACGCCGCGAAATATTTCCAGGCGGCCTATGACCTGGGTTATCGGGCGAACAATATCGAACCATTGTTGGCGGAGACCTACTTCAAGCGGAACATGCCTGCAGAAGGCCTGGCAAAGTGGGACACAATTATCAGTGAGGCCAATGCTTCGGCGACGAAGGCTCCTGAAGCCTGGTACCGTCTCGCTCGCGATCGGGCGCTGGCAAGCAAGGACAAGAATCTTTACGCCACCTGGGCGACAAAATGGGCGGGTGCTTATCCATCCGGCGATTCCTGGGGTGATGCGATCGCAGCAAGCCGCTGGACAGCACAGGCCGACAGCACCCAGAATCTTGAGGTTTTGCGCTTTATGAAAGCGACGGATGCGCTCAAGACAACGCGCGACTATAAGGAATTTGCCGAGGAAGCGCAGCGCAAGAACCTGTTTGGTGAAGTGGTCGCCGTGCTGAGCGAAGGCAAGCAGAAGGGCATCGTCAGCGCCAATAGCCCACTGGTCACCGAATTGCTTGCTCCGGCAGAGCGCCAGGTGTCGGCTGACCGGGCGTCATTGCCTGCGCAACCGTCAGCAGTTCGAGGATCCGGAAGTAGTTCGGTGATGATGAATTTTGCCGACGTTTGGCTTGGCTATAAAGGCTATGACAAGGCTGTGGCGTTTTACGAAGCAGGGCTGGCCAAGCCGGGAGCCGATATGAACCGCGGCTATGTGGGAATTGGTACGGCGCATGCCTATGCCGGCGATCTGGCAGCGGCAAAGCAGGCCTTTGCTAAGGTTTCGGGAACCCGCGCTCCACTGGCTGCGATGTGGCAGACGTGGATCGAACAGCAAGCGGCTCCGGCACCGGTGGCGGCAACGCCGACCCCGGCTACCGCTGAACCGGCAAGCTGATCCAATCCTGTTTGAAAATTTGAAAAAGGGCGCCATCGGCGCCCTTTTTTATTGCCGACTCGACCTTTTCTATTCCTGGATCGGAACGCCGGGCAGATGCTTGGCCGACCGGATGGTGAGCGATGTCTTGACGCTGGCCACGTTGGGCGCTGCGGTGAGCTGGCTGGTCAAGAAGCTTTGAAATTGCTGAAGGTCTTTTGCGACGACCTTCAATATAAAATCGATTTCGCCATTCAGCATGTAGCATTCGCGCACTTCGGGCAGCTTTTGCACATGTTCCTCAAACGCCTGCAGATCGGTTTCGGCCTGGCTCTTCAGGCTGACCATCGCGAAAACCGTTATGGTATATCCCATTTTGGCGGGATCAATCGCAGCGTGATAGGAATTGATCACACCTTCATCTTCCAGAGCGCGCATGCGCCGGAGACAGGGTGGTGCCGTCAAGCCAACGCTGTTGGCGAGTTCAACATTGGTAATCCGTCCATCATCTTGCAACCGCTGCAGAATTTTCAAATCGATTTCGTCGAGGTTCGTGTCAGCCATAACAATGTAATATCCGTTCGCGAATCATTTGACGGTTATAATATAATAAGCAGACCAAGCAATGCTTTCTCCCATGTCCCACATTGTGACGCGAAATATTCATTGCTTCCTGTTGGCTGCCGAAAAGGTTATCACCCAGTTAACAATTGGATAAGCCAACGATTTTCGGGACCTGATATTGCGCTTCGATGACCGCCTGACCACCGTGCTCAAGGGGAGCCTGCCGGAAGGCGCAGGGGCAGCCACGCAATGGCGGCAGGTGATTGACCTGCTGGCCCAGAAGCCCGGGGACTTGGCCAATCACGACGTGCAGGCCGGGTTGACCCGGTTACATGATCTGCATGACCGCGTGTCGGAGCAGGACCGGCTGGCGGCTGTGCAATCGCTGCATGGCCGATTGCGCTCCGCTCCGCTGCTGGTCTATCTGACCGCCGACACCGATGCTATTTGTGATGCTGCGATGACCGCGGCCGACCTGACGCCGGAAATCTGCGCAGACGCTTTTCCCCGGATGTCGGCGCGGGCGCAGGCACGGTTGCAATCGCAGGGTTTTGCGCCGCTGGGCGACGAGACTGCACAGCCTGCGCAAGAGGTGCCATCTCTTGGCGGCGGTTCGCAACAAAAACCTGTGACGGTCGTCCCAGCAGATGATTCGCCAGCAGACCATTCCACTGAGCCGGCTCAGCATTTGGCGGAATCCCAGATCAGTGCGTTGGTGGAAAAGATCGCCGATTATCAAAAAAATCGTCCGGTCGACGCCCCGCGTTCACGAGTCGACGATGGCGATGGTCAGAGTTTCTTTGCCGAACCTCTGGAAGCCATCCGATTTGAAACGGATGAAACGGGAACGATCAACTGGACCGAGGGTCCACCGAAAGGAGCGATCGTTGGAGTAACCATAGCGCAGCCGGCGTTTGATGAAGGCCCCGGCCCCGACGCCTATGGTGCGGCTGCCTTTCGGCAGCGGATGCCGATGGAAAATGCCCGGATGCGGCTCTGCGGAGCGACCATCATCACGGGCGACTGGCGGATGAGCGCAATTCCCTATTTCAGTGAGGAAACCGGGCGGTTCGAGGGCTATCGCGGAATCATGCGGCGGCCAAATGTGGCTGAGGATGCCGGGCATAGCGGGATTGACACGGAACGGCGCGAACAGTTGCAGCAACTGATCCATGAACTGCGGACGCCGCTGAATGCGGTGATCGGCTTTAGCGAAATTATCGAGCAACAGCTTTTTGGACCGGCTTCCTACGAATATCGGTCGTTGGCGCGCAACATCATGGATGAAGCAAGGCGGTTGCTGGCAGGTTTTGAAGATCTTGATATCGCGGTGAAAGTGGATTCCGGGCAATTGCCGGAGTCCAGTGGAACCGCCGGAGCGGCCTGGTTGTTCGAGCGGATGAGTCAGCGACTGCAGGGACTGACGCAGAGCAAGGCTGTTGATCTGAATATCAGCAAGGCAGAGCCGGTTCGGTCTTTCGCTCTGGACGGCGAATCGGTGGAGCGGATTTTTGCCCGCTTGTTGTCGGCTGCCATTATCTCTTGCGAGAATGGCGAAACATTGAAGGGCGAATTACGGACGCGCATCGGCGTGCAACCGACCAATCAATTCAAACTCTCCCGCCCGTCGCGAATCAAGGGAATCGCGGAGAATATCCTGCTGGATCCCTCGCAGGGGATTGATGGTGAGGGCGGTGAATCCTCGCTACTCGGTCTGGGTTTCTCGCTGCGTCTGGTGCGTAATCTCGCGCAGTCTGCCGGCGGCTCGCTGGCAATCAACGAGGATAACATTGCCTTGACGCTGCCCGCAGCCGCTACTAGCAAAATCCAAATCCGAGAAACGGAATTGGAATAGTCCGCCTGTTCGCCGACCGTTTTTGAGGCATTTCGGGCAAAATAGAGGTGACAGGGATTTCTGCGCAGGATCATCAGCCGATGAAAGTCCGAAAACCGGATCGTCATGTCCAATGGCCAAACACATTTGGCAGACGTTTTCTTATTACAGTCGACACGGAAGAGGAATTTGACTGGGACGCCCCCTTTCAGCGCAGCGGCCACACCACTGTTTCGGTGCCCCAGCTGCAAGAATTTCAGGGATTTGCTGAGCAGTACGGGATCAAGCCGATCTACTTTGTCGATTATGCGATTATTGAAGATGACGCGGCTTCGGCCTTTCTGAAAGCGGTTACCGAGCAGCAAACCGCCCTGGTCGGCGTGCATTTGCACCCCTGGGTCAATCCGCCGTTCGAAGAGGAGGTTAGCGTTCACAACAGCTTTGCCGGCAATTTGCCGAAAGCGTTGGAAGAGCAGAAGCTGGTGATATTGCGCGATGCGCTCCGCGACAAAATTGGCGTGACGCCGACCATCTTCCGTGCCGGGCGCTATGGCATTGGCCCGCATACGATGGAGCTTTTGATCAAGCACGGCTTTGTATTGGACAGCAGCATCCGGCCCCGCTTTGACTATAGCGGGCAGGGCGGACCGGATTTTCTCGCGGTTGGCGCGGAGCCATTCTGGTGGAATGACGACCAAAGGCTTCTCGAAGTGCCGCTGACCACGGTATATTCGGGCCTCTTGCGCAAGCAAGCCGGTTTGGTGGCTGCGGTCATGGAAAAATATCCTCTGATCAATGCGGTGTTT
>PFJE01000115.1 GCA_002783865.1 Sphingomonadales bacterium CG_4_10_14_3_um_filter_58_15
CGCTGCAGAAGCGGCTTGGCCGCAAGACCGTGCCGAAGAAGATGCGGCAGGAATTTCCCGCCTTTGTCCGGGTCTATGATCTGCTGATGGAGGGCGAGGAGGATCTGCGGCTGTTGCCCTGGCATCAGCGGCGGCAGCGGCTGGAGGCGTTCGTGCCGAAGCTGAATGCCGACCATTTCGACCTGTCGGCGGTCGTCGAGGTGGACGATTTCGCTGCGCTGGAAACCATGCGCGCGGGTGCCCGCGATGCGGCGATCGAAGGGGTGATGCTGAAGCGCCGGGAAAGCCCTTATCTCGCTGGCCGTGTCACCGGCCACTGGTACAAGTGGAAGCGCGACCCGCTGAACGCCGATTGCGTGATGATGTACGCCCAGCGCGGCAACGGACGGCGGGCGTCCTTCTATTCCGACTATACTTTTGGCTGCTGGACCGCGGACGGCGACTTGCTGCCGGTCGGCAAGGCCTATTCCGGCTTTACCGACGATGAGCTCAAATGGCTCGATCGTTTTGTCCGGGAGAATACGCTGAACCGGTTCGGTCCGGTCCGCGAGGTGAAGAAATCGCTGGTGCTGGAAGTCGCGTTCGATTCGATCCACGAGAGCAAGCGCCACAAGTCCGGGCTCGCCATGCGCTTCCCGCGGATCCACCGCATCCGCAAGGACAAGCCCGCCGAAGAAGCGGACCGGATCACGACACTGCGAGGGATGATTTCTTAGTTCCCTCTCCCTTCAGGGAGAGGGTTGCGCAGACTTGGCAGCTTGCTGCCTAGTGGAAGCTGGGTGAGGGCGTACTGCCGGTGGATTGGCGCGCCAATCTGGCACCAGAGCACCCTCATCCAACTGCGCCTAATCCGCTGTGCGAATAAGGCTCCGTATCCTTCTCCCGCAAGGGAGCGGGTTGAGGTCAACGAGTGGAACGCTTGCCGGGCAGCATCCGCCGGAGCGTATTGTCCTTGACCACATAGTGATGGAACAGCGCCGCCAGAGCATGCAGGCCGATCAGATAGTATCCGATTGAGCCGATGGTCTCGTGAATCTCCTCGATCTGCTCCGCCAGAGCCTTGCTCGGCCCGATCAGCGCAGGGAGTTCCAGCCCGAAAAAGGGAATGGTCGCACCCTCAGCACTAAGGATTGACCAGCCCAGGACCGGCATCGCCAGCATGAACGCATAAAGCGCGAAATGTGTCACTTTGGCGAGCAGCATTTGCCAGGCAGGCGGTTCCGGCTTGATCGGCGGCTTGGCAGTGAGCAGCCGCGCAACGATCCGGATGATCACCAGCGCCAGCACCGACAGGCCGAGCATGAAATGCCACATCTTCAAACCCTCGCGCAGGTCACTGCCTCTGGGAAAATTCTCGCGCAGCAGGATGCAGCTGTAGACCGCCGTTATCAGCAGCAGCATCGCCCAATGAAGGAAAATGGAGAGGGAAGCATAACGCATGCGGGATTGGGTGGCGACCATATCTGTCCTCTTTTCATTCGTGATCGACCATCTAGCATATTATCGGATGGTGTCACGGTTAACCGTCTGATCTCTATCAGCCTTTCTTCTCAATTGCGATGCCGTAATGTTACAGTGTCGGGAGCAACCGGCCGATCTATATTATTGGCGAAGCATAGGGTTCCGCTTCCTATAGAAAGTCCCGCAGCGTCTCGACGAAAAGCTTGAACTGGTCGTGGTGCAGCCAGTGGCCGGCTTTCTGGAATTCCCTCACCGAAACATTGTCGCCGAAATATTGGATCCGGCCGTCCTTCTCCGGATTGCTCGCCCAGCTGTCGGCGCCATAGTGGAGCTGGGTCGGGCAGCTGATGTCAGCCCACAGCTGCTGGATCGCGTCTTGGGTCAGGTCGATGCTGTCCCAGTGCTGGACATAGGGATCGAACTTCCAGCTGTAGCTGCCATCCTCGTTGCGGATCACCGCATGGGTGGTCAGATGGCGGGCCTGTTCGTCGGACAGATGCTGGTTGGCGTCCTGCATCCGCTTCAGCGCGTCGTCGAAGGTCGGATAGCGCTTCACCTGTCGGCCGGCAGCCTTGCGCTTTTCCTCGATCGAATTGCGCACCCGCTGCAATTGCCCGATCTTCTCGCGCTCGGCGAGCATTTCCGGGCCGGGGCCCATCCCCTCGATCGCGACCAGCTTGCGCACCGTGTCGGGATAGAGGCCGGTATAGCGCAGCGCGATATTGCCGCCCATGCTGTGCGCGACAATGGTGACCGGCGACAGGTCAAGCTGGTGGATCAACTGGGCGAGATCGGTGACCATTGCCATCGGCGCATAATTGCCGTCGGTGCTCCACTGGCTGTCACCATGGCCGCGGATGTCGGGGCAGATGATATGCCAGTCGTCGCGCAGCGCCTGGGCGGTCCAGTCCCAGTTGCGGCAATGGTCCTTGCCGCCGTGCAGCAGGATCAGCGGCGGTTTGTCCTCATTGCCCCAGTCGGCATAATGCAGGCGGAGCCGCTGGGAAAAATAGCTGTGCGAGGCGGGGCCGATCAGGGTCATTGGAATTTCCATCGGAAAAGGGAGATTTGCTTATGGTCTCTAATCGGAGCCAAGGGTTTCGACAAGCGTCGCTTCGTTCGGAAGATCGAGCGGAACCGGACATGTCCATTTTTGGCTTGACAATGAATCCATATATCCATAATTATAGATATGTGGATTCGACCAATGCCATAGAAGCGCTCGGCGCTCTCGCTCAAAACACCCGGCTGGATGTGTTCAAGCTGCTGGTGCGCCACGAACCGTCGGGCCTGCCGGCGGGGGAAATTGCCAAGCGGCTGGCGGTGCCGCAAAATACCATGTCCTCCCATCTGTCGATTCTGTCACGCGCCGATCTTGTCTCCTCGCGGCGGGACAGCCGCCTGATCATTTACCGCGCCAATCTCGCCGCGATGAACGCGCTGATCGCGTTCATGCTGGAAAATTGCTGTTCCGGCGACGATTGCGCTCCCATTACCAACCAACTGGAAAGGCTCTGCCAATGAAACGGATGCACATTCATGTCGGCGTCGACAATCTCGACGCCTCGATCAAATTCTATTCGACACTATTTGACGCCGAACCGACGGTGACCAAGAATGATTATGCCAAATGGATGCTGGACGATCCGCGCGTCAATTTTGCGATCTCGTCGGAAAATCACGCGACCAAGGGCATCGAGCATCTCGGCATCCAGGCCGAAAGCCCCGAGGAATTGCAGCAGGTCTTCACCCGTCTGCGCAAGGCCGATGCACCGGTACTGGAAGAAGGCCAAACCACCTGCTGCTATGCCAAGTCCGAAAAGAGCTGGATTTCCGATCCGGACGGAGTCGTCTGGGAAGCCTTTTATACCAATGGCGAATCGGTGGTCTATGGTGATTCACCGGAACTGTCCGCGGTCTCGGCCAATGCTTCGGAAACCAGCTGCTGCGCGCCGTCGAAGGCGGCCCTGTCATGAGCGAGCGGGTCTATCACGTCCTGTTCCTGTGCACCGGCAATTCCGCCCGCTCGATCCTGGCGGAAGCGATATTGCAGAGCGAAGGCCAGGGGAGGTTCAAAGCCTATAGTGCGGGCAGCAATCCGACTGGCACCGTGCATCCCTATTCGCTCGATTTGCTCAAGATTATGGGCCACCCCACGGAAGGATTGCGCTCCAAAAACTGGGATGAATTTTCCGGCGTTGATGCGCCAAGGCTCGATTTCGTGTTCACCGTCTGCGACAATGCCGCTGGCGAAACCTGCCCGGTCTGGCCGGGCCAGCCGATGTCCGCCCATTGGGGCATTCCCGATCCGGCTGCGGTCACGGGATCGGAAGCCGAAAAGCGTGCGGCCTTTACCGAGGCCTATCGCATGATGTTCAACCGGATCAGCCTGTTTCTGGCCCTGCCGCTGGACAGTATCGACCGGATGAGCCTGCAGAACCGGCTCAGCGAAATCGGCACAGAAAAAGCCGAGGCTTGAAAATGGCAACACAACCCGTTGATTCCGCTGCCGCGGCGGGCCTTGGCCTGTTTGAAAAATGGCTGTCGCTCTGGGTCGCTGCGGCGATTGTCGCCGGCATAGTGATCGGCAATATCGCGCCCGATGCGGTCGCGATATTGGCACGGCTGGAATATGCCTCGGTCAATCTGGTGGTCGCGGTGCTGATCTGGGCGATGATCTATCCGATGATGGTCAGCGTCGATTTCGCCAGCCTCCGCCATATCGGGGAAAAGCCCAAGGGCCTGGTCATCACCATCATCGTCAACTGGTTTATCAAGCCGTTCACCATGGCGGCGCTGGCGGTCCTGTTCTTCCAATATATCTATGCCGGGCTGATGTCGCCGGACGATGCGCAGCAATATATTGCCGGCCTGATCCTGCTCGGCGCGGCGCCGTGCACGGCGATGGTCTTCGTCTGGTCGCAGATGACCCGGGGCGATCCGGCCTATACGCTGGTGCAGGTATCGGTGAACGACATCATCATGATCTTTGCCTTCGCGCCGATTGTCGCGCTGTTGCTCGGTGTCACCGATATAGAGGTGCCGTGGGAGACGCTGCTGCTCTCGACTTTGCTCTATGTCGTGATCCCGCTGGTCGCCGGGGCGCTGACGCGGCGGGCGCTGCTCGCCCGGACGAGCGACGGCGAGGCGGCGGTGGCCGCCTTTACCGGACGGATCAAGCCGCTGTCGGTGCTCGGCCTGCTGGTCACCGTCGTATTGCTGTTCGCCTTCCAGGCGCAGACCATCGTCACCCAGCCGCTCCTGATCGCGCTGATCGCGGTGCCGATCATCATTCAAAGCTACGGCATATTCCTGGTCAGCTATGCCGCTGCATGGGCGTGGAAAGTGCCGCACAATGTCGCGGCGCCCTGCGCCCTGATCGGCACCTCCAATTTCTTCGAACTGGCCGTGGCCGTAGCCATTGGCGTGTTCGGACTGGGCAGCGGCGCGGCGCTCGCCACCGTGGTCGGTGTTTTGGTGGAAGTGCCGGTGATGCTGTCGCTGGTCGCCTTTGCCAATCGAACGCGCTCCCAATTCCCGGCGGCATAGCAGCAGGGCAGGATCGGTAAGGGCCGGGAAACGAGATTGCCCAGATTTCGACCGCTGAACAGCATGAACAGGGTCTCCGGGAACCGGTCAATGCCTTCGAGCACATGGTCCCGTGGCTCGCCGGCACATTGTCGAAAAACACGTTCACGCCATCCGGTGTTGCGACCGTTCGCGATAGCAAGCTGGCAAAGCGCGTCGAAAGGATGATAGTGTATTTCAAGACCCTTGCAGGGAGGTGTTGATGACGGAAATGACCGCAAACCGGAAAGCGATGCGCTTCGGTGCCATTTGCGCCCTGGCCTATTTCTTTCTCAGCTGGCTATACGGAGCGACGCTGGCGCTGGGCCTGTCGTCACTGCGCTACCCGGACGACCCGATTGGGGATCCCTATTTTACTCTTCTGGAGCTGCTCATCCTGTTGCAGGCACCGCTTCTGGTAGCGGTTTTCGCTTGCGTTCACGAGCAGGCTCCGGCCAGCGTAAAAATCTTCGGGCTGATCTCCGTGGTTTTCGCCGGGCTCCTCGCCGGCCTGACTTCCTTGGTGCATTTCCCCATCCTCACGCTCAGCAGGCAGGCCGCCTTCCTGTCTTGGGAAGCGGCGCCCCTTTTCTTTTCCTTCCGTTGGCCGTCGCTTGCCTATGCGTTTGATATTCTGGCCTGGGACATATTTTTCGCTTTCGCCGCTTTCTCGGCGATACCGGCGATATCCGGCGGCGATCTGGCAAAGAGCATCAGACTTTTGCTGGCGGTGAGCGGGGTTCTGGCCCTGGTCGGGCTGGTCGGGGTTCCGGACGGCAACATGCACATCCGCAACATTGGAATTCTCGGCTATGTCGGGACATTCTCGATTGCATCTTTGCTGCTCAGCATTCGTTTCTACCGCATGATGCGATCGACCGATGAATAGCCCGAACGGACTTTTACCGCCCCGCTATCGCTTTTCGATTCATCCCGTTCACTTTGGAGCGCATTTTATGATAGTCTGTCTGCGATCTGGAATTTCAGGAGTGCTACCGTGACCGAACGAACCCGAACGTCATCCCTCAATCGCCGCCAGTTGCTCGGCGCCACCGCTGCAACCGGGTTCGCTCTGTCCACCGGTCCTGCGGCCGCCGCCGATGGCAAGCCGGATTTGACAGGCAAGGCGGTGCTGATCACCGGCTGTTCCTCCGGTTTCGGCTATCTCGGAGCGATCCTCTACGCCGAACAGGGCGCGAAAGTGTTCGCCACGATGCGCAATCTGCCGCGGGCTGAAGGGGCGGCGCTGGCCAAGACCGCCGCCGAAAAGGATCTGGATATCACCATCCTGGAACTGGATGTGCTGTCGGACGAGTCGGTGACCACGGCGGTTGCGGAAGCCGAGCGGCTAAATGGCGGTGCGCTGGATGTCGTGATCAACAATGCCGGGATCGGCACCGGCGCGCCGGTCGAGTTGCAGGATCTGGCGATGATGCAGCGACTGTTCGACACCAATGTCATGGGCTATCAGCGGGTGGCGCGGGCCGCCCTGCCAAAGATGCGGGCGAAGAAATCGGGTCTGATCGTCAATGTCTCGTCACAGCTCGGCCGGGTGATGGTGCCCGGCATGGGACTGTACAGCTCGACCAAGTTCGCGGTGGAATCGATGAGCGAGCAGATGGCCTATGAGCTGGTCCCCCACGGCGTTGATGTGACGATCGTCCAGCCCGGCGGCTTCCCGACCAAGATCTGGGAAAATGGCAACAAATACACGATGGCAATGCTGGAAGAGGCGGATGACGAGCGCAAGGCTGCTTATCAGGCGCTGGTCGATGGCGCACTGCGCAACAGCGGTGGCTCCACCGACCCGAAGGATGTGCCGCGGGCGATTGCCGGGGTGATTGCGATGGTGCCGGGCAAACGGCCGCTGCGCCTGCCGGTTCATCCCGGCGGCAAGCCGCAGCTGGGGATCAACGCGGTCAGCGCCCAGACCCAGGTGGCGATGCTCGGCAGTTCGCCGTTCGGTCCGTGGGTCAAGGATGTGAACGGGCGCGGCTGAAGCAGAAATCGAGAGATATCGTGCTCCGCACTTGATGCGGAGCTCTGGAGGTTAAGAGGCTGCCTGTCCGGCCAAGCTCCGCATCAAGTGCGGAGCACAAGGGCTCCCGCACCGGAAAACAATTACCTCGCGGGTAAGTGCTTAGCCTTCAGCTTCCAGTCATAAGGATCGGATTTTCCGGGAAGGAGACAGTCATGCCGTCGGAATTTGGTGCAATCCTGAGGGACTGGCGCAAAGTTCGCCGGTTCAGCCAGCTTGATCTCAGTCTGGAGGCCGAGATGTCGGCGCGCCATCTGAGTTTTCTCGAATCGGGGCGCGCCAATCCCAGCCGCGCGATGGTGTTGCGCCTGTCGGACGCCTTGCAGCTGCCCCGCCCCGCCGCCAATCAGGCGCTCCATGCCGCTGGCTTCGCGCCGGTCTATCCCAGTCTTTCCGATGACGCGCCGGAACTGGCGCCGGTCCACCAGGCGATCGCGACGATGCTGGATCACCATGATCCATTCTCCGGCTATGCCATCGACCGCCACTGGAATATCGTCGCCAGCAACCAGGGGGCCGAGATGATCCTGGCGCTGGCCGCTCCCGGCGGACCGGCCAATCTGATCGACATATTGATCGCCACCGCCGGGCTGGATCTGCTGGAGAATTGGGAAGAGGTCGCGGTACTGACCATCTCCCGCCTGCGCACCGAAATACTGGAGCTGGGCGGCGATGATCAGCTGTCGGCTATGGCGAAGCGGCTGGCCTCCCACGAACGGGTGCGGCAGGTCGATATGGGCTCGATCAATCTCAATCAGGCGGTGATCCCGACCATTTTCCGGGTCGGCGAACATCGCCTCTCGCTTTTCTCCGTAATCGCGCAATTTGGCTCGGTGCAGGACACCAAAGCGGGGGAAACCCGGATTGAACTGATGTTTCCGATGGATGACGAGACGGCTCGCTTTTTCGAACGATAGCACGGACATTGCGCATTCAGCGTTCGTCTATTAGCAA
>PFJE01000040.1 GCA_002783865.1 Sphingomonadales bacterium CG_4_10_14_3_um_filter_58_15
TGCAACCGTATCACCCCTATGGCCTGACGAAAAGTCAGTTAATCTAACGATCTATACGCTTTGTTAACCATAGGCTTTTAGTGGTTTCTTAACCGATTTTTACGGCCCGTACTGCCGGGACGAACAGTTGAGGAATACGCGCACCATGAAGCTGATCATCCAGATTCCTTGCTACAACGAGGCGGATAGCCTGCCCGAAACGCTCGTCGCCTTGCCGCGCCAGATTGACGGGATCGACATCATCGAAATTCTGGTCATCGACGATGGCAGCAAGGACAATACCAGTGATGTCGCGCGGCGGTTCGGTGTCCATCATATCGTCCGGCACCGGACCAACCGTGGCCTGGCTGCGGCTTTCCAGTCGGGAATCAACAAGGCGCTGGCCGAAGGTGCCGACATCATCGTCAATACCGACGCCGACAACCAGTATGAAGGTCGAGATATTTGCAAACTGGTTGAGCCGGTTCTGGCCGGCGAAGCCGATATCGTGGTCGGCGACCGTGGCGTCCGCGACAATGCGCATTTTGGTCCGTTCAAGCGTCTCCTGCAGATGTTCGGTAGTGCGACCGTTAAAAAATTGTCCAACACCCAAATCACCGATGCGGTGAGCGGCTTCCGTGCCATCAGCCGGGCAGCCGCGCAGAAAATCAATATCACCTCAAGCTTTTCCTATACGACCGAGATGCTCATTCAGGCAGGCCGCAAGCGGATGGCGGTCGTGTCGGTTCCGGTCCGGACCAATGGCGCGATCCGGCCATCGCGCCTGTTCAAATCAATCCCGCAGTTCATCACCAACACCGCCGCCACCATGATCCGCGCCTATGCGATGTACAATCCGCTGAAGGTCTTCGTGTTGGCAGGGAGTATTGCTGCGCTGGTCGGTGCGGCCCCAATCATTCGCTTTGTCTATTTTTATGCGATCGGTGAGGGTGGCGGTCACATTCAATCCCTGGTTATCGGCGGTCCACTCATTGTGCTTGGCGTGGTTGCGATCATGTTTGGTGCTGTGGCAGATCTGGTCGGGCGTAATCGCCAATTGCTCGAGCAGTCACTGGAACGATTGTGTCATATAGAGGATCGACTGCGATCCAATAACGAACAGAGCCAAGGCGAATTCAATGGTAAGTCATCGCTTCGTGACGGAACCGATGGCTAGTCCTGCTGCCCCTGAAATATCTGACAAGCTATTGGCACAATCCAAAGTCAGGCAGTCGCTTTTGCGAAAATCCGCTTACCTCGTCGGCAGTATCCTTTTTGCGCTTGCGATATTCTATATTGCTGCAAAGGTCCGGGACAACTGGCCAGCGATCGCGAGCTATGATTGGCATGGCCTGAATTATTCTTGGCTTGCACTCGCTGCTGGGGCCTATGGTTGCAGCTTGGTTACAACCGCGATGGTCTGGCCATCGGTCATAGCAAAATGGGGTCACCGACTAGCTCTTCGCAAGGCGCTAGGGATAGGACTCGTGGCGCAAATCGGGAAATATTTGCCCGGTAATGTCGCCCATTATTTTGGCCGCGCCGCGCTGGCCAAGCAGAATAAGATCAGTTTTGCCCAGAGCGGTTTGTCCACAATTGTGGAATTTGGTGCGGCTTTATCGGCCGTGTCGCTGTTGGTTGGCAGTGCGAGCTTGCTGAATGGCTCGATATGGGCAGATGCTCCAATCGTTTCGGTATTGCCCGATGGCTTGTTCTGGCCGCTCGCGATATTGCTGCTCATCGTAATGATCGCCTTCGCTGCCTTTGCTTTCCGTCAATCACCGGAAATTCGCAGCCTGCTCTCGATTGACTTCTGGATAGCACCCATTTGCTGGCTGACGATCAGTTTCCTGTTGGCCGGATTTTCATTTTATGCGCTTGTTATTGCGTTTCCGGGCGCCTGGTCGATTCCGATTATTTCAGCTGTCATGATCTATGCGATCGCTTGGGCCGCTGGCTTTCTTATTCCTGGCGCTCCGGCGGGGTTGGGCGTCCGCGAAGTGATATTGCTTACGCTACTCACCCCGATTGTTGGGGCCGCAGCTGCTGTCATGCTGTCTATCGTTCATCGGTTGATGAGCGCCATCGTAGATTTGACGGTTTCTGCACTCGCCGCTACTCTTTTGCTCAACAAAGAACATATCCATGCCAACTGAACAAACGGAAAGCGTTGCTCTTCACAGCGGTGAATATGTGGAACGCTATAATAGAAAGCCGCTGGACCGGGTGCGCGCTCTAGCCAGTCGTATTGACTTGGCAGAAGATGACGAACTGGCCGACTTTGCCTGTGGAAATGGCATGCTGCTTCAGGTGGTCGGTGATCGCATAGGGACCTATCACGGCGTTGATTTTTCTAATGACTTCATCGCCTCCGCGCGTGATTGGGCGCGTTCGAAAGGGTTGAATAACTGCCAATTCTACTGTGATGATATTATCAAATTCTGCGCTGATCACCCGGCACAATTTGATGTCGCTACGACATTGGATTTTTCCGAACATATCGACGATGCACTGGCGGTCAGCATTTACTCAGCGATACGAAGCTCGCTGCGTCCCGGCGGAAAATTATATCTTCATACTCCCAATCTGGACTTTTTCATGGAGCGGGCCAAGGACATGGGTGTGCTTAGACAATTTCCCGAGCATATCGCGGTGCGGAATGGCAATGCGATCAAGGACATACTGATTCATTCGGGTTTTGATGCGAGCAAGATCGAGGTCGATACCATTGCGCATTACAATATTCTGAAGGTGCTTCATCCATTTAGCAGACTTCCGCTCGTCGGCAAATATTTTGAGGCGCGTCTATGGATTAAAGCCTCTGTATGAGTAAAATCAATCCAACAGATTTTGAGGCGGGAAGCCGAACGCACGTGATCATCGCTGCCTTGATTCTGATCATTGCCGCTCAAGGCTGGCTGATCTTTGAAAAAGCGATAAATTGGGACGAATTTTTACATTTCGGGCAAATCTACGAATTGGCGGACGGACGGCTCAGTGGCAGTTTGCAGTCGCTGCATACCCGGCTGTTCGGCTGGGCAACGTTGGTCTCTGAAGATGTTATCAAGCAAATTCAGACCGCTCGCATTGCCATGCTCGTCTGCGCGGTGCTCACGGCTGGCTGCATTATCATTCTCGCCCGCCGATTGGTTGATATAGAGACCGCGCTTTTATCCGGGTTCGCCTATCTGACCGCCGGATTTGTTTTTACTAATGCCTTTACCTATCGCCCTGACCCGGTCGCAGCATTGGCATTGATGAGCGCTCTTTGTTTGATCGCCTTCGGCTCATTCTCATGGCGGCGTATTATCTTGTCCGGCTTGCTGGTTGGACTGGCGGGAGCGCTAACGATAAAAAGTGTTTTCTACGCACCCTGCTTTGCCGCTATCGTCTACCTTCACTGGCGTGAGCCAGAGGACTCAGGATTCCGGGTGGTCTATCGGTCCGCCGCCATCGTCGCCGTTGCGATGCTGTCCTGCGCCGTGCTGGTTGGGTTGCACGGGGCGGCCTTGCCCGTAGTCCAAGACCAAGAAAGGGCTATCGCTGGGAGCGTGCACAGCTTCCTTCGCTTCTTCGAGTTCGAGCAGATACGCTATGTTTTCGCCGAGATGCTTTTGGCGCCGCTTGTAACCTTCGGTCTCATTCTGCTTGTTCCGGTTGCTCGCGGATTGCCGATCAAGGTCAGAATATTGTTGATCGGCCTTTGCGGACCGCTGCTGTGCATCTTATTCTATCGCAACACTTTTCCCTATTTCTTCACCTTTCTCCTGCCGCCGATCTGTGTCGCTATTGCGCCGGTGCTTTCCAGGATGGTAGGGCGCTATGGCTTGATACCTGTCATCGTTTTTGCCTTGTTCGGGCCGGCTTTCTTGCTGACGCAGGAACCATATGGCACGCTCGACCGGCAACGCGCAACGATCAACGAGATTCAGCGCCTGTTTCCGGAACCAACGCCTTATCTGTCTTTTTCGAGCTATGTTCCGCACTATCCCCGGCAGTTTACATCGCTCATGTCGGGTCCTGGTTTGCGTAGCTACTGGAGGCAGCGCAACGGCCAGATTGCGCGTGATATCGAAGCCGGCCGCATCGCATTCGTTATCGTTGCAGATGATGCGCTTGAGACAGTCTACAAAAACAAGCCATCAACAGCCGTTTTGCCCGAACGTGATGTGGCAGCGCTAAGGAAAAATTTTCTGCCATATAGTGACAAGATTTACATATTGGGGCGCACAATCTGTCCGCAGGCGAATGAACAACCGATTCGGATTGTTCGCACTGGCCCTTACTCGCTAGAAGGCGGCGATCTTGTGATCGATGGTCGCCGCGTTGCCGATGGTACCAGTATTTCACTATCAGCAGCAATGCACATGGTTCGCTACGAACGTGGCGGCTGCGTCAAGTTATGGGCGCTCGACCATGTGCCGACGTTGCCGGAAGGCTTCCCATCTGGACCGATTGTCGGAGGGTACTGATTTTGGTAGCAGAGTCTCAATTTCCCGATGTCCGTTTTATTACCCGCAAATGGGCGCCAGCGATGGGCGGGATGGAAACATATTGCATCCGCCTGACCGCGGAACTGAGCAAAACGCACCGGCTGGATATTCTGGCTCTGCCGGGCAAGCCGAACGGCGACGTGCCGTCAGCGATCGCTTTGATCGGTTTTGGGCTAAAAACGGCGCTCCGCCTGTTGTTCGTCGGACCCGCAAAAGTGGTCCATCTCGGCGATGTGGCGATCTGGCCGCTGGGCTGGATCGCATCGTTGCGTCACCCGCAGAGCCGCGTCATATTGTCTGCGCACGGATCAGATTTGAATTATGCGACCAACCATAAGTTTTTGGGACGGCTTTATGCTGCCTATATCAAGATCGGGGCTCGGCTGCTCAGCCATTCGAGCCTGATCGCGAATAGCGACTGGATTTCCGAGCTGGCCACACAATTGGGGTTTCAGAATGTCGTCAAAGTTGCGCTCGGGACGGATATTCGGTCACAGTCCGCCCCAAGTGCGCACAATGGTTGCCTGTTTTTCGCTGGCCGCATTACCCCCAGCAAGGGCTTGTCGTTCATTGTTAGCGAGGTGCTGGCGGGGATGGAAAATCCGCCGAAAATCAAAGTCGCAGGTACAGTCTGGGATGAAGGAGAAGCACAGATACTGGAATCGCCGTTGGTGGAATATCTGGGTAACCTCGGCCCCGACCAGCTGGCCGACCAATATGGACAGGCGATGGCCGTCGTTGTGCCGAGTCTCGGTAAAGAAGGTTTCGGACTGGTTGCAGCAGAAGCGGCCGCTTGCGGCGGCGTTGTCATTGCCTCGGATCATAGCGGTTTGGCTGAAGTGGTGACGCCCGATATCGGGTTGCTCGCTGACAGCACATCACCGCGTGACTGGGTTGCGGCTATCGAACACGTGCGAAATTGGCCAATCGAAAAACGAGATTCCTTTGCCAAGAATGCACAGTCCGTAGCCAGCTCGCGCTATGCTTGGCATCGGGTCGCCAAGGAAACCGCGGCGGTATACGACAAAGTCTAAAGGCTGCACCGATCAGCTTGCCAACCGTAATCCGCTTACCGCTTCGCGATTGTCCGGCTGATCCGGCCAGATTCCGCGCGTGTCATAGACCACCTTGCCCGCGCGTTCGTCGAGCGGGATTGATTTGAACATGTCGTGATCGGTGAGGGTGATCATGATCGGACATGTTTCCAGCGCCTGATCTATATCGATCAGTTCGGCGCCGGTACCTTCAAAAGCGGCCGGCAGCTCGCTGGCATAGGGCTCGACAATTTTCACGCGGCCCCCGTAGCGCCGGGCCAGCTTGGCAGCGATCTTGAGGGCAGGGCTTTCGCGGAAGTCGTCGATATTGGCCTTGAACGCCAGCCCGAAGCAGGCGATCGGTACACCGGGCAATTCGTCGATCAGCAGCGAGGCCTGTTCGAGCACATGGCCGGTCTTGCCGTCATTCACCTCGCGCGCGATGCGGATCAGTGGCGACTGCTCTGGCGCGCTGTGAATGATGAACCAAGGGTCGACCGCGATGCAATGGCCGCCCACACCAGGGCCGGGCTGCAGGATGTTGACGCGGGGATGGCGGTTGGCGAGGCGGATGACCTCCCACACGTCGAGATTCATATGGTCGGCGATGATCGAAAGTTCGTTGGCGAAGGCGATATTGACGTCGCGGTAGCTGTTCTCGACCAATTTGGTCATTTCGGCAGCGCGCGCGGATGTTGTCACCAGTTCGCCGCGAACGAAGCGGCGGTAGAAGCCGAGCGCCTTGCGCGCGCAACGCGGGGTGATGCCGCCGATGCTACGATCATTCTGGATCAGTTCTTCAAGGATTTTCCCCGGCAACACCCGTTCCGGGCAATAGGCTATGGCGATGTCGGGGATATCGTGCACAAGACCCGGAATCTTGAGGTCGGGGCGCAATTTTGCGATCAGATCCCGCATTTTCTCGGTGGTTCCGACCGGGCACGTCGATTCGAGGATGATGGTGTCGCCCGTTTTCAGGGCGGCGGCGATATTGGTTGCTGCTTCCATCACATAGCTGGTGTCGGGGATATGATTGTCACCGAACGGGGTTGGCACCGCAATCACGAACACATCGGACGGTTCGACCATCAGCGAAGCGCGGAGCGTGCCGCGGGACACAACGCCTTGCACCAGTCCGTCCAGATCCACTTCTTCAATATGGATATTGCCCGAATTGATGGTTTTCACCACTTTTTCATTAACATCGATGCCGAGCACCATGCATCCCGAACGAGCAATGACGGCCGCCGTTGGCAAGCCGATATAGCCAAGTCCCATAACGCAGACGCTTGGTTTTTCTTCCGACAACATATGTGAAGCCACTCCGCAAGGCACCGATCCGGCGCGATTTACCTGCAGGGAAACTAGCCAATCATTGTAAATATTTCGGTAACAGTTGGCCTCGGAGAGAAATATTCAGGCGATAAGGCTTTTCTCGATAATGTCGGCTATTCGCTGGCTAGCCTTGCCATCGCCAAAAGGATTGTGCGCGCGCGCCATGGCGAGATAATGGTCTTGATCGTCCAGAAGCCTGATGGCTTCGGCCAGTATCACGTCTGTGTCTGTCCCGACCAGTTTCGCGGTGCCGGCTGCGACACCCTCTGGCCGTTCCGTTGTATCGCGCATCACCAGGACCGGCTTGCCAAGCGCCGGCGCTTCTTCTTGCACGCCGCCGCTGTCGGTCATCATGAAATCGCAGTGAGTCAGCAGGCTGACGAAATTGGGATAGTCCAATGGTTCGATCATCGCGACATTGTCGAGGTCTCCCAAGGCGTTCTGCATGATTGCACGAACTTTGGGATTGAGATGAACGGGAAAAATCAGGGCAACATCTTGCCGCTCGGCAAGGGAGCGAAGCGCGCTGGCAATATTGGTCAATCCGTCTCCCAGATTTTCACGGCGATGGCTTGTTACCCCGATGATCTTGCGTTCGGAAAATTTCTTGTACAATTCCCCAAGGACAGGGTCCAGCCTGCTTGCATCGCGGGTTTTATCTGCCGTGATCAACAGCGCATCTATCACCGTATTGCCGGTGATGAAGATTTGCTCTGCCGGAATATTTTCCTTCTTTAGCGCATCTGCCGACGTCTCTGTCGGCGCAAAATGCTGATCGGCAATCGTACCGATGATCTTGCGGTTCACCTCCTCCGGCCACGGGTGATAGATATTGTAGCTGCGCAGGCCCGCTTCGACATGACTGACAGGAATCTGTCGGTAGTAGGCAGCCAGCGCGCCGCACATGGCTGTGGCCGTATCTCCCTGTACAACCACGCGCTGGGGCTTGGTGTGATCCAGTATTTTGCCAATACCGGACAGGAGTCGGCCGGTGAGATCATCGAGACTT